>JBMNTN010000017.1:0-36360 GCA_050945755.1 Bacillota bacterium | reverse complement strand
AGACGTAAAAACACGCATAAAAAAACCGTCAATGGGAGAATACCCATGACGGTTCTATGCTTGCAAAAAGCAAACTTTATAATTGTAAACAAACTCGATTGTAAATAAACAAATATTTAACGTTTAGAGAACTGGCTTGCTTTACGGGCTTTCTTTAAGCCATACTTTCTTCGTTCTTTCATTCTTGGATCACGGGTAACAAAACCTGCTGCCTTTAACTTAGGCCGCAGTCCTGAATCAGCTTGAATCAGTGCCCGAGCAATACCATGCCTTACTGCTCCTGCTTGTCCGGTAGTGCCTCCGCCCTGAACTTTGGCAATTACATCAAAACGGGAAAGTGTTCCGGTTAGCTCTAAGGGCTGCTTCACAATCATTTCCAATGTCTTCTTACCAAAATAAGCATCGAGCTCACGCTCGTTAACCCGCACATTACCTTCGCCGGGAACAATCCACACCTTGGCGATCGCGTTTTTTCTGCGCCCGGTTCCATAATATTTTACTTCTGCCACTTAATAATCTCCTCCCTTCCCGAGGTTTTAGACTTCATAATTCCAAACTTCCGGTTTCTGAGCCTGATGCGGATGTTCAGCACCACGATAGACGCGCATCTTGGTCAAAACCTTTCGGCCTAAACGGTTATGAGGTATCATACCCTTAACAGCTTTTATAATAGCCCGTTCAGGTTTGGTGGCCAAGAGAGTCTGATAATCCATTGCCTTCAGGCCTCCCGGATAACGGGAATGACGATAGTACATTTTGTTTTGCGCTTTATTTCCGGTAAGTACCACTTTTTCTGCGTTAATAATAATCACATGGTCTCCCGTGTCAATATGGGGCGTAAATATCGGCTTATGCTTTCCTCTTAGCAATCTGGCCGCTTCAGTCGCGACACGGCCTAGGGGTTTATTTGCAGCATCAAGGATATACCATTTTCTTTCAATATCCTTGGGGTTAGCCATAAATGTCTGCACCCTTTTTCCCTCCTTACAACCTGTTCAATTGTACTCATGGCATCTATTTGCTTAAACCCGCAACTAACGGGGCTGGAAGTTGCGGGTGTAAACTCACATAGAATTATTTTAATGAAAAAACCAAGTTATGTCAAGGTTTACTACCTGCTAAATCAGTATTTTATATTTAATAACAGCAATCCCTGAGGACCGATAGTAGGACCGGCTTTGTTTCGATCTTTTGCCTCTAAAATCTCAATCATCTTAAAAGGTTCCCACTTACCCCGACCAATTTCTATTAAAGTACCTACAATAATGCGTACCATATTATAAAGAAAACCGTTAGCTGTAACCTCCATATAAAGGTGGCAATCATCCTGATAAATACAACACCGACTTATCGTGCGAATGAAGTTTTTGACCGGGCTTCCTTTGGCGCAAAAGGATGAGTAATCATGAGTTCCTTCCAGAAAGCGTGCGGCTTGGTTCATTTTCTCCACATCCAGTTGATAGGGACAATAGTAAGCATATCTCCACTCAAAGGCACTTCGGTAACCCGGAAGAAGAATTGTATAACGATAAGTTTTTTCCAATGCACTGTATCTGGCATGAAAACCTTCAGGCACTTCCCAGGCCCCGCGCACGACAATATCATTTGGAAGCATTCCCGCCAAAGCATGAGGGATTCTGTGCACCGGAATTTTACTTTCTGTAAAAAAATTGGCAACCTGCCCCCTCGCATGAACTCCGGAATCTGTTCTGCCTGCACCTTTTAACCAAACTCTGTGACCGGTTAATTTAGCAATGCTGTTTTCCAGCATGCCCTGAATACTCATCCCCTGATGCTCAGGCTGGCGTTGCCATCCAATATAATTTGTTCCGTCATATTCAATTAATAACTTAATATTCCGTTTCATCAAAACCACCTGTAATAGCCCATGTACCCTAGAAAAGTTATGACAATTAACAGGGCAAAAACATCAACTGAACTGACTTTTAGAACTCGCATCCTCGTACGTCCTTCTCCTCCCTGGTAGCCCCGTGCCTCCATCGCCAAAGCTAACTCCTCCGCTCGCCGAAAAGCACTTAAGAATAAGGGGACCAGCAGGGTAATTACCATATGGGCCCTTTTCATCATCCCTCCGGTCCGAAAACTTGCCCCCCGAGACACCTGGGCTTTCATAATTTTATCTGTCTCTTCCAACAGCGTCGGAATAAACCGTAGGGCAATAGTCATCATCATGGCCAATTCATGGGCAGGGACCCCTATTTTCTTGAAGGGATTCAAAAGCCTCTCCAATCCGTCTGTCAGGGCAATGGGAGTAGTAGTATAAGTGAGGAGGGAAGCTATGCCGATTAAAAGTATTAACCTAAGGGTCATAAAAACGGCATTATCCCGACCCTCAATTGTAATTTTTAAGAACTTCCAGCGCCAAATTTCCGTCCCCTCAGTCAGAAATAAGTGAAGGAAGGAGGTTAATAAGATAAATATTAAAATCGGCTTTAATCCCTTTAACATCGTTTTAAACGGTATCCGGGACAAAACTACAACAGCCAAGGAAAAAACAGTAACCACCAAATAACTGAAATAATCTTTGGCTAAAAACAAAGCAAAAATATAAATAAATACCGAAATAATCTTTATCCGCGGATCCATTTTGTGTATTGGGGACCGGGCAGGGTAATACTGACCAATCTTAATACTGTTTATCACGGTCTCAGCCTCCCAACCACAGGCTAATTTCCGCCAGCGCTTCCGGCACTGTAATGGCAGTGCCCTGAACAGGTTTACCCAGTCTTTTTAGCTGCCGGACTAAAGAAGCAGCAACAGGGATTTCCAGCCCCAGCTCCCTTAACTTGTCCTCTTGGGCAAAAATTTCCCGGGGGCTTCCCTCAAGTGTTATTTGCCCCTTGCTCATTACGACCAGCCTGGTCGCCAGTTGAGCAACCTCATTCATATTATGGGTGATCCAGATAATTGTTCTTCCTTTTTTTCTGTGCAAATGCTGTGCTACTTTGATCATATCATTTCGTCCGGCCGGATCCATACCGGCTGTAGGTTCATCTAAGACCAAAATATCCGGCTGCATCGCAATGACCCCTGCAATGGCTATTTTGCGCCTTTGGCCCCCACTGAGGGAAAATGGCGATCGGTCTTTGAACCGGGCATAGTCTATACCCATGATATTTAATGACTCTTTTACCAAAGAAGGTAGTTCCCTCTCAGGAACTTGCAAGTTCCTCGGGCCAAAGGCAACATCCTCAAAAACTGTCTCTGCAAAAAGCTGGTACTCCGGGTATTGGAAAACCAGCCCCACCTTCCGGCAAACCTCAGGGGATACATGCTTTTTCTCCCAAAGGTTTTTCCCACCAACAAAAATTGTCCCTTTTGCCGGCTTTAATAACCCGTTAAAAAGCTGAGCCAATGTAGATTTACCGGAACCGGTATGGCCAATTAATCCAATAAACTCTCCCTTCTTAATTGAAAGATTGATATTCTTAAGAGCCAATTTTTCAAAGGGTGTATCCGACATATAAATAAAAGAAACATTATTTAATTCAATTGGCATAATACATTCACCAACTCATCAATTGTAATAATGCCCTTTTGTTTAATCAGGCCTTTTTCCCTCAGCTCTGAGGCAATCACGGCAATATCCGGTACATCTAGGCCAATGGCTTCCAGCTCTTTGACCCGGGAAAAAACATCCCGGGGGATTCCAATAAAAAGTATTTGCCCATTGTTCATCACAGCAATCCGATGAGCAAGCGCAGCTTCCTCCATAAAATGGGTAATATAAATAACCGTTAAACCTAGCTCCTTGTTCAACCTGGATAAAGTGGCGAGAACTTCCTTTCTCCCCTGAGGATCGAGCATTGCTGTTGCTTCATCCATCACCAGGTACTCAGGTTGCATAGCTAAGGCACCGGCAATTGCTACCCTCTGTTTTTGCCCTCCGGATAAGAGATGAGGGGCGGCTTTTTGGTATTCTTCCATTCCAGTAACCCGGAGAGCATCCCGAACTCTTTTTACAATCTCCCCCGGTTCAATACCTAAATTCTCCGGACCAAAAGCTATATCTTCTTCTACTGTAGTTGCTACCAATTGGTTATCAGGATTTTGAAAGACAAAAGCAACTTTTTGGCGAATCTTAGGTATCAACTGTGGATCACTTGTATCTTTCCCATCTACTATGACCGACCCTATCGTCGGTATCAGCAACGCATTAAAATGCTTGGCTAATGTGGATTTCCCGGAACCGTTGGGCCCAATTACAGCCAGCCACTCTCCCTTTTTAATCTCAAGATTTACATTATCAAGGGCTTTAATCTCTTCTTTGGGGGATTTGTAAATGTAAGAAAGTTTTCTTACGGAAATCAAGTTCAGCCCTCCTTGGTAACCAGACCCGACTCGTTTATTTTATTTAATATAATACATCTCGTCATAAAATGCTTCTTGTCAGATAACTTCCCATGCATGATCATTTTTGAAGATCGGATCTCACCATAAGGTATCTCTTTTTTAGCATCCAAGCTAAATCTAAATTAACAAATTCAAAAAAGAAAGCCTGACCCTAAAAAGTAAAGCCAGGAACCATTATCCCTGACTCTAACTTCAATCGCTGCTCATCCTGTGACTATACCTTAAACCAACTCCACCAAAACCATTTGGGCTGCGTCACCCCGGCGCTTTTCCATTTTGACGATACGCAGGTAACCGCCCTGCCGGTCTGCATATCGGGTTGCAATAGTGTTAAAGAGCTTTGATACAACATCTTCATCCATTAAATAAGCCAACGCTAACCGGCGGGACTGTAAATCTCCCTTTTTAGCAAGGGTAATCATTTTTTCTGCAATGCTTCTTAATTCCTTTGCCTTTGGTTCTGTAGTATGAATCTTTTCTTTATCAAACAAAGAAGTAACAGCGTTTCGAAACATTGCCCGACGGTGGCTGCTGGTTCTTCCTAGCTTACGGTATGCCATATCCCCAACCTCCTTTGCTTTTGACTATTCATCGCTCTTTCTTAGACTGAGTCCAAGCGCGGCTAACTTTTCCTGCACTTCTTCCAAAGATTTTTTGCCCAGATTACGTACTTTCATCATATCTTCTTCCGTTTTCTGAATCAGTTCCTGAGCAGTGTTTATTCCCGCTCGCTTCAGACAATTATATGAGCGCACTGAAAGATCAAGTTCTTCAATAGTTAATTCCAGGAGCTTGTCTTTCTTTTCTTCTTCTTTTTCGACCATCGTAACTTCATCAGTTATAGATTCTGTCAGGCCAATAAATAACTTCAAATGATCATTCAAAATTTTGGCACTGGAACTAACAGCCTCGTCAGGAGCAATCGTCCCGTCTGTCCATACCTCCAGAGTAAGCTTATCATAGTCCGTTTCCTGGCCAACCCTAGTGTCTTCAACCATGTAATTCACTTTCTTAACAGGTGAAAACAGAGAATCAACAGGAATTACTCCAATAACGTGCTCTTCCTTCTTGTTCTTTTCCGCCGAAACATAGCCGCGCCCTTTTTCCACGCTAATCTCCATAAAGAGATGCCCTGAATCATCTAAAGTGGCAATATGGTGTTCGGCATTTAATATTTCTACGTCGGCATCTCCCTTAATGTCAGCAGCTTTAACAACTCCCGGCCCATCAGCCTCAATATAAATTTGACGCGGTTCATCAGTATACATCTTCACGGATAGTCCTTTTAGCGCCAAAATAATATCTGTGGTATCCTCCATAACACCCGGAATATTGGAAAACTCGTGCAGTACACCATCAATTTTTACCGCTGTTACTGCAGCTCCGGGTAGGGATGATAAAAGCACCCGCCTCAGGGAATTTCCTAAGGTTATCCCGTAACCTCTTTCTAAAGGCTCAACAACAAATTTCCCGTATTCTTTGTCGTCAGTCATCTCTACACACTGGATTTTGGGCTTTTCAATTTCTAACACCTACTCGCCCTCCTTCTCGTTACCGATCACAAAATAAACTATCCTATCACTAACCATTAACGGGAGTATAGCTCGACGATAAGATGTTCGGCAATAGGAGCATCAATATCTTCCCGATTGGGTATAGATACTACCTTACCTACCAATTGGTCCTTATCCAACTCCAGCCATGCCGGAACAGTTTTATGCGCTGCTAGCTCAGCAATCTCCTGGATCTTAGGCGACTTCTTGCTTTTCTCACTAAAACCAATTTCTTCGCCTACGCGCACTAAATAAGATGGAATATTTACCTTTCTGCCGTTAACGATAAAGTGTCCATGGCGAACAAGTTGCCGGGCTTCGGTACGAGAATTAGCAAATCCGAGCCGGTAAACCACGTTGTCCAAGCGCCTTTCCAACAGCCTTAAAAGGTTTTCCCCTGTAACACCTTTTTGGCGTTCCGCCTTTTCAAAGTAATTGCGAAACTGCCTTTCTAATATTCCGTAGATTCTACGTGCCTTTTGTTTTTCCCGAAGCTGAATTCCGTATTCCGAGACTTTTTTCCGGGACTGTCCGTGCTGTCCGGGAGCATAACCCTGTTTCACAAAGGAACATTTGTCTGAGTAACAACGATCTCCTTTTAGAAATAACTTGGCTCCTTCCCGCCGGCACAGCCTGCAAACAGCACCTGTATATCTTGCCATCTATTGGATACCTCCTAAACTCTTCTTCTTTTTGGCGGTCTGCAACCATTATGGGGTATCGGAGTGACATCCTTAATCATGCTGACCTCCAAACCGGCCGCCTGCAGAGAACGAATGGCCGCTTCCCGGCCTGATCCAGGTCCCTTTACCAAACATTCTACCTGTCTCATCCCGTGTTCCATGGCTTCTTTGGCACATGTTTCTGCAGCCATCTGCGCCGCAAAAGGAGTGCTCTTCCTCGACCCTTTAAACCCCATTGCTCCGGCGCTTGACCAGGAAATAGCATTCCCAGCCTTATCGGTAATTACTATTAAAGTATTATTAAAAGTAGATTGGATATGAGCAACACCATACTCAACGTTTTTACGTTCCCGTTTTCTACGAGTTTGTCTCCGAGCCAATGCAAAAGGCCTCCTTTCTTTTTACTTTTTACGTCTGACACCGACAGTCCGCTTGGGACCTTTTCTTGTCCGCGCATTTGTTTTTGTCTTTTGTCCCCGTACAGGAAGCCCTCTCCGATGGCGAATCCCTCGGTAAGAGCCAATTTCCATCAACCTTTTAATATTTAGAGCAATCTCTCTGCGTAAGTCACCCTCTACTTGACATGTCTTATCAATTATTTCACGAATCTTGCCGACTTCGTCTTCCGTCAGATCCCGCACCCGGGTATCAGGATTAACCCCTGCTTGGGCGAGGACTTTTTGGGATGTTGAAAGACCAATGCCAAAAATATAGGTAAGGGCTATTTCCACCCGCTTATCTCTGGGCAGGTCCACGCCTGCAATACGTGCCATCTAGTTTATCCACCTCCGCTTAATTTTTCTGTGTCAAACTTTTTCCCTAACCCTGTTTTTGCTTATGCTTGATATTTTCACAAATAACCATTACTTTACCTTTTCTTTTGATAATCTTGCACTTTTCACAAATTTTTTTAACTGAGGCTCTAACCTTCAATGTTGACCCTCCTTATTTTGTTCCCCTTACTAGATCTTATTTATATCGATAAGTGATACGACCCCGTTTCAAATCATAGGGGCATAATTCAACCGTTACCCGATCTCCAGGAAGGATTCTAATAAAATTCATCCGAATTTTCCCGGAAACATGAGCTAATACCTGGTGCCCATTCGACAACTCAACTTTAAACATCGCATTCGGTAGAGGTTCTACCACTTTACCTTCAACTTCTATGGCATCCTGCTTTGACATTCACTTACCAACCTCCTTGTATATCCATCCAAAACTTCAGTCAACTTCTACACTCTGTAGATACCTTCTTAAATCCTGGTCGCTCGGTATAGAACCCTCATTAATCTTTTGGGCTAATTCCTTTATGACAGCATTCGTTACCTGGATATGGCAGATATTTTTTTTCTTAGGATTCTTGACACGTCTCTTTTCCCCGTCTACTAAAAAGGTCATGCGTTTTTCGGAGTCAATTGACAGTACAAGATAATACCTGCCTTTGTCGCGACCTGATTTGGATTTTACCAGTTGGCCGACTACTACTCTATCACCCATACAAAATACCTCAACCCCTAAAGTTTAGTTAAAATTTCAGGTCCCTCAGTTGTAATGGCAATTGTATGTTCAAAGTGGGCCGAACACTGGCCGTCTTCCGTTACCACCGTCCAGTTATCCAGTAAAGTCCTCACTTTATAGGTACCTATGTTGACCATAGGTTCAACGGCAAGCGCCATGCCTTTAGCTAATCTGGGGCCATACCCCGGCTTGCCAAAGTTTGGTATTTGTGGCTCCTCATGCATCTTTTTGCCAATCCCATGCCCAACATAGTCCCGTACTACAGAGAATCCATGTCTTTCCACATAGGTCTGGATCGCATGGGAAATGTCACTGAGATGATTTCCAATTACCGCATGCTTAATTCCTTCTATCAGACTCTCTTCAGTAACTGCCAGAAGCCTGAGCTTTTCATCAGCCACATCACCTACCGGGACTGTAATGGCCGAGTCGCCAAAAAATCCATTTTTTACCGCCCCGATATCAATACTAATAATATCCCCACTTTGTAATTTTCTTAAACCTGGTATCCCGTGTACCACTTCATCATTAATGGAGGCGCAAATCGTAGCCGGAAACCCGTTGTAACCCTTAAAGGCAGGTAAAGCATCTCTCTTCAAGATATATTCTTCTGCAGCCTGATCCAATTCCTGAGTAGTTATCCCGGGTTCTACCATCTTAGCCAATAGAGCCAGGCTCTCAGCTACAATCCTTCCCGCTTCTTTCATCAGTGCAATTTGGGAGTTAGATTTAAGTGTAATCACGCCCAATTTTTTCCCAGGCTTTCCCCTATTTTCACGAGGACCTGATCAATTGGTTTATCACCATCAATCCTTTTTAATAAACCCTTTTGGTTGTAATACTGAATCAAAGGAGCAGTTTGTTTCTCGTACACATTCAGTCGGCTTAGCACCGTTTCTTCTGTATCATCACTGCGCTGGTATAGTTCTCCGCCGCATTTGTTACAGATCCCGTCTTGACCGGGAGGATTAAACTCCATGTGATATGTGGCTCCGCATTTTCGGCATACCCTTCGTCCGGTAAGCCGTGTTACCAGTTTCTCACTAGGTACCTCAATACTGATAACAGCATCCAGTTGTGTCTTCATTTCAGCTAAGATCTCATCCAATGCTTCAGCCTGAGCTACCGTTCGGGGAAACCCATCCAGTAAAAATCCGCTCCCGCAATCATCCTGAGAAATACGTTCCCGCACTATTCCCACCGTAACCTCATCAGGCACTAATTGGCCGGAATCCATATATTCTTTAGCCTTTTTTCCTAAATCAGTACCTTCTTTTATCGCGTTTCTAAACATATCACCGGTAGATATATGCGGTATAGAAAGCTTTTTTACCAGCACTTCGGCCTGTGTTCCTTTTCCTGCACCCGGAGGTCCTAAGAGAATAATCCGCATTTTTTATTCCCCCCTACATAGGCTTAGAATCCAAAATTTTATTTCATAAACCCTTGGTAATGACGCATTAATAAATGGGATTCCAACTGCTTCATAGTTTCCAGTGCCACACCCACAACAATCAGCAATGACGTCCCTCCAAAATAGATGTCCAATCCGGTAAATGCCATCACAAAGTTTGGTAGAAGGGCGATAAATGCCAAGAATATTGCTCCTGCCAAGGTCACACGGGTCAATACACGATCAATGTATTCTGCTGTTGGACGTCCCGGTCTTAACCCTGGGATAAACCCACCATATTTTTTCATATTGTCAGCCACTTCCTGAGGATTAAAGGTGACTGCTGTATAAAAATAGGTGAAGAATATTATTAACATCGCATAAATAATCATATAGAACGGATGCCTAAAGCTTAAAACGTTAGTAATCCAAACGGCAATAGAGTTATTGGGAAAATAGGCAGCAATTGTCGTTGGAAACATGAGAATTGACATTGCAAAGATTACCGGAATTACTCCTGCTTGGTTTACTTTCAACGGAATGTGTGTACTTTGTCCACCATATACCTTACGCCCGACAACTCTTTTAGCATATTGAACAGGAATACGCCTCTGGCCCTCCTGGATGGCAACAACCCCGGCAATGATCACAATCGCAATCACCAAAAAGGCAAGTACAGCAAAAAAGTTCGTTTCTCCGGTACTTAAATATTGGTAGATTGTATTAATACCTGCCGGCAGCCGTGAAACAATTCCGGCAAAGATAATTAGGGAAATACCATTACCAATGCCTTTTTCCGTAATCAGTTCACCTAACCACATCAGAAATGCCGTACCGGCTGTCAAAGTAATAGCTATGACAATGATGGAAAATATCCCGGGATTCTCCAAGGCACCCTTTAAATAAAAAGACATACCAATGGCTTGGATAAAACCAAGGATAACGGTTCCATATCTGGTATATTGGACAATCTTTTTTCTGCCTTCTACGCCTTCCTTGGCTATTTTTTCAAAATATGGAATCACCACTGTCAACAACTGCATGATAATGGATGCATTAATATAAGGCATAATCCCCATGGCAAACACGGTAAACTTTTTAAAGGCACCGCCCGAGACAACATCGATAAAACCAAAAATGTTTTGGGACAAAAGCCCTTTTAATGCCTCCGAATCCACTCCAGGTACCGGAACATGGGCGCCTATTCTAAAGATAAGAAACATCCATAAGGTAAAGATAATCTTTGTTCGTAACTCCTCGATCTTCCATGCGCTCCGCAGAGTTGACAGCATATTAAATCACCTCTACTTTTCCACCCGCCGCAGCAATTTTCTCAGCAGCCATTTTGCTAACTTTGTGGACTTGAACTGTTAAAGATTTTTCCAGCTCACCGTTAGCTAAAATCTTAACTCCGTCTTTAACATTTTTAATAACCCCTGCTTCTAAAAGCACTTCAGGGGTGACAACGGTTCCGTTCTCAAATCTGTTTAAATCTTGAAGACTGACTTCAACAATTTCTTTTTTAAAGATATTTGTAAATCCGCGTTTAGGAAGTCGCCTCTGCAAAGGCATCTGACCGCCTTCGAACCCTGGCCTAACACCGCCACCGGACCGGGATTTTTGGCCCTTATGTCCCCGTCCCGAAGTTTTTCCTGAACCGGAACCGATTCCCCGGCCAACCCGATTGGCCTTTGGCCGCGCACCGGGAGCAGGTTTTAACTCGCTCAGATTCAATCGTTACACCTCCCTTGACTGTATTGATTATTCGTCAATCTCTTCTACTTTCAACAGATGGGGTATTTTGTTGACTTTTCCACGAATATCAGGTGTATCATTATGCACTACAAAACTGTTTAATTTTCCTAATCCAAGAGCTTTGACATTTGCCTGCTGTTTTTTATTATAACCAATAACACTTCTCACCAGGGTGATTTTAAGCTGCTTTGCCACTTTCATCCCCCCTACCCTAACAATTCTTCAACTGATTTGCCGCGAAGCTTTGCCACATCTTCTGCCTTTTTTAATGAACTAAGGCCTTGCGTGGTTGCCCGGACCATATTAATTGCATTATTTGATCCCAGTGACTTGGTGAGAATGTTTCTGATGCCGGCCAGTTCCAATACCGCACGGACAGGTCCGCCTGCAATTACTCCGGTACCTTCTCCTGCAGGCTTTAATAGGACAGCGCCCGCACCAAATTTCCCTACAACCTCATGAGGAATGGTGCTGTTTACCATCGGCACATTAAATAAATTCTTCTTAGCATCTTCAATACCTTTCCGAATAGCCTCCGGAACTTCCCCGGCTTTTCCCAAGCCGGCACCAACAGTGCCCTGGCCATCGCCGACTACAACCAAAGCGCTAAAACTGAATCGCCGTCCACCCTTAACAACTTTGGCAACCCGGTTTATGCTAACTACTTTTTCGCTAAGTTCAAGATTGCTTGCGTTAATTCTCGACATCAATTTCCCTCCTTTGTCCCGAAATTAGAATTCCAGACCACCTTCCCTGGCCCCTTCCGCCAAGGCAGCAATTCTCCCATGATAGATCAATCCGCCACGGTCAAATACAACATTTTTTATCCCTTTTTCCCTGGCTTTTTCAGCAGTAAGCAGCCCTACTTTGCGTGCTGCTTCCTTGTTTCCACCATACTCCTTCTTTAATGATGGGTCTATGGTAGAAGCGGCAACCAAAGTAATACCCTTGGTGTCATCAATTATTTGAGCGTAAATATGTTTTCCGCTCCGGTAAACACACAACCGGGGGCATTCAGCCGTACCGGAAATTTTTTTTCTCACCCTCAGGTGCTTTTTAGCCCGTATTGCCTTACGGTCTATCTTCTTAAACACCGTTGGTCACTCCCTTCCTTAAGCAACTCTGGAAAGATTATTTCTTAACACCGGCTTTACCGGCTTTACGGCGGATCCGTTCTCCTTCATATTTTATCCCTTTTCCTTTGTATGGCTCAGGTTCACGTACCGCACGAATATTGGCAGCAAAAGCGCCTACTTTTTCTTTATCGATACCGGAAACAACTATCTTTGTTGGAGCAGGGACCTCAACATTTAAGTCTTTCCCCGGATCCATTTCTACAGGATGAGAATATCCTACATTCAACACTAGTTTGTTTCCTTGTTTTGCTGCCCGGTAACCAACTCCAACCAGTTCCAACCTGCGCTCAAAGCCTTTGGTTACACCCTGCACCATATTATTCAATAGAGCGCGGGTCAAGCCATGGAGAGCCCGATGTTCTTTATCATCGGAAGGACGAGATACAATAACTTTATTATCATCAATCGCTATCCCAATATCCTGATGAAACGTTTTCTCCAGCTGCCCTTTAGGCCCTTTGACGCTGACTGTATTCCCCTCAATGTTCACGTTGACTCCACTGGGGACTTCAATCGGCATCTTACCGATTCTAGACATGTTCACACCTCCCGAAAACAACTTGTACGCTTATCATATTTATTGATACTTACCAGATATAGCAAACAATTTCCCCGCCTAAACCCTCTTTACGGGCTTGTTTATCCGTCATTAACCCCTTGGAAGTGGAAACCACGGCAACGCCTAACCCCCCTAATACTTTGGGCACTTGGTCCTTTCTGGCATATACCCTTAGTCCAGGCTTGCTGATTCTTTTTAACCCGGTAATAACTTTTTCCCGGTTTGTCCCATACTTTAGATACAGCCGCAAGATCCCTTGTTTACCGTCCTCAATATATTCCACATCTTTGATGAATCCTTCATCTTTAAGAATATTTGCCAGCCCTTGTTTAATCCTCGACGCCGGTATTTCAACTTTATCCTGGTAAACCGTATTTGCATTACGGATTCTCGTCAGAAAATCGGCAATTGGATCCGTCATAACCATTTACACAAAACCTCCTTCCGTGGCATCCTTTACCAACTGGACTTTGTGATGCCGGGGATTTCTCCTTTATAAGCTAGGTGCCGGAAGCAAATACGGCACATCCCAAATTTACGCATATAGGCATGGGGCCGGCCACAAATTTTGCACCTGTTGTATCCCCGTACCTGAAATTTCGGTTTTTCCTGCTGCCGAGCAATCATTGATTTTTTAGCCACTTTTTTCCCTCCTTACGCCTTATGGTTGGGATTAGATTTGGCTATGCTTCCCTAAAAGGCATTCCCATTAATCTTAATAGCTCCCGAGACTCTTCATCTGTGCGAGCCGTTGTCACAAACCCAATTTCCAGACCGCGCAACTTGTCAATTTTATCATACTCAATTTCCGGAAAAATTAATTGTTCCCGTAGTCCCAAGGTATAATTTCCTCGCCCGTCAAAAGCCTTAGGAGACACACCCCTAAAATCTCTTACCCGGGGTAGAGCTACTGAAATCAATTTATCTACAAACTCATACATACGGTCGCCCCGCAGAGTTACTTTGGCACCGATCGGCATCCCTTCGCGAACTTTAAAAGCCGCAATTGATTTTTTCGCTTTAGTAACCACAGGTTTTTGTCCGGAAATCGCTGTCAGGTCGCTAACGGCGGCATCTAATGCCTTGGGGTTTTGAGTAGTTTCTCCCAAACCCATGTTAATAACCACTTTCTCCAGTTTGGGAATTTCCATGACATTTTTATAATTAAATTTTTCTTTTAAAGCCAGCCGAATTTCATTCTCATATTTTTCTTTCAGCCTTGCCACAAATTGTACCTCCTTTCCCCCGAATTACTTGTCTAATAATTCGCCGCATTTTTTGCACTGCCGGACAAAGTTACCATCGCCCAGATCTTTTTTACCTATTCTTGTTACACTACTGCATTTAGGGCAGAATAACATCACATTTGAACTGGCAAATGCCGCCTCTTTATCCACAATACCACCCTGCGGTGCTGCTTTGGTTGGCTTCGTGTGCCGTTTTACTTTATTTATCCCTTCCACGACCACACGGTTTTCCTTTGGTTCAACTGCAAGAACCTTTCCCTTTTTTCCGGCATCCTTGCCGGTGATAACTATCACAGTATCACCCTTTTTTACATGTACCTTTGGTTTAGGCAATTCAATTCACCTCCAATTGTCTCAGCTGCCATTGAAATCAATTACAGTACTTCAGGGGCCAAAGAGACAATCTTCATATAATTCTTTTCACGCAATTCCCGGGCTACCGGTCCAAAGATACGTGTCCCCCTTGGCTGCCCGGCATCATTGATAATCACACCTGCATTTTCATCAAATCTAATATAGGAACCATCGGGGCGTTTTATTTCTTTGCTGGTTCGGACGACAACAGCTTTGACTATCTCGCCCTTCTTAACAACGCCTCCTGGTGTCGCTTCTTTTACGGAACAAACGATTACATCGCCCACCGTGGCATACCGTCTTCTGGATCCTCCAAGCACTTTAATGCAAAGAAGTTCTTTTGCCCCGGTATTATCGCCGACCTTTATTCTTGTTTCGGCTTGAATCAATTACACCGCCCCCTTTCTTCAGAGCAGATTCCACTTTATACGATTGGTGCTTTTTCTAAAATATCTACCACTCTCCAACGTTTTTCCTTAGACAGTGGCCTCGTCTCCATAATCCTCACTTTATCGCCAACACGTGATTCGTTATTCTCATCATGTGCCTTAAACTTTTTACTTACTTTGATAATTCGCCCGTAAAGCGGATGGGCTACCCGGGTTTCTACCCGAACCACAACCGTCTTATCCATTTTATCGCTTACCACGTGGCCAATCCGCACTTTACGGTTACCTCTTTCGGTCAAAGCTGGTTCCTCCTTTCCGCCGATTTAGGAACTTACGCCTCTATTTTCTTCAATTCGCGTTCTCGAATAACTGTTTGTACTCTGGCAATAGTTCTTTTTACTTCTTTAATATTCATTGGGTTATCCAACTGCCCGGTAGCCAGACGAAAACGCAGATTAAATAATTCCCCTTTTAAGTCAGAAATTTTATTTTGCAATTCTTCATTGCTTAAATCACGAATTTCTTTAATTTTCATCTGCTTCACCGCCCGTCTCTTCACGAATTACAAACTTAGTTTTAATGGGCAGCTTATGCTGGGCTAACCTCATTGCTTCTTTGGCTATTTCTATATCCACCCCGGCTAGCTCAAACAAAATACGTCCTGGTTTCACCACTGCTACCCAGTATTCCGGTGAGCCTTTACCACTACCCATTCGAGTTTCGGCAGGTTTAACAGTTACTGGTTTATGGGGGAATATCTTAATCCACACTTTTCCACCACGTTTAATAAATCGGGTCATGGCAATACGCGCGGCTTCAATCTGACGGCTTGTGATCCAACCTGGTTCCACAGCTTGCAACCCGTATTCACCAAAAGCCACAAAGTTTCCTTTGTTAGCCTTCCCGCCCATCCGGCCACGGTGCTGGCGGCGATACTTTACTCTTTTGGGAATTAACATGGATTACTCGCCTCCCTCCACAACTTGCTTTTTTGCTTCCCTTTCAATTTTTTGCGGAAGCACCTCACCTTTATATATCCATACCTTAACGCCTATTTTCCCATAAGTGGTATTAGCCTCTGCAAAGCCATAATCAATATCTGCACGCAGAGTATGAAGGGGAACTTTTCCCTCACTATACCATTCGGTCCGGGCAATTTCAGCACCGGCTAGCCGACCGGCACACATAATTTTTATTCCTTCAGCACCCATGCGCATTGTTCTTGATACATTCTGTTTCATCGCACGGCGAAAAGCAATTCGTTTTTCCAAAGCCCCGGCCACATTCTCTGCTACCAACTGAGCATCCAGTTCCGGCTTTTTAACCTCATTAATATTAACGTTAATCTTTTTGCCCGTCATGGCTTCAAGCTGTTTTTTCAAATTTTCAACTTCTGCACCGCCTCGGCCGATAACTATACCCGGCTTGGCAGTATAAATATTCACCTTTACCCGGTTGGCCGCACGCTCTATCTCAACTCGGGAAATACCTGAAGCATAAAGCTTCTGTTTAACATATTTTCTAATTTTTAAATCTTCATGAAGAAAATTTTGAAAATCCTTTTGAGAGTACCACTTGGCATCCCATTCTTTAATAATACCAAGTCGAATTCCCTTTGGATGAACCTTCTGGCCCACTAATTAACCCTCCTCCCTTTCGCTGACCACCACTGTAATATGGCTTGTGCGTTTTAATATGCGGTCTGCTCGGCCCATAGCCCGAGGTTTAAATCTTTTCAGAGTCGGACCCTCATCAACAAATGCTTTTACGACAATCAGGTTATCCCTGTTCATATTTCCATTATGCTCAGCATTGGCCACCGCCGATTTTAACACTTTTCCGATAGGTTCCTTTGCCCGGTTAGGGACAAGTGTCAAAATTGCCGATGCTTCAGCCACGCTTTTCCCCCGGATCAAATCTATCACCTGTCTGGCTTTACGGGGAGAAATGCGAATAAATTTTGCCACTGCTTTGACTTCCACAAAACTTACCTCCTCTCATCAAAGAGAATTACTTCAACGCAGAAGACCTTTCGGTATGAGCGCCATGACCTTTAAACAATCGGGTTGGTACAAATTCGCCCAGCTTATGACCTACCATATCTTCCGTAATGTAAATAGGAACATGCTTCCGACCATCATGTACAGCCATGGTATGTCCTACCATTTGGGGAAATATCGTAGAACGGCGCGACCACGTTTTAATAACTTTCTTTTCGCCGGTTTCATTCATTTTTTCAACCTTTGCCAATAATCTTGCTTCACAATACGGTCCTTTTTTCAGTGACCTACCCATAGAACCATTTGCCTCCCTTCAACAAGTAGTTCCTATGTCCGATCGCTAATTAATTTTTGCCTCTACGCTTTACAATCAGCTGATCAGACGCTTTCTTCTTTTTGCGAGTCTTGGCCCCCAGTGCCGGTTTTCCCCACGGGGTAACAGGGTTACGTCCAACCGGGGAACGCCCTTCACCACCGCCATGGGGGTGATCAACCGGGTTCATTACCACACCACGAACGCTTGGCCTAATTCCTAGCCATCTGGATCGGCCTGCCTTCCCAATAGTAATGTTTTCTTGATCAATATTGCCAACCTGCCCGATAGTAGCCTTACATCTGGCTAAGACCATTCTCATTTCACCTGAAGGCATCCTTAAAGTAGCATATTTCCCTTCCTTGGCCATCAACTGGGCTGACGAACCGGCACTTCTGGCCATCTTCGCCCCCGCTGCCGGTCTTAGTTCAATGTTGTGAACTACCGTTCCCTCTGGAATATTAGAAAGCGGCAACGCATTACCAACTTTAATATCCGCATCAGGACCGGAAACAACAGTATCACCAACAGATAAACCATTTGGAGCAATAATATATCTTTTTTCGCCATCGACATAATTTAAAAGTGCAATGTTAGCTGATCTGTTCGGATCATATTCTATACTTGCAACTTTAGCCGGAATGTTGTCTTTATCCCGTTTAAAATCAATAATTCGATAAAGCTTTTTATGGCCGCCACCACGATGCCGGGTGGTTATCTTTCCTCGATTATTTCGCCCGCCCGTCTTTTTTAAAGGCGCGGTAAGAGACTTTTCCGGCTGATCCTTGGTAATTTCTTCAAATGTTGATACCGTCATTCCCCGTCGTCCGGGCGAAGTGGGCCTAAAACCTTTAATTCCCATTTAATATTCCCTCCTTCACTACCCGCTTACAGACCTTCAAAAACCTCAATTTTATCGCCGGATTTCAAGGTCACAATGGCTTTTTTTCTATCAGGCCGTTTTCCAATGTATCTACCCATTCTCTTCATTTTTCCCTTAACATTCATCGTTGTCACATTTGTTACTGTAACTTTAAATAATTCCTGAACCGCATACTTAATCTCAATTTTATTGGCATCCGCATTTACTTCAAACGGATATTTGTTCTGTTCCATCAAGCTAATTGATTTCTCGGATACCAGAGGTTTAATTAAAACGTCGTGAGGATTACGCATGGGCAAATACCTCCTCAACCCTGGCCACTGCTTCTTTCGTCATTACTAATTTTTCATGGGCCAAAATATTATAGACATTAATCCTTTCAGCATCAATCGGCGTTACTCCCGGAATATTGCGAGCGGACTTAACTACATTTGTATCTTCATTGCCCATTACTACTAATGCATTAGGCGCCTTTAGAACTTCAAGAATTCGTACCATTTCTTTGGTTTTAGGTTCTGCTATATTCAGTTCATCAAGGACAATTAGATTCCCATTATTTACTTTATCAGTAAGGGCTGATTTTAACGCTACACGTCGAGCTTTCTTGGGCAATTTAAATCCATACTCCCGGGGATGAGGCCCAAAAGCAACGCCACCCTTTGTCCAAACCGGATTACGGGTTGAACCTACACGTGCCCGTCCTGTCCCTTTCTGTCTCCAGGGTTTTCTCCCTCCACCGGAAACCATTGCCCGTGTTTTAGTCGAATGGGTGCCTCGTCGCAGTGAAGCTAGGTATGCCACAACTGCTTGGTGCAATAACGGCTTATTTACTTCTATACCAAATACCTTATCATTCAGGTCCAATTCGCCGATTTGGTCTCCCTGCATGTTATATACTGAAACCTTAGGCATGATAGCCCTCCTTTCCTACGGGTTCCTAACCTGCTTTAACAGCGGTTTTAACTAATACCAATCCCTTTTTAGGACCGGGGACAGCCCCTTTAACTAAAAGCAGGTTTTGCTCCGGATATACTTTCACGACCTCCAAGTTTTGCACTGTCACCCTTTCACCACCCATACGGCCGGGTGATTTTTTGCCCTTAAAAACCCGAGCCGGTCCCTTTGCTCCTGCAGAAGCAGGCCGGCGGTGGTTCTTTGATCCGTGTGCCATGGGCCCACGTCTTTGCCCCCAACGTTTAATAGTGCCGGCAAAACCTTTCCCTTTAGAGATACCAATTACATCGATCTTATTCCCATTCTCAAAATCCGCAACAGTTAATTCTTGCCCAATCTGATAATCCCCAGTATTCTCAACCCTAAATTCTCTTAAAAATCGCACCGGCGTAAGATTTACTTTATTAAAAAATCCTTTCATGGGTTTGTTTACATTTTTGTTTTTAATAGGGCCATACCCTACTTGGATAGCGTTATACCCGTCAGAGGATTGATTTTTTATTTGAGTAATAACACACGGCCCAGCCTCTATGGCCGTAACCGGAACAATTTTCCCATCCTGGTCAAAAATTTGTGTCATGCCAATTTTCTTGCCAAGAATCACTTTTGCCATAATTCCACCTCCATTTCACTTGCTAGATACCGTTTTCGGCATTGCTCGCTTGGTAAAAGAATTCATTGTCCACGCATCCTGGTGTTTCATACTATTTATAATTTAATTTCAATATCTACCCCCGCGGGCAGATCCAGCCTCATTAATGAATCAACAGTTTTTGGTGTCGGCTCAATAATGTCAATTAAACGCTTGTGAGTTCTCATTTCAAATTGTTCACGGGAATCTTTATTAACGTGAGGAGAACGAAGAATCGTAAAAATATTCTTTTCTGTAGGCAAAGGAATGGGGCCTGAAACAAGCGCTCCGGTTCTTTTTGCCGTATCAACAATTTTTTCAGCAGATTGATCCAATATTTTATGATCAAATGCTTTTAACCTAATCCGAATTTTTTGCTTGGCCATGTATTTACCTCCTTTTCGCCCGATTTTTCTGCGGACCTTCTCCGTGAGAATTTCCGTTAACAACGCAACCTCCCACTTCATCGCATTCCAATTAACAATAAGCCCAAGAGGAAGCAGTGTAAACGGTTAAGTGCTTACACATGCTTCCACCGGAAAAAGTCTTGCAAACAAACTTTTTATTTCTTTACATTTTAAGCATAAAAACTTATTCATTAATTGCGGTTACTACTCCGGCACCAACTGTGTGGCCGCCTTCGCGAATGGCAAAGCGCAAACCTTCCTCAATAGCAATCGGGGTAATCAGTTCAATGTACATCTTAATGTTATCCCCAGGCATTACCATTTCCACACCTTCCGGTAGTTTCGCCACACCGGTTACGTCAGTTGTCCGGAAATAAAACTGAGGACGATATCCGTTAAAGAATGGGGTATGACGCCCGCCTTCTTCTTTGGTCAGAACATAAACCTCTCCCATAAATTTGGTATGGGGCTTAATAGTGCCGGGTTTGGCTAATACCTGCCCCCGCTCAACTTCTTTTCTTTCAATACCTCTTAAAAGGCAACCAATGTTATCTCCTGCTTCCGCATAATCCAAAAGCTTTCGGAACATTTCCACACCGGTGACTACCGTCTGTTTGGTTTCTTCCATTAAACCAACGATCTGAACGGTATCACCGACTTTTACCTGGCCTCGTTCTACCCTGCCGGTAACAACGGTACCACGTCCGGTAATGGTGAACACGTCTTCGATGGGCATCAAGAACGTTTTGTCCTTGTCTCTTTCCGGAGTGGGAACGTATTCGTCAACTGCATCCATCAGTTTCCATACGTTGCCGCAAGCTTCACAATCTCTTTGTCCGCAACCGCATTCCATTGCCTTTAAGGCAGAACCGGAAATAATGGGAATATCGTCACCGGGGAATTCATATTCAGATAACAGTTCCCGCACTTCCATCTCAACCAGTTCCATTAACTCCTCATCATCTACTTGGTCGGCTTTGTTTAAGAAGACAACAATATAAGGTACTCCTACCTGACGGGCAAGAAGAATATGCTCTCGTGTCTGGGGCATCGGGCCGTCTGCAGCAGAAACTACAAGAATCGCACCGTCCATCTGGGCCGCACCGGTAATCATGTTCTTCACATAGTCAGCGTGTCCCGGGCAGTCAACATGGGCATAGTGTCTTTTTTCTGTTTCGTATTCTACGTGGGAAGTATTAATAGTAATACCGCGCGCTCTTTCCTCCGGAGCAGCATCAATCTTGTCATAAGCGGTAGCAACAGCACCGCCGGCTTTTGCCAATGTTAATGTAATGGCAGATGTCAATGTTGTTTTACCGTGGTCTACGTGACCAATTGTTCCCACATTAACGTGTGGTTTTGTCCTTTCAAATTTTTGCTTTGCCATGAGAATTATTCCCTCCATGTCTACTTTTTTTAATTTATCGAATTATCCTTGCCGTTTTACAATAATTGTTTCGGCAATATTCTTAGGCACTTCTTCGTACCGGGCAAACTGCATTACATATGTCCCCCGGCCTTGGGTTTTAGAGCGCAGGTCAGTGGCATACCCAAACATTTCGGATAGGGGTACATAACCTCTGATGACCTGAAGTCCAGATCTAGGTTCCATTCCTTCCACCCTACCCCGGCGGCTACTAATATCACCGATGACATCACCCATATATTCCTCAGGTACAACCACTTCCAATTTAAAGATTGGTTCCAGTATCACCGGAGCAGCTTTCTTTGCTCCTTCTTTAAATGCTAAGGAACCGGCTATTTTAAACGCCATTTCCGATGAGTCTACCTCGTGGTAAGAACCATCAACCAAGACTGCCTTAATGTCCACTACCGGGAACCCTGCTAAGATACCGTTGTCCGTTGCTTCACGGATTCCAGCTTCCACTGCCGGAATATATTCTTTGGGTATTACCCCTCCGACAATTTTACTGACAAATTCAAACCCGGAACCTGGTTCTAACGGTTCAAATTCTACCACACAATGTCCGTACTGACCATGTCCTCCTGATTGACGGATAAACTTTCCAACAGCCCGGACAGCAGAACGAATCGTCTCTCGATATGCAACCTGAGGTTTCCCCACATTTGCATCTACGCGAAATTCCCTGAGCAATCGGTCTGTGATGATCTCCAGGTGCAGTTCTCCCATTCCGGAAATAATCGTTTGCCCTGTTTCCTGATCACTCCGTACTCGGAAGGTGGGGTCTTCTTCAGAAAGCTTCTGCAGGGCGAGACTCATTTTTTCTTGGTCAGCAGTCGTCTTTGGCTCTATTGCAACATCAATCACAGGTTCCGGAAAATCCATTGATTCCAGAATAATCGGATTGGCTTCATCACAAAGGGTATCTCCTGTTGACGTGTCCTTCAACCCCACTGCCGCTAAAATATCACCTGCATGGGCTTCATGTACTTCTTCCCGATGGTTGGCATGCATTTGCAGCAAACGACCAACACGTTCCTTTTTGCCCTTTGAGGAATTATAAACATAAGAGCCGCTTTTCAAAACCCCTGAATAAATTCGGAAAAAGCTCAGCTTTCCAACATAAGGATCAGTCATAATCTTAAATGCCAAAGCAGAAAAGGGTTCCTGATCGTTGGAATGCCGCTCTGCTTCTTCCTCTGTACCGGTAACAACGCCACGTATTGCCGGGACATCCGTAGGTGCAGGCATAAAGTCCACAATGGCGTTTAACAGCGGTTGTACGCCTTTGTTTTTAAAGGAAGAGCCGCACAAAACGGGGATCATTTTTACCTTTACAGTGGCCTCCCTGACAGCCTTTTTCATCTCAGCTTCAGTGATTTCTTCACCTTCCAGGTATTTCATGGTCAACTCTTCACTGGTATCTGCAACTGCCTCAATTAGCTTTTCCCGATAATCGGCAACAACATTAGCCATCTCCTCAGGAATATCTGTCTCTGTACTTTTCGTCCCTAAATCATCCACGTAGAGAATCGCTTTATTTTTAATCAAGTCTACAATGCCTCTGAATTGGTCTTCAGAACCAATAGGCAGTTGAATCGGAACCGGGTTAGCCCCAAGCCGCTCACTGATCATATTGACCACGCGGAAAAAATCAGCACCCACCCGATCCATTTTGTTAATATAAGCAATTCTCGGCACGCCATAACGGTCCGCTTGTCTCCATACTGTTTCCGATTGAGGCTCCACTCCCCCCACGGAACAAAAGACAGCAACTGCTCCGTCAAGTACTCGAAGGGAACGCTCCACTTCTACAGTAAAGTCCACGTGCCCTGGCGTATCAATAATGTTAATACGATAATCTTTCCAATGACATGTCGTAGCAGCCGAGGTAATCGTGATGCCCCGCTCCTGTTCTTGCACCATCCAATCCATCGTAGCGGCACCATCATGAACCTCGCCAAGGCGATGAACCCGTCCGGTATAAAACAGAATGCGTTCAGTGGTGGTCGTTTTCCCTGCATCAATATGTGCCATAATTCCAATATTACGTGTCTTTTCCAACGAAAATTGTCTCGTCATTGCTTCTTGACCTCCTTACTGCCTTACCCCTGCTGTCAAAATAATTTTACCAGCGGTAATGTGCAAATGCCTTATTTGCCTCCGCCATTTTATGAGTATCTTCACGTTTTTTTACCGCAGCCCCAGTATTATTTGCTGCATCTAAAATCTCTCCAGCCAGTTTTTCCCGCATTGTCTTTCCACCACGTTTCCGTGCATAAGAGACCAACCAGCGGATACCAAGAGTCTGCCTCCGGTCTGCTCTAACTTCAACAGGAACTTGGTAGTTTGCGCCCCCTACCCTACGGGCTTTAACTTCTAGCACCGGCATAATATTTTTCATAGCTGTATCAAACACTTCAATCGGGTCTTTCCCGGTTTTCTCCTGGACCATGTCAAAGGCACTGTACACGATATCCTCGGCAACGCCTTTCTTACCATCAAGCATAATCTGATTGATCAGTTTTGTCACAACTTTGCTTTTATAAACCGGATCGGAAAGCAATTCATTCTTCGCTATATTTCCTCTTCTCGGCATTCAATTCCCCCCTTTGACACTTGTAATAGTATTACATTAAAAGCACCAAATCATACATAAATAGACTACCCGCCCAATAATTGGGCGGTATTTAATCTTATCTTATATCGATTCCTTGTCACAACTAGATCAAAGCTTTTACTTTTTCGCTGAGGTTTTTGGCCTTTTGGTTCCATACTTGGATCTACCCTGACGCCGCTCATTCACTCCGGCTGTATCCAAAGCACCTCGTACAATATGATACCTAACACCGGGAAGGTCCTTCACCCTGCCTCCTCTGACAAGGGTTACTGAGTGTTCCTGTAGATTGTGACCAATACCAGGAATATAGGCTGTTACTTCTATTCCATTTGTGAGTCGAACACGGGCAACCTTTCTTAAGGCAGAATTCGGCTTCTTTGGTGTAGTAGTATAAACTCTAGTACACACGCCTCTTTTCTGGGGATTCTCTTTCAATGCCGGAGAAGTTGACTTTTTCTCCAGGACATCTCTGCTTTTCCTTACTAATTGGCTGATAGTTGGCAATAACTCCACCTCCTTCCCCGATGAAAAACACTTTATATTTACATTATTTAATAACAGCAACAGAAGCGGTCCCCACATTTATCCCACAGGCTTTACCCAGTTCCTCCATTGAGTCTACCTTTTCAATTGGTACATTCTTTTCTGTACACAATTCAATCAGAGGCATAACTACCCGGGATTCAGCATCACTCGCCACAAAGACCTTTTGTGCATCACCTTTTTGAACAGCTTTTATTGCCTGTTTTGTGCCTATGGTTTTCCGGCTGCTCCTCAACTCGTTAAGGTTCATCTGCTCAACCTCCTTGTCGCAACACACTTTCATATACTATCATTTTCAACATTAGGTGTCAATAAGCACTCAATATCTTCCGGCTGATTGGGGGGAATTACCTTAATATTTCGATATCTGGACATTCCGGTCCCAGCCGGAATCAATTTGCCTATAATGACGTTCTCTTTTAATCCCATTAACGGATCAACTTTGCCTTTAATTGCCGCATCGGTAAGCACCCTGGTGGTTTCCTGGAATGAAGCGGCAGACAAGAAAGAATCAGTAGCTAAAGCAGCCTTTGTTATGCCCAAAAGCACCGGTCGGGCAACCGCTGGTTGCCTACCCTCTTGGACTGCCGCTTCATTCTTGGCTTCGAACTCAAATACATCAACCAGAGCTCCGGGAAGCAGGCCTGTATCTCCGGCTTCATCAATTTTGACTTTCTTTAACATCTGGCGAATAATCACTTCAATATGCTTGTCGTTAATATCCACCCCTTGGAGCCTGTATACTCGCTGAACCTCTCTTAACAAATACATTTGAACGCCCCGGACACCTTTTACCTTCAAAAGATCATGGGGATTAACGGAGCCTTCCGTTAAATCATCCCCTGCCTCAACCCACTGCCCTTCCTCTACCTTTAGCCTTGAGCCATAAGGTACCGGATAGCTATCTTTTTCTTCCCCGTCTCTGAGGAGGCGAATTTCCCTGCGCCCTTTATTCTCGACAATATGCACTTCCCCGTCGGTTTCCGCAATAATGCCCTGGCCCTTAGGTTTTCTCGCTTCAAATAATTCCTCAACTCGGGGCAGACCTTGCGTAATATCGTCCCCGGCAACCCCACCGGTATGGAATGTTCTCATTGTGAGCTGAGTTCCAGGCTCACCGATAGATTGAGCGGCAATAATTCCTACTGCTTCCCCGATATCAACCGGCCCGCCGGTGGCAAGATTGCGTCCGTAACATTTCCGGCAAACCCCGTACCGGGTCCGGCAGGTAAGGACTGAACGAATATTTACCTTGCGCTTTTCCGGGGGAAGTGTCTTTAAATACTCCTCGGCTTTTGCAGCCTGTTCTTCGCTAATCTCTTCGCCCTCAGTTAAAAGCACCTCTCCGGTTTTTTCATCAACCAAAGCCTGATTTGCCACTCTTCCTTCAAGTCGCTCAGCCATTGATTCTACATCTTTAATCTCACTTACCCAGATGCCTTGAGTATCTCCGCAGTCATCTTCCCTGACAATGACATCCTGTGACACATCAACTAGTCGTCTAGTCAGATAACCAGAGTCTGCGGTACGCAGGGCTGTATCAGCCAAACCTTTTCTTGCCCCGTGGGTGGAGATAAAGAACTCCAATACCGTTAACCCTTCTCGGAAATTAGCTTTAATGGGCAAGTCAATAATCCGGCCAGAAGGATCCGCCATTAGCCCTCGGGCTCCAGCCAACTGTCTAATCTGCTGTACATTACCTCGGGCACCCGAGTTTGCCATCATAAAAATTGGATTGAATTTATCCAAATGAGTCATCAATGCTTTAGTAATATCATCTGTTGCCTTATTCCAAATACCGATTACTTTTTGATATCTTTCTTCATCAGTAATTAAACCGCGACGATATTGTTCTTCTACCTGCTCAACCGCTGCTTCGGACTCTGTTAAAATAGTCTTTTTGGCTTCAGGGACTTTAATATCCTCTACTCCAATAGTTATACCTGCTTTTGTTGAATAACTAAAGCCAAGCTTCTTTATTCCATCAATCAATTCTGCCGCAGCGGAAATTCCTAACCGTCGATAACACCGGTCAACAATTTTACCCAATGTCCTTTTATCAACTTCACTATTGTAAAAACCAAGTCCCCGCGGAATAGGAGTTTCGTAATTAAAAATCAACCTTCCGACAGTTGTTTCCAGACGCTGGTAACGACCAAACGCATCTTTTTCAAATTCCTTTTTTTCTTTATTTACATTTTGGTAATCCCATTCAGCAGGTTTTTGAATAAACACTTTGGCATGCAAATCCACATCCCCGCTTAGATAAGCGCGAAAAGCCTCGTTATAATTTACAAATACTTTTCCCTCGCCTTTCGCACCATCTTTATCGGCTGTAAGATAATAGGACCCAAGTACCATATCTTGAGTCGGTACCGCCACTGGCCTGCCATCTTTCGGGTTCAAAATATTATATGCAGACAGCATTAAAAGGCGCGCTTCTGCTTGAGCCTCAGCAGAAAGAGGTACGTGTACCGCCATCTGGTCTCCGTCAAAGTCAGCGTTATATGCGGTACATACAAGAGGATGAATCTGCAATGCCCGGCCTTCAACCAGCACCGGTTCAAAGGCCTGAATTCCTAACCTATGTAGAGTAGGCGCACGGTTTAGTAATACCGGATGTTCTTTGATAACTTCTTCCAGCACATCCCAAACTTCCGAGCGCACCCTTTCTACCATTCTTTTCGCACTCTTTATGTTATGCGCGTGGCCATCATTAACGAGCCTCTTCATCACAAATGGTTTAAACAGCTCGAGCGCCATTTCTTTTGGCAGACCGCACTGGTGAAATTTCAACTCCGGACCAACTACAATCACGGATCGACCGGAATAATCAACCCGTTTTCCTAATAAGTTCTGCCGGAAACGACCTTGTTTTCCTTTTAACATGTCGCTTAATGATTTTAAGGGCCGATTACCGGGGCCGGTCACGGGCCGGCCACGCCGTCCATTATCAACAAGTGCATCTACAGCTTCTTGAAGCATTCGCTTCTCATTGCGGACAATAATATCCGGGGCACCTAAGTCCAGAAGCCTCTTTAAACGGTTATTCCTATTAATCACTCTGCGATATAAATCATTTAGATCGGAGGTGGCAAACCGGCCTCCGTCCAGTTGTACCATCGGGCGCAGTTCCGGTGGAATCACCGGGATAACATCCATAACCATCCACTCCGGTTTGTTGCCGGAATGGAGAAATGCCTCAACAACCTCCAGGCGGCGAATTGCCCGAACCCTTCTCTGACCGCTTACTTCTTTAAGTTCAGTACGCAGTTCTTTGGCCAGTTCTTCCATATCCATTTCCCGGAGCATTTCCTTAACGGCTTCTGCTCCCATACCTGCAGAAAAGCGCTGTCCATATTTTTCCCGATAGTCCCGGTATTCTGTCTCTGTTAGAAGCTGCTTTTTCATCAAAGGGGTATCCCCGGGGTCCAGTACAATATAGGAAACGAAATATAAAACTTTTTCCAGGGAACGTGGCGACATGTCAAGCAACAAACCCATCCGGCTGGGAATTCCTTTGAAATACCAAATATGAGAGACCGGAGCTGCCAGTTCAATATGCCCCATACGTTCTCGACGAACTTTTGATCTGGTTACTTCCACTCCACACCGATCACAAACTATTCCCTTATAACGCACACGCTTATATTTTCCGCAATGACACTCCCAATCCCGCGTTGGTCCAAAGATTCGTTCGCAAAATAAGCCATCTCGTTCCGGTTTCAGCGTCCGATAATTAATAGTTTCCGGTTTCTTTACCTCCCCATGGGACCACTGGAGAATCTGTTCCGGTGATGCCAGCCCGATCCGCATACGATCAAAGTTACTAACATCTAACAAGGGCCTCTCTCCCTTCGAGAAATTTCACTTCTAATCCTATTCGTCCAAATCGTCATCCTGATTAGCAAGGCCAAAATCCCCGTCAGCAGTTTCATCATCTAACGATTTGAAGTTGTCTAAATCCAAGTCCAAGTCCAATTCCAATTCCTCATCATCAGTCTCATCCTCGGAGTCTTCTTCTGTCGTGTCCTCACTATCTTCCTTAGGGGCTTTTCCCCCTCGTTCTTCGCCTAGTATATCTATCCCTAGTTCTTTGGCAGTCTCAGCAATGTCTTCTTCTTCTTCTTTTATCTCAATTTCCTCATCTTCTTCCGAAAGTACCTTAACATCCAAACTCAAACTTTGCAGTTCTTTTATCAGTACCTTAAACGATTCCGGAACACCCGGTTCCGGCACGTTCTCACCCTTAACAATGGCTTCATATGTTTTAACCCGTCCCACAACATCATCAGACTTCACTGTTAAAATTTCCTGCAAGGTATAAGAAGATCCGTAGGCCTCCAGTGCCCAGACTTCCATCTCCCCAAACCGCTGCCCACCGAACTGTGCTTTACCGCCTAATGGCTGTTGGGTAACCAAAGAGTACGGTCCTGTGGAACGAGCGTGAATTTTATCGTCAACTAAGTGGGCCAGTTTCAACATGTAGACATAACCCACCGTGACTTGATTATCAAAAGGTTCTCCTGTCCGGCCATCATAAAGTATGGTTTTACCTGATTTAGGCAAACCCGCTTCCTTTAATGTCCCAAACACATCCTCTTCCCGGGCTCCATCAAAAACAGGTGTCGCAACATGTATTCCCAGCTTTTGGGCAGCCCATCCCAAATGGCACTCTAAAACCTGACCAATATTCATCCGAGAAGGAACCCCCAGAGGGTTAAGAACTAATTCAATCGGAGTGCCATCCGGGAGAAACGGCATCATTTCCTCCGGTAAAATCCTGGATACTACCCCCTTATTACCGTGGCGTCCCGCCATTTTATCACCAACAGAAATCTTTCGCTTTTGAGCTACATAAACCCGAACCAGTTTGTTTACTCCCGGTGCCAGTTCGTCTCCGTTTTCCCGAGAGAAAACTTTAACATCAACAACTTTCCCCGATTCACCATGAGGCACCCTCAAAGAAGTATCCCTGACTTCCCGAGCCTTTTCTCCAAAAATAGCCCTGAGCAATCGTTCTTCCGCTGTCAGTTCCGTCTCTCCTTTAGGGGTCACTTTGCCTACCAAAATATCTGCCGGCCGAACCTCGGCACCAACTCTAATAATACCATTTTCATCAAGGTCCTTGAGAATATCCTCCCCCACATTAGGGATATCCCTAGTAATTTCCTCAGGGCCAAGTTTCGTATCCCTGGCATCGCATTCATATTCTTCAATATGAATAGAGGTAAAATAGTCTTCTTTAACAAGTTTTTCACTGAGGAGGATCGCATCTTCGTAGTTATAGCCTTCCCAGGTCATAAAAGCGACCAAGACATTACGCCCCAGCGCCAATTCTCCCATGTCTGTGGAGGGGCCATCAGCAATTACCTGACCTTTTTCCACTCTTTGCCCCCGCTGGACAATAGGCTTTTGATTTATACAAGTACCTTGATTTGATCGCTGAAATTTTAATAATTTATGTCGTTTTAACGTCCCATTATCCAAACGGACTACAATTTCTTTACCGGTTACTTTCTCTACTATGCCGGGGCCCTCCGACATCTCCACCACCAGAGAATCCCGGGCAGTTTTATGCTCAATTCCTGTACCAACCAGTGGGGCATCTGTTCTTAATAGAGGTACTGCCTGACGTTGCATATTGGCACCCATTAAAGCTCGGTTGGCATCATCGTGCTCTAAAAAGGGAATCAAGGCCGTCGCAACTGAAACTACCTGTTTGGGACTTACATCCATATAATCCACCCGTTCAGAGGGAATAACAATAATTTCGCTTCCAAACCGGGCATTAACTCGCCTATTTACAAACCTTCCCTCATTATCAAGGGGCTCATTAGCTTGGGCAACAACAAATTTATCTTCTTCGTCAGCGGTTAAATAATCGATTGTATCGGTTACAATGCCTCGCTCCTTGTCAACTCTCCGGTAAGGAGTCTCAATAAACCCGAATTCATTAATCCGGGCAAAAGTACTGAGCGAGCCGATAAGACCAATGTTAGGGCCTTCCGGGGTCTCAATTGGACACATTCTGCCATAGTGAGAGTGGTGAACATCACGTACCTCAAAACCAGCCCTTTCCCGGGACAACCCCCCCGGACCTAAGGCACTTAAACGCCGTTTATGCGTTAACTCTGCCAGCGGATTGGTTTGGTCCATAAATTGAGAAAGCTGACTTGAACCGAAAAATTCCTTGATTGCAGCGACAACCGGGCGAATATTTACTAAAACCTGTGGAGTAATTACATCCACATCTTGAATTGTCATCCGCTCCCGCACCACCCGTTCCATCCGGGAAAGGCCGATCCGGAACTGATTTTGTAAAAGTTCCCCGACTGAACGGAGCCTTCTGTTGCCTAAATGATCAATATCATCCGCCTTATGTTCGCCATTCATTAATTTTAAGAGGTAACGAATAGCTTCAATGACATCAGGTTTGGTCAGATGTCTAATATAATCATTGGATATTTCCTCGGTAATTTCTTTCTCAACGTAGCGGTGTTTATCCTCGTCCCAAACTTTACCGTCTTCGGAAATTTTTCTTAAAATACCATGCTCCAACTTTTTATGCAGCTTATATCTGCCCACATGGCCTAAATCGTATCGTTTAGGGTCGAAATAGAGAGTATATAATAAAGAGCGCGCCGAATCTACAGTAGGAGGTTCCCCTGGCCGTAGACGTTTGTATATTTCTACAAGGGCTTCGTCTTCAGAAGTTGTATTATCTTTTTCCAAAGTAACTTGAATATGTTGATTGTTGTCGAATAAATCTAAAATATGGGCATTAGTCTTATAACCCAACGCACGGATCAAAACGGTAGCGGGTATTTTCCTGGTTCTGTCCACTCGAACATAGATGTTCTCATTAACATCTGTTTCAAACTCAAGCCAGGCACCTCTGTTAGGAATAATTGTTGCTCCATAAAGTCTGACACCAGTCGCATCAATTGATTCACTATAATAGACTCCGGGAGAACGCACAAGCTGGCTTACTATTACCCGTTCCGCCCCATTAATAATAAACGTCCCTTTATCAGTCATTAACGGGAAGTCACCCATAAATACTTCCTGTTCTTTAACCTCACCTGTTTCCTTATTAATCAGCCGAACCTTAACCCTAAGAGGGGCTGCATAGGTCACATCCCGTTCTTTACAATCATCCACGGAATACTTAGATTCACCTAAGGTATAACCTACAAACTCAAGAACAAGATTTCCGGTAAAATCCTGAATCGGGGAAATATCATGAAATATTTCCTTTAGACCTTCATTTAAAAACCAATGGTAAGACTTTCGTTGCACCTCAATTAAGTTCGGCATTTCAAGGACTTCCTGAATTCGGGCATAACTTCTTCTTTCTCTGGTTCCTACTGCGGATGGATAAGCCATCAACACCTCACCCCTCAATGGTAACCAATTTTTCCGAGCTCCGTATTTTGGTATTCTTCCCATAATGAATTGACCTTATGCAGACGTTAGGCAATATTTTCAATTATACTGGGAAAATACCCAGAGAAACCAATATGAGCCATTTTTTGATACTAACATAAAAGGCAAGCTTTGTCAACGTAAAAAGATCAGCTTTGATGAGGTGAAATATTTATAATCAGATAAATTTCACCTCATCAAACCTGACCCTAATAAAAAATTTAGGCACCTCCAAAGAGAGGTGCCTTTTGTAACAATAAACTACTTAATTTCGACTGTCGCACCAACCTCAACCAATTTAGCCTTGATACCTTCTGCTTCTTCCTTGCTAACCTTTTCTTTGACCGGTTTGGGAGCTTCATCCACAACGGCCTTGGCCTCTTTCAAACCTAAGCCGGTAATTTCTCTGACAACCTTGATCACATTGATCTTCTTATCACCAACAGCGGTAAGCACTACATCAAATTCGGTCTGTTCTTCGGCAGCCTCAGCAGGAGCAGCACCTCCAGCTGCAGGTGCTGCAGCCACAGCAACAGGAGCAGCAGCGCTGACACCAAATTCTTCTTCAAAAGCCTTAACTAATTCAGCCAGTTCCAAAACGGTTAGCCCTTTAACCGCTTCTAAAATTTCATTTACTTTGGACATTATTTTATCCTCCTTAAAAATCTTAATAATTAATTAAGTAAAACCAGGAATCTTTAAGCTTCGGCATTGGCCTTCTGTTCTCTGATCTGATCCAATGCATAGACAAACTTTCTCATTAGACCGGCCAAAGATCCGGCCAAACCATAAAGGGGTGACTGCATAGCTCCCAGAACTTGGCCCAAAAGAACTTCCTTGGGCGGTAATTTAGCAAGGTCTTTAATCCCATCAACACTTACCTGTTTTTTATCCAGAAGTCCGGTTTTAATTTCCAGGTCTTTGTGGCTTTTAGCAAACTCAGTCAAAATTTTCGCAGCCACTACCGGATCGGCACTAAAAGCAATTGCTGTAGGGCCCTCCAAGTACTTGTCAAATTCCATAACTCCCAGTTCATGAGCCGCCAGTTTTATCAGCGTGTTTTTAGCAACCTTATATGTTACTCCCGCTTCTCGGAGTTTGGCTCGCAGTTCCGTAACCTCGGATACATCAAGCCCCCGATAATCAGTTAAAACTGTAAAGTTAGACTGATCCATGTTTTGTTTTAATTCATTTACAGCCTGTTCTTTTTTTATTGTCTGGGGTTTTTTCGTCACGTTTCCACCTCCTCCGTTACCACAATAAAAACCCCTGCAGACATGCAGAGGTTATCATTTGAATTATCTATCAACGATATTCCCTACCTCGGCAGGCGGATTTCTCCATTAAGCTTGCTGCGCCCGCTGTCTACAGTACAGGTTTTATAGTTTTTTCGAGCCCAATATTATCACACAAATTAGATAAAGTCAACACCAGGCTTTTTATTTGCCCGTTGGCTTTAAGGGATTAATGCGTATACCCGGACTCATAGTTGAAGCCACAGTAATACTCTTGATATACTGTCCTTTTGCCGCCGCCGGTTTAGCTTTAATCAGCACTTCAACCAGCGTTAAATAGTTCTCGTATAATTTATTTTCATCAAAAGAGACTTTTCCAATCGGCGCATGAATAATTGCTGCCTTATCAAGTCGGTACTCAATTTTACCTGCTTTAATCTCTTTAACGGCACGATCTACATCCATCGTAACTGTACCTGTTTTAGGGTTTGGCATCAAACCTTTAGGGCCTAAGAGACGACCCAGCCTACCAACCGTTCCCATCATATCAGGTGTTGCAACAGCTACATCAAAGCCAAACCAACCCTCTTGAATTTTTGCCACCATATCCTCAGCACCAACGAAATCAGCTCCGGCACTTTCAGCTTCTTTGGCCTTTTCCCCTTTGGCAAAAACCAAAACACTCCGGCTTTTGCCGGTACCATGGGGAAGAACTACCGCACCGCGGATTTGTTGATCTGCTTGTCTCGGGTCCAAGTTAAGCCTAACAGCAATTTCCACGGTTTCATCAAATTTTGCAGGTGCAACTTTTTTTACCAGGGCAAGTGCTTCCTGGGGATCATATAAAGTGTCTCTGTCAAACGATTTAAAAGCATCTTGATATTTCTTACCATGTTTTGGCATCTTTTAACCTCCTTTGTGGTAATTCGGAAGAGACCTTCCTCCCACTGGGAAAGAACTAGTCAACAATTGTAATACCCATACTCCGAGCAGTACCCTCAACCATGCGCACAGCTGCATCAACACTGGCAGCATTTAGATCCTTCATTTTCAGTTCAGCAATTTCCCGGACTTTTTCTCTGGGAAGCTTGGCTACCTTCTTTTTATTTGGCTCACCGGAGCCGCTGTCAATACCGGCAGCTTTCTTTAGTAATACGGCAGCCGGGGGCGTTTTTAAAACAAATGAGAAAGAACGGTCTGCATAAATAGTAATTTCCGCTGGAATAATCAATCCAGCTTGCTTTGCAGTCTTTTCATTAAACTCTTTGCAGAAGGCCATAATATTGACACCATGCTGACCTAAAGCAGGCCCGACAGGCGGTGCAGGATTTGCTTTTCCACCAGGGATCTGTAATTTAACCATTGCCATTACTTTTTTTGCCATGCTTCACACCTCCTTACCCTAGATTGTGGTTTAGCGGGGATTACCCCTCCCACCCTTAGGACATCAAAGTATTCTTTATTGTCCACAAAACGAGCGGAATTTTAATTTAACTTTTCAACTTGAGAAAATTCTAATTCTACTGGTGTCTCTCTTCCGAACATGGAAACCATTACTTTTAATTTCCCCTTGTCGGGATAAATTTCTTCAACATTGCCTACAAAATTTTCAAAAGGTCCACTGGTTACCCGTATATGCTCTCCAATAACAAAATCGACCTTTACCTTAGGCTCGATGACACCCATCTGTTTCAGAATAATTCTTGCTTCATCCTCATGTAGGGGCACAGGTTTGTTTCCGGTCCCGACAAATCCTGTCACTCCCGGTGTATTTCGGACCACGTACCAAGAAGCATCCGTCATAATCATTTCTACCAAAACATAGCCGGGATAGACTTTTCGCTTCGTTACCTTTTTCTTACCATCCTTAACCTGAACCTCATCTTCCATGGGAACAATAACCCGGAAAATACTTTCTTCCATGTTCATCGATTCTACTCTTTTTTCCAGGTTGGCTTTTACCTTATTCTCATAGCCGGCATAAGTATGAATTACATACCATTGTTTATCCATAACATAAGGGACCCTATTCTTTTTATAGGTCCCCCACCTCCTTAAGAAACTTACAGTATTCTTTCTATAACACCCGGTTCAGAATAAAGGTTAAGCCAGAATCTACAATCCAAATAACAAATGCAATAATAAATACTGATACCAGAACAACCGAAGTGTATACAGTTATTTGTTTCCTATCAGGCCAGTGTACTTTTTTTAATTCCGACCAAACTCCACGCAGGAACTTACCTGCACGGTCCTTAAACTTGCCATTGTTTGAGCCAGCTGCAACTTTACCGGCAACCATAAGCTCACATCCTTATATTAAAATTGATCAAACTGATTATTTTGTTTCTTTATGAACAGTATGGGTTTTGCAAAAATTGCAGTATTTCTTTAATTCTAAACGATCCGGATCATTCTTTTTGTTTTTCTTTGTTATATAATTGCGTCTTTTACATTCAGTGCAGGCCAAAGTAGCTGCTACGCGCATTGTTGCCACCTCCTAACTACATTACGCAAAAAATACATAAGCCTACAGACTACCTTGAATAATTTAACACAAATCAAATTTCGTGTCAAGACTTTTCCCTTAACCGAAATTGAGTATCCTCAGATAATATCCTACAAAAATATTCTTTGCATAATTTACCATAAATATTCTCCGACTTTAAAATCCTCTGATCCAAGCGGAAAACATTCCACAAAAAGAAAAGCGGGCTTGACCCGCTCTTTTAATCTTCAATAATTCCTGTTACCACACCGGCTCCGACAGTCCGACCGCCTTCGCGAATGGCAAAGCGCAAACCTTCCTCAATAGCAATCGGGGTAATCAGCTCAATGTACATCTTAATGTTATCCCCAGGCATTACCATTTCCACACCTTCCGGTAGTTTCGCCACACCGGTTACGTCAGTTGTCCGGAAATAAAACTGAGGACGATATCCGTTAAAGAATGGGGTAT
>JBMNTN010000016.1:0-37611 GCA_050945755.1 Bacillota bacterium | reverse complement strand
TTATAAGCTGAATTCATCTTCTCTAAATCGAGATTGGTTTTATCCGGAGCTTCGCATTTGGTCTTTCCGTTGGAATCTGGAAGAAAAGGATCGTTATGGCTGGGCCAATGTAGACATTGATGCGAAGACAGGGAAGGTGCTGGCTTTTAATTATCGTGAGCCGGAAGATGTTGACCAACAAAGGTTACAAAAGCCATTGAAAATTAAAACTAAAGCTGCAGCGGAGAAGATCGTAAATGATTATCTCAAAGACAATTATCCTGAGGTGGTAGGAAACCTCAGGGTGCAAACCGATAACTACGATGTTAGGCCTTTAAATGCGGAAGAAGAAAATAACCGGCCCAGTTATTATTTCCGATATGAGCGCTTAGTGGATGGGGTTCCTTTCAGCCAAAACTATGTTAATGCCACCGTCAATGGCTATACAGGAAAGATCACCGATTTTCAGATACGGTTTTTAGACCTAGAATTTCCGGCAACGGATAATGTGTTGGAGAAAGCTCAATTCACGGCTGACTTTTTAGCCAAGAACCAGATGATTTTAGTTTATACTAAGGACCAGGATAAAAATTTACGGCTGGTCTATAAATTGGCTCCGGTAGACAGTTATCGGTTTGATGCGGTAACCGGTCAAATGCTTAATTATAACGGGGAGCCAATAATTGATCAAAAGGCTGAAGAACTTACCGACATCAAGGGACATTGGGCAGAAGGAGATATTAATACTCTAAACCAAATGGGTTTCTTGCATTATGAAAATAATATTTTCCAACCGAATGCTCCCATCACTCAGGCTGAGGTAATTAAGGCTCTGGTGAAGTCAACGTCCGGTTATCTGACAGATGCCACCAAAGGTAACTGGTATGATAATTATTATCGGGAAGCTAAACAGTCTGGGCTGATTTTAGAAAAAGAGGTTAATCCTCATGCTGCCATTACCCGGGAGCAGCTGGCTAAATTCATTGCCAGAACAATGGTAAAAGATAAAATTAGCCGGTTAGATATTTATCAAGTGCCTTTTAAAGATGGGGGAAAAATCTCCCAGGGTTACCAGGGGTATGTGGCGATAGTTCATGGCTTAGGTATTATCACAGGAGATGGGACCAATTTTAATCCTCAGGCAGAGGTTAAAAGGGGCGAAGCTTGCGTTGTTTTAGTGCGGTATCTTAAAATAGAGAAGTAGTCATAGGGGATATTACAGGGGCTCAATAGTCGGAAAAACACCGACTGTTGAGCCCATATTTATGAGCGGTCTTTTTGTATGCTTCTCTAAAACAGAGAAATACTAATTATAACCTTTTACTGTTACAGCAGGATTTATTGCCGGTTTTACCGGCGGAATTGGCAACCCCAAATGTTTTAAGATTAGCAATTAATCTGCTCTCGGTAAATACCGGGAGTTTTTAATGCAATGTTTTTTCGGTATAATAATTATAAAAAAAATTAGGAGTAAGTGACATTGAATAAAATAGAAATAATAGCGACAACAACTTTTGGTCTGGAAGCTGTTGCCGCCGATGAGTTAAGAAATCTGGGCTACGAAAATCTCAAAGTGGAAAATGGCAAGATAACCTTTTTGGCGGAAGCGGACGCTGTATGCCGATGCAATTTGTGGCTGCGTACGGCGGACCGGGTAAGAATAAAGATTGGGAAATTTAAGGCGGAGACCTTTGACGATCTTTTTGAACAGACAAAAGCCCTGCCCTGGGATGAGTGGATTCCAGTGGATGGGATTTTTCCCGTAGAGGGGAAATCTATCAAATCTAAACTGTTTAGTGTGTCCGACTGTCAGGCCATTGTCAAAAAGGCGATAGTGGAGAAAATGAAACAGATATATAAAGTAGGATGGTTTGAGGAAACCGGTGCGAAGTATCCTATTGAAGTGGCGTTGCTAAATGATATAGCCACCCTGACTATTGATACCAGCGGTCCGGGACTGCATAAAAGAGGATATCGGAAGATAGGAAGTTATGCTCCATTGAAAGAAACTTTGGCGGCAGCCCTTGTGCTGTTATCACGTTGGCGGCCTGATACCGAGTTGATTGATCCTTTTTGTGGTTCTGGTACGATTCCGATAGAGGCGGCTTTAATTGGGCAAAATATTGCCCCGGGTATGAATCGGGAATTTATATCGGAACACTGGCCGGTGATCCCCAGACAGTACTGGCGAAATGCCCGGAAAGAAACCCATGATTTGGCGCGTTTTGACGAACCCCTACATATTAGAGGAACAGATATTGATGAAAACGTATTAAAGATCGCCCGCCATAATGAGGAGGAAGCAGGTATTGAAGGCCAAATTCATTTTCAAAGAATGCCTGTTTCCGAGTTGTCGTCTTCCAAAAAGTATGGGAAGATTATCTGCAATCCTCCTTATGGGGAGCGGCTGGGCAACACACAAGAAATAATTGCTCTGTATCGGGAGATAGGTAAGGTCTTTGCCAAATTGGATACGTGGTCATTTTATATTTTGACTGCTTACGGAGATTTTGAAAAAACATTTGGCAAAGCCGCCAGCAAAAAGAGAAAGCTTTATAACGGGGATATCAAAGTTGATTATTATCAGTACTTCGGTCCCCGGCCGCCCCGATAAAGAAAGGGTTTTGATCTTGATCTGGGGATTTGAGCATTGAACCACCGCTTTTTTAGAGACGGTGGTTTTTTGGTACAAAATTTGCATCTATTTTAATTTAAAGGAGGTATTCAGCTTTGAACTTACACTATCGAATTGATAATGCAAAAATTAAATTAAATGAAATTGCAATATTTTGGCTTGGACAAGCAGGTTTTGTGATCAAAGATCATTTTGGTAATATGATGGCAATTGACCCTTATTTAAGTGATTGCGGAGAAAGAATCAAAGGTTTTAAACGGATGACACCAAAACTGATCGCCCCAGGGGAACTAGAACCGGACATTTATATTACTACCCATATTCATTTTGATCACTTTGATATTGATGCGATCCCTATTGTAGCAGTTTGTCCTCGAACAAAATTTTATGGGCCAAAAAGTTGTGTGGAAAAGTATTTGTCATTTGGAATCAATAAAAACCGAGTCTATTTGCTGGAATGTGGAACAGAAATAATGGAAAAGGAAATTTGGATTAAGGCCGTATATGCTGACCACGGAGAACTAGCACCGGATGCAATTGGTTTATTATTGATTATTAATGGAATCAAGTTGTATTTTTCCGGGGATACAGCATATAGGCCGGAGCTGATGAAAGAGATAATCAATTTTCAGCCTGATATTGCGTTTTTATCGGTTAACGGTAAATTTGGAAATCTAGATTCGACAGAAGGAGCAAAGTTGGCTAGTCATATTGGGGCTAAGATTGTGATTCCCTGTCACTTTTGGACATTTATTGAGCATGGTGGCGATCCTCTCTTATTTCGGGATGAAATGAAGCAATATGCCCCTCGGAGTATTGTCAAATTCATGTATCAGGGAGAAATGTTCAGGTATAAAAAAGCTTAATTATTATTTGGCATGTTTTTTGCTTCCTTTATTTTTGTAAAAACTATAATTGGGGGTTAAGCTATGAAAGCAGTAAGAATTCTGGAACCGGAAATAATAGAATATTCAGATGTGCCCAAACCCCAAATCAATGACAGCGAAGCGTTGATCCGGGTGAAAGCAGTGGGTATATGTGGCAGCGATTTAGAATTATTGAGTGGTGATATGCCCCATATTAAGAACGGCTTTACAACGTATCCGCTGATTCCCGGTCATGAATGGGCGGGGCAGATAGAAGAAATTGGTAAAGGCGTCCAAGGTTTTTCTGTTGGGGACAGGGTTACCGGTGATGTCAGTCTGGGGTGCGGAAACTGTCACATGTGTAAAATTGGGCGGTATAACCTGTGTCCCAACCGTGTTGTCGTCGGGTCATACCGGAATAAGGACGGAGCTTTTGCTGAGTATATTAAGATGCCTTATAAAAACCTTTATAAACTTTCGGAAAATATAAGTTATGAGGAAGCTGCGCTGACTGAACCTGCCGCCACGGCTGCATACGGCATTATGAGAGCAAAAATAGGCTTTGGTGATACCGTCTTGGTCATTGGAGACGGGCCTATTGGGCAGTTGGCTATGCAGTGTGCGAAAATTTCCGGTGCCAGCAAAGTAATTGCTGTGGGAAGCTGGGATAAAAAGTTGGAAATTGCACGGCAGTTGGCAGCAGATGTTGTTGTAAATTATAAAAAAGATGATGTTGTGGAAAAGGTTCTTGAAAATACGGACTACGAAGGAGCCGACGTAATACTTGAAACATCAGGAAATATGATTGCTTTTAACCAGTCGATTAAAGCAGTTAAACCGGGAGGAAAAATTGTTTTATATAGTTTTTACAACAGTGTGGAATTTCCAGTCAGCATAAACAATTTTATTGTTAAAGATGCTGATTTAATTGGAATACTTGCCAGTCCTAATGCTTCTAAACCGGTACTATCCCTTATGGAAAGCGGCAGGATCAATGTTAAGCCATTGATTACCCACCGCTACCCTATGGAAAAAATCAGTGAAGCCATAGCAATGATTAAAAAGAAAAAAGAGTGCCGGATCAAAGTTCTTTTAATCCCATAAGTTTATTCATGTAATTTTTCAGATGATAATGATTCACTATAGCATAGCACTGATGAAAATAGTAATCATCAATTATTGCATCTCAGCTAGAATGTTAAGAATTATAATAATGGTATATTTTGCCAAAAGCCAAATTGAGATAGCAGAAAAAAGGAAACAATAACTGTTATGAGCAACTTTTTAAAAGCTTAAGTACTTAAAAAGAATGTTTATCAGCCTTATATCTAGCCGGTCTTAATTTAGTGCAGAATGATTTCCCGGATAATTGGCATGAATATTGCAAATTTATATTGCTGAGTATTTATTCCTTTTATTCATGGAAGACGTTGGTTTGTAAAACTGTTAACGGTAAATTAAGAGGAGGTGACCAAGGCGCTTGGGTATTGCCGGTGTAATCTAAAGAGTAGAAATTAAAACATTTAAACGTTAGGGGAGGATAATGATGAAAAAGCGTATTGGTATTCTGGTGTTAATTGTGTTGTTAATGGGAATGATGATTTTTTCAATCGCTTGCGCTAATCAAGATGCAGAAGCGCCGGAACCCGGAAAAGATAATGCCGAGAAAATTGAAATTCGCATAGCTCATGAAAGCCAAACTCAGCACCCGTCTCATATAGCTTTGGAAGATTTCAAAAAGTCGGTTGAAGCGGAAAGCAACGGCAGAATTACCGTAACTATCTTACCGAACTCCCAGATGGGCAACGCACAGGCAAATCTCGAACTTACCCGCCGCGGCGATGTTGAAATGACACTGAATTCTACTACCCATTACGTTCAATTGCTTCCGGAATTTGCAGTCTGGGAAAGTTTCTTTATGTTTGATGATGAAGAGCATGCCCATAAGGTATTGGACGGAAAAGCTGGTCAGGAGTTAATGAAACCATTAGAAAAAATGGGTCTTGTAGGTATCGGATATATGGAGATGGGATTCAGGAACTTCTCCAACAGTAAAAAGTCACTTAACACTGTTGAAGATTTCAAAGGATTAAAAATCCGAGGATATAACCCTCTGATGATGAAGGCCTGGAATTCAGTAGGCGTGCAGACAACAAGCTTAACCTGGGCTGAAGTATTTACCGCTTTGCAGCAGGGCTTGATTGACGGTCAGGAATGTGCAACTGTAAGTTTCCGGGATGCAAGATTTTATGAAGCTAATAAGTACTTGACATTATCCAAGCATGTCTATACCAACTTCCTCTGGATGGCAAACAAGAAATTTATGGATGGTTTGTCTGCGGATGATAGAGCACTGGTAGAAAAAGCAGCAAAAACAGCTATCGAGCAAGAACGTCAATTACTGGCAGAAAGCGAAGAAAAGACAGCTTCAGAACTGGAAGGCTTGGGAGTTGTCATAAATGATCTCCCTGTTGAAGAAAGAAGAAAACTCGGGGAAACAATGAATACAGCCATCAAGGATGATATCGTAGCACAATGCGGACAGGAAGTTTATGATATGGTGATGTCCGAAATTGAAGCTGCAAGACAGTAATTTTTAGTAATAGTAGAAGAATGTTGGCGTTTAGTTGGCTAAACGCTAACATTCTCACTCTTTACAAGGTGCTTTAAAAAGGGGTGGGCGGATGTGAAAAAGCTTTTTTTAAAGCTGGAAGCAAATTTTGAACCGGTGATGATGATAGGGCTGTTTTATTCGTTGCTTCTATTACTTACGGTTCAAATTTTATTAAGAACTTTTGCTGACGGCGGTTTCTCATGGGCGGAAGAAATTTGTAGATTTATCTTTGTCTGGTTAATGTATTTTGCTATTTCTTATGCTACCAGAAATCAAAGGCATATCAAGGTAAGATTTTTTTCCCAATTGTTTGGCCGAAAAATCGAAAAGTATATTTCAATAGTTGCAGATTTGTTTTTCTTATTATTTTCTGTTGTTATGTTTATTTCTGCAACAAAGCTTGTTCGTGAGGTTGCCGAGTTTGGTGATAAAGCAATTTCGGTTAACATTTCGATGAACTTTCTTTATGGTGCTGGGTTAATTGGATTATTGCTAATGATAATTAGAGTTGCTCAAGGAGTTATTTGGAAAATAAAAAACTTTAATGAACCTATAGAGCGATTTGAAAACGTAATGGGTGTTTATTTTAATGAGTTAAACTTATTATCTTTCTTAAAAGACAGGAAAAAGAATGAAGCAAAACCAGATAAGTATGTTATGCAAAAAGGAGGAGATGCTTAGTCATGATATCTGCGCTACTATTTGGAGGCTTATTAATATTCCTAATCTTATCTGTTCCTATTGCAATATCACTGGGTTTAGCTTCTATTTTTACAATTTGGATATCTAATCCAATTAGCATTGATGCTTTTACACAAGCAATGATTCAGGCTCTTAACTCCTTCCCTTTAATGGCAGTTCCCTTATTTACATTTGCCGGAACTATTATGGCCTATGGCGGTGTGTCTAAACGTCTATTAAATTTTTCAGAGCTCTTTTTAGGCAAGTTAACCGGTGGTTTGGGAATTGTTTCAATTGTCACATGTTTGTTTTTTGCTGCTATAGCAGGCACGGGATCTGCAACTGTTGCTGCTGTTGGCGCTATTATGATACCCGCAATGGTTGCGAATAAATATTCCAAAGTCTTTGCTACGTCGCTTATTGCTGCATCAGGAGGAATGGGGGCATTAATACCGCCAAGCGTTATTCAGATAGTTTTTGCAGTAACTGCGGGTGTGTCCGTAATTTCCATGTTTTCGGCAGCAATAGGACCAGGTTTGTTAGTTGCCGGTGTTTTTACGATTTATACCATTATTTTTGCAAAGAAACATGGTTATGAGGGTACTACTCACAGATACTCGACTAAAGAGGCATTGAAGATCTGTATTGAAGCCATTTTCCCACTGTCCATACCTGCAATAGTTTTGGGAGGTATCTACAAAGGAATATTTACCCCTACTGAGGCTGCTGCTGTTGCATGCGTTTATGGTATTATCTTAAGCATTTTTGTTTATAAAGAAGTTAAATTCAACGAATTGCCATTTCTTGCTTTTAATGCAACATTAATTTGTGCTCCAGTTTTGACGATTATTGGTGTATCAACAGGTTTCGGACATATCCTTACCATTACACAGGTACCTGTTGAAATCTCCAATGCTATTTTAAGCATAACTTCCAATAAAATAGTAATATTGTTGCTGATAAATGTATTGTTGCTTATTGTTGGTACTTTTATGGAAACTAACGCCGCCATAATTTTGCTTACTCCAATTCTATTGCCTATCGTAATACAATTGGGAGTTAATCCTATCCATTTTGGTATGATTATGATTATGAACCTGATTACCGGGTTTATTACACCTCCGGTGGGAGCAGATTTATTTATGGCAAGCCAAATAAGCGGTCTGAAGTTTGATCTTCTTGTAAAGGGAATAGTCCCCTGGATAATTTTAATGATCATTGTTATTGCCCTAGTGACATATATTCCGGAGATCTCTCTTACTTTACCAAGATTAATGAATTTAAATGTCTAATACGGGAAATAAATCTTACTCCTGTTCATCTAAGCCAGGCCGGCGGTCAAACTTAATACCAAGGGTCTGGTATTTTTTTACTAGTGTTGATTGATTAATGCCCAAGGCGGCGGCCGCTTTTCTCGTCGTTTTATATTTTGTCATGGCCTTTTGAATTAATGTTTCTTCTAATATTCTGACAGCATTTTTCAAAGGAACGATACCGTTTATCTCAATCTGTGATTGGGAATTGTTGCATTCCGCACGCATTTTTTCCGGAAGATGTTTTGGACGGATTAACTGGTCTGGAGTAATAATTACAAGGTTTTCCATTAGATTTTGAAGCTCACGGACATTTCCTGGCCACGAATAATTTATGAGGAAGCTAATGGTTTCGTGAGAAAGTGATTTATTCTGTGCATGTTTTTGATTATAGTGTTTAAGAAAATGACTGCAGAGAATGGGAATGTCCTCCGCCCGCTGCCGTAATGGAGGGATCGTAAGAGTAACCACATTTAGACGGAAAAAAAGATCCTCGCGGAATTCTCCCTTTGACACCATTTCTTCAAGATTTTTGTTGGTGGCGGCAATGATCCGAATATCCAGAGGAATTGGGTTGGTTCCGCCGACACGTTTAATTTCTTTTTCCTGAATGGCATGAAGGAGTTTTACCTGTAGGCTAAGAGGCAACTCGCCAATTTCATCAAGAAAAACAGTGCCCTTATTAGCCAGTTCAAACATGCCCTTCTTTCCTTTGCTATCAGCTCCTGTAAAGGCGCCTTTTTCATAGCCGAACAATTCTGATTCCAGAAGGTTTGCAGGTATGGCGCCGCAGTCGATTTTCACAAAAGGCCCGTCTTTCCTGGTGCTGTTTTTAACAATAGCTTTGGTAATGATTCCTTTTCCTACGCCTGATTCCCCCTGAACGAGAACCGTGCAATCAAAACTGGCCACTCTTACTGCCAAATCAATAATTTGATTCATTTCGTGACTGGTAAAGACAAGATCATTGTGAAGAGATAATTTAGTGCGCAGGTGCGATAATTCTGTATTTTGTAGATCTATTAACTGGTCCTTTTTCTCTAACTTTTCTTTTAGTGTGGTAAGGTCTGTGATATCACGGACATTATTAACAATGTATTCTATGTTTCCGTCTTTATCAAAAATAGGATTACCGGTGGTGAGGGTTTGCTTATTTGTTTTGTAGTTGTACAGCATCATGGTGACTCTTTTTTTATTATCTAAAACTGAGAGAGTAACTGAATCTGAAAACAATTTTTTCTCCAATAGTTCTTCAGTCGCTTTGCCGATTACTTCTTCTCTGCTGATACCGGTAATTCTTTCCCAGGCTTCATTTGTATAAACTACGTATCCTTTTCCGTCTGTTATCCAGATGCCGTCATACGACGATTCCAAAATAGCTTCCGGAGAAATTTTTAAAGGGGACAAGGAGAATTTTTTTACCTTTTGTGATGAACCTGTCAAAATATATTGCCTCCAGACGTTTTTTATTTGATTAAAAGCTAATTGATGAATTATATCATATTATAGATGAAAATCGTAATCAATGCAATAAGGGTATTTCTAGGGAATCTAAAAATTCCTTGTGTAAATACGTGTAAGTGAATAAACTCTCGCTATGTTTTTTGTTGGCATAAAAATTGCAAAGTATGTTAATTAATCTGAATTTAATCTTGACAATAAGCAGGAGGTTGGAGGAAAAATGAAGCATACCAGCGTTCATCGGTTTATGGGAAAACCGGGGTACGAAAAAGTAATAACTGCTGATAATTCTAATTTGAAAAATTTGGGATTCGGACGCATTTTACTTGAGGCACAGGATAAATTAAACTTTGAAGTTAGTGGGGAAGAAATTGCTGTCGTGTTGCAGAATGGCGATTTTATGATATCAGTTGAATGGGACGGCAAAATGGCATTTGAAGGACTGAAGGGGACACGCAGTAGCGTTTTTGATGAAAAACCTTTTGCCATCTATCTTCCTCCGGGAAGCAAAGTCTCACTGGAAAGTAAAAACGGCATGGAGGCGCGTGTTTTCTCAGCGCCGTGCGAGGAAGGTAACGCACCGTTTTTCTGCCGTCCGGAAGACGTGGAAGAAGGCGTTCCGGGAGACCTAAATTTTAAGCGTAAATTCCGATTTGTCTTCGGACCTCCTGGCGAACATAATGACCAGATAACAAAAAAGTTGATCGTGGGGGAATCCGTTTCCGTACCCGGCGGTTGGATCGGGTTTCCGGCACATAGGCATGATTTTAATACTGAAAAAGAGTACCCATTGGATGAAATTTTTTCCTTCAAATTGAACGGCCCAGAGGGAGCTTATGTTCTCCAGCATTCATACGGTGTTGAAGAAAAATGGGATGAAGTAAATGTTATTGATGGTGATGACTATGCTGTAGCGCTGGCTGAAGGGTATCACACTTCTCTTGCTGCTCCGGGTTGCACTGAGTATCTCCTCTGGGGTCTGGCCGGAAAGGAAAAAATCTATAAGATTCGATTTGACGAAAGGTTTAAGACGCTGGGAGATGCGGAAGCTCTTTATAAATTCTAGCAACTCTGAAAGGGATTAGGAAAAAGTAAATAGCTATTATATTAAATAGTCATTTTAGGGAGGTAATTTAAACATGAAAGCACCTGAACAAACTGAATTCAAGCTAAACAAAAGAGATTCCATCTGGTTCCATGAAAATGCGGCGCGGGTTAATATTGATTATGCCAAGGAAGTCTGTGATGTAGCTATTTTGCCTATCGGTGCTATTGAGCAGCACGGTCCCCATTGCCCCTGCGGAGCAGACACTTTTAATGCTATCGGTATCGCCCAAAAGGTTGCCGAAAGGTCCGGTGCTATGCTTTTACCCTGTCCTATGTACGGTTCTCATCCCCATCATCATTGGGGGATGCCCGGTACAATTCCGCTGACCTATCAAACCCATATTATGCTGCTCAAGGACATTGTTCGCGGTGCAGCTGTAGCCGGATTTAATAAGTTCCTTATCATTTCTGCTCATGGTCAGGTTTCTTCAATGATCGTTGCCACTCATGAATTGGGTATTGAAGGTTATTTCACTTTAGCCTCTACCTGGTATGATTTCCTCCGGGATAATAAAAAAGTCCTGAAAGATTATATGTGGCACGCGGATGAGGCAGAGACTTCTTTGGCCCTTTATCTCTATCCGGAATTTGTCAATATGAAATATGCAGTTGCCGGTGGCGGCACTCCTTTGCTGGACAGCAAATGGAAAATTGCTCCCGGACAAGTTCCCACTCCCGGCACAATGTATCATTTCGAAGGTACCTTTGCTCTGCCTGAGAAGGATGATCTGGAAAACGGGGTGATCGGTGATCCTACCAATGCTACGGTAGAAAAGGGTAAGGAAATTGTGGAAACAACTGTTGACCTTTATTGCCAACTGATCAAAGAGATTTGTGACAAGTACCCTTGCGGTATCAATCCTTTGGGGTTCCGAAATCCGATAGGATATCAAGGCGCCGCTAGTATCCAGTACGATCAGGATCATGATTCCAAGGGGCAGTTGAAATAATAGACTGATTTTGACAGGACCGATGATGCTCAAATTATTTCGCTGGGTATCATCGGATGCAGCTAAATAGATTTACTACAATGATTTCTCCTAAGGAGTTGGTCATGTGAGAAAGGTTTGTGTGTTGGAACCTATCCATCAGGATGGCTTGAATATTTTAGAAGCAGCCCAACTGGAAGTAATAAAAGGATGGGAACTTAAGCCTGAAAAATTAATGGAAGAGGCAGCCAAATGTGATGGTGTTTTGATCCGTATTGCGAAAATTTCCGGTGACTTTATCAGAAATGCACCGCACCTGAAAGTCATTGCCAAGCATGGAATTGGTGTGGATAACATTGATGTTAAGGTTGCAACAGAGAAAAAGGTTCTGGTTGTTAATGCTCCCGAGGCTAATATTAATGCTGTTGCCGAACATGCATTTGCTATGGTAATGGCTTTGTCTAAAAATTTTCTTGAAATGGATAAAGAAGTGAGGCAGGGTAACTTTGCGTTACGAACCAAGGTTAATCTGGTGGAACTTAAGGGAAAAAAAGTAGGCATTATCGGCCTGGGGAAAATCGGAATTCTCTTGGCCAAAAAACTCAAAGGTTTAGACGTCAACCTGTTGGGATATGATCCTTATGCTGACCGAAGGATCATTGAAGATGCGGGGATAAAACCAGTGGATCGGATGGAAGAGGTTATGGCTGACGCCGATTTTATTTCCGTTCACGTTCCTTTGATGGACAGCACACGGGGGATGATAGGAGAAAATGAATTTAAGCAAATGAAAAATAGCTCATACCTGGTGGATGTTTCACGGGGCGGAGTTGTTGACCAGAATGCTCTTTATCAGGCACTTAAAACCGGCATGATCAAAGGAGCGGCTGTTGATGTCTTTGAACAGGAGCCGCCGCAGGCGGATAATCCCCTTTTTGAATTGGACAACATCCTGCTTTCTCCTCATAATGCAGCCCTGACAGATGAGGCTTTAGTTGCTATGGCCACCCAGTCTGCCCAGGGTATTGTCGATTGCCTGGCGGAACGTAAACCCAGATATGTAGTAAACAGTGAAGTTCTAAAAAAGTAATGTGGTATCCAAGATAGTTTATGTGATGCTACTTTTTTACAACAAATTGCATCCTAAAACAAATAGCCACTGCAAAATAGTAATTAAGAAGGGAAGAATAAGATGGCAGTAATGACATCCAGAGAAAGAGTCGTCCGGGCATTAAACCATCAGGAAACTGACCGGGTTCCGGTTGACATCGGCGGGATCTACAATTTAACGACAATGCACCGTGATGCCTATAAGAACCTGAAAGATTATTTAGGTTACAAGAATGATCGGGTCGTGATTTCCAATATCAATTCCCAGTCTGTATTTGTTGATGAATATATCAGAGAGCGCTTTAAGGCGGATTGTTACCCTATCTATTTACAGGGACTTGTTGACAGTAGGGTCAAGCTGGTTAAGGAAGAAAACGGGGATATGTGGTATCCAGACATTGACTGGGGTATGAAATGGAAGTGTCCCTTTGGAGGTTTGTATTTCGACCCTGTATCGCCTCCGTTATTGGGTGCTACTATGGATGATATTGAGAAATTCCCCTGGCCTGATCCGTATGAACCGTGGAGGGTTGCAGGGTTAAAAGAAAAAGCCAAAGAAATTTTTGAAAACACCGGGTATGCTTTAGTGGCCAACGGTGCCTTGGGCGGGGGCATATATGCGCCCTGCCAGTGGATAATGGGATATGAAGAATTCTTTATCAAAATGGTTTCTGAACCGGAACTAGTAACAACTCTACTTGAGAAGGTCACCCAGTTTCAAATTGGCCAGTGGGATGCCCTCTTGAATGAGGTTGGGAAATATGTGCAGGTAGTTGTGATGTCCGACGACCTGGGAACTCAGCAGTATCCTTTGATTAATCCCAAGATGTACCGGGAGATGATCAAACCGTTTCATGCAAAAGTCGCTTCATTTATTAAATCTAAAGCTGATGTGAAGATAGTCTATCATTGTGACGGGGCAGTGCGGGATTTCCTACCCGACTTGATTGAAATCGGCATAGATGCCTGGAATCCTGTCCAGGTGACGTGCAATGGCTTGGAAGACACGGCAGCGCTAAAGAAAGATTTTGGAGACAAACTGAGCTTCTGGGGCGCGGCATGCGATAGCCAGCATGTCCTGGTAAGAAAAGGACCTGAAGAGATCCGGGAAGAGGTTAAAAGAAGGATCAATGATTTGGCGCCCGGCGGCGGTTTGGTTGTTTCGTCAGTTCACAACATCCAAAGGGACGTCCCCGTAGAAAATATTGTTGCCTTTTATGATGCCCTCCATGAGTTTGGCACAGCTTTTTACAAACGGTGATATGATATGCCCGCTAACTTCAATAATTACGATAATCAAGGGGTTTAGGGATATATGACCAGAGCAACAGTAAAACTTAATTCTATCTTAAAAAGGCTCTCTTCTTTACCTGATGATAAGGAAGTTGTATTTCTTCCCGATGGGTCGTGCATTAAAGATTTGCTGGTGTACTTAAACCTGGGTCGCGGGGAAGTAGAGATTATACTGATGAACGGATCACTGGTAAATGAAACAAAAATAATTGAAAATGATTCTTTTATTGAACTGTATCCAATTTTTGGGGGAGGATAAAAAGAAAGGGGGAGCGTTTAATGTCGTTGGGATATACCGGTAGCATTTTGCACGTGGATCTTACAAAAGAGGAAGTTTTTGTAGAACACCCTTCGGAAGAGTTTTACCGCACCTATTTGGGCGGACCGGGAATCGGGCTTTATTATCTGTTGAAAGAAAAGGTTAAGGACGTTGACCCCCTGGGTCCGGAAAATGTGATGATTTTTGCCCCCGGTCTTCTTACCGGCACGCAAAGCCCTTGTGTGCCCCGGTTTACTGTTTGCAGCAAGTCACCGTTAACAGGAGCGTTAGGGAAATCGGAGGCCGGAGGTTATTGGGCCCCCCAGTTGAAAAGAGCGGGATTTGATGCCTTAGTTATCCGGGGTAAAGCAGCACGTCCGGTTTTTCTTTGGATCAAGGGTGGAAAAGCTGAAATTCGTTCTGCTGAGCATATATGGGGAAAAGATACGGGGACGACTCAGGAAATGATTCGGTCTGAACTTAATGATAAAAGAATCCAGATTGCCCAAATCGGACCCGGTGGTGAGAACCTAGTCCGTTATGCCTGCATTGCAAATGATCTGAGCCATTTTAATGGTCGCAACGGCTTAGGTGCTGTTATGGGATCAAAAAATCTCAAGGCGATCGCTGTTCTGGGAAGCGGTCAGATTCCGGTGCATGATTCAGAGAAAATAAAAAAAATATTTAAATGGACAGCCCAAGAAACAAAAACAAATCCACTCAGTATTTCCCTCCACGAACATGGCACTCCCCTGGGAATCGGGGGAAACAATGCAGCGGGAGTTCTGCCTACGAACAATTGGCAAACAGGAGTTTTTCCCAGTGCAGGTGAGATCGGTGCCGATAAGCTAGAAGAATATCTGGTGGAAAAGGGTGGGTGTTTTGCCTGTCCGATAAGATGCAAACGGGTCGTTGAAATTAATGATGACCGGGTAAAAGTTGACCCCATTTACGGCGGTCCTGAGTATGAGACGCTGGTGACACTAGGTTCTAATTGCGGTATTGCCGATATCAAAATAGTTTGTAAAGCAAACGAGCTGTGCAATCGCTTGGGGATAGATACTATATCTGCCGGAATGGCAATTTCTTTTGCCATGCAGTGCTATGAAAACGGTCTTATTACTAAAGAGGACACAGGTGGTCTTGACCTTAAGTTCGGCAATGAAGATGCTGTTTTAACTCTTTTAGAGCAGATTGCCCTGCGCAAAGGGTTTGGGAGTATGCTAGCAGAAGGAAGCAAAGCAGCTGCCGAAAAAATTGGTCAGGGAAGCTCAGAGTACCTGGTGGAAACTAAGGGACAAGAAGTACCTGCACATGATCCGCGTGTTAAAAGCGGTCTGGGGATTCAGTACGCCATTTCTTTTAATGGGGCAGATCACTGGTTTGCCCAGCATGACCCATTCTTTACCAACAGGGATTCATATGGTTTTCAGAATATTACTCCTCTGGGGATCACTGAACCTGTTCCGGCGGCAGAGGTCAGCACGGAAAAAGCGCGGTTGATGCTTTACTGCTCGTTTCTGACATTCTTTTATGACTGTCTGGGGGCGTGTGCTTTTGGCTTTGTTGCCAGGAGTATTATTCCACTAGATAAAACAGTGGAACTGGTTAAAGGGGCAACGGGGTGGAACACCAGCCTGTGGGAGTTGCAAAAAATTGGGGAAAGATGCCACACAATGGCCCGTATATATAATATCGATCGGTGCGGTTTAAGACCCAGTGATGATAAACTACCGGCCAAATATTATACTCCGATCAACGGGGGGCCTTTGGATGGGAAAATGGCGTTGGATCCTAAAAGTTTTAATCAAATGATTCAGGACTATTATGAAATGGCTGGATGGGATAAGGAAACCGGCCTGCCTCTACAAGGTAAATTATCCGAACTCAACTTAAATTCTTTAGTGAGATGATTTTTTGATAATCAAGATTAAAATGTAAAATCTAAGGAGGAATCTTTCATGGAGAGCTTTAAAAAAATATGGGAAGTGGCAACTAAGACTGTACCTGAGCCGAACAAGAGAAACCTGCAGGTAGTATATACACCGCAACTTGACGAAGGTGTCCAGAATTTTACCTATCTGGTATCTACATTGTACCCGTTAAACGGGCAGACTGATTTTCACACCCATCCAGTGGATGAAATGATTATTATTCAGTCCGGGCACGGGGAACTTGTTATTGAAGACAAAACTTATGTACTAGAACCGGGAATGGTTTTATACGCTCCCGCAGGGGTCCGCCACCAGTGCAAAAATTATGCTGCGGAGACAATGAGGATGCATTGTGTTTATATGCCTGCCCTGCCGGATGAATCGGTGAAAAAGATTACGGAAGGCACAAAATAGGCTGTGAGCAGCATATTTAATCGGAGGGTTGAAAATGATTAGAGAAAATAAGGTTAAAAAGATATTGAAAAACGGTGGAACTGTTTTGGGAACATTTATGAAATTGAATGATCCCCTGTCCATTGAGGTTCTAGGACTTGCCGGTCTTGATTTTGTGATTATTGACAATGAACATGTTTCAATGAGCAAAGAAAGCATGGTCGGGCTGATTCGCGGTGCTGACGTTGTTGGTATTGTACCCGTGGTTCGGGTAAGAGAAAACAACCCTGTGGAAATTCTTCAGGCTTTAGATGCCGGGGCGCTGGGTGTCCAAATACCCAATGTGGATAAGTTGGAAGATGCAGTGATTGCTGCACGGAGCATGAAGTATTATCCTAAAGGAAACCGCGGATTTTCACCTGGAAACAGGTCTGCGGCTTATGGTTTTATGGACAAGAAAGAATATGTCAAGATGGCAAACGATAACACTCTGGCAGTTTTCCATTGCGAGTCTGCTACCTGTATGAAAAACCTGGATGAAATTTTGCGTGAGGAAGAGTTGGACGTCATCTTTATCGGCCCTGAGGACCTTTCCCAATCTTTAGGCGTGATCGGGGAACAAACCCATCCCAAATTATTAGAGGCCATTGACAGTATCATTAAAAAAGTCAGGGCATCTGGTAAGGCAGTGGGAATGGTAGCTGGAAATGTTGAGAAGGCTCGTGAACTGATGGCTAAAGGAGTGCAGTATTTGGCTATTAGCACTGACCAGGGCATGATTGCCTCCATGGCAAAACAGTATGTTAAAGAATTAAAACAAGCATAAGCAAATAGAGATACTGTCTTCCTGCGTCAAAGACTTGGCGCAAGCTAAATTTCCATTATTATAATAAGTTGATAAGTGGTGTTAGGCACCATTTATCAACTTATTTGTTTTGTATGTAGGAAAAATTGACAAAGGGGAAAAGGTTGTAAAAAAGATTAGAGAAAGGGCTTTAATCCTGTTGAATCTTTTTCAGCGGTTTCACCGTCGGCCCTTCAATAATTTCTCCTTCATAGGTAAAGCGTGAGCCGTGACAGGGGCAGTCCCAGGATCTTTCTGCAGAGTTCCAGGATAATTCGCAGCCAAGGTGCGTGCATGTGGTATCTACCAAGTGCAACGTACCTTTTTCGTCTCTGTATGCTCCGGCCCTTTGTCCGTTTGCTTCTATTACTTTTCCTTCACCGGGCTTAATATCGATATCTTCCGGAAGAGAAGACAATTTACCTTTTACCAGCTGTTCGGCCACATTTAAGTTTTCTACTACAAAATTTTTGGCCGATGCTTCTAAAGTTTGGCGGGATGGATTGTATACATCCTGCCAGGGGCTTTTCCCCTCGATGATCAAATCCCTGATAATCTTTGCGGAGACAGCGCTGTTTGTCATGCCCCATTTGGCAAAACCTGTGGCGATATACATATTAGGAGTTTTTGAAGTAAAGTGACCTACATAGGGGACACCGTCCAAAGTCATACAATCGTGGGTGGACCACCGGTAAGGGATGTCTTCAACTTCAAAAGTATCTTTGGCAAATTGAACTAACGCTTCGAAATGCTTGATTGTATCCACACCTTGACCGGTTTTATGATGTTCGCCCCCTACCAGAATCAGCTCGCCGTCATCAGTTTTCTGGCTGCGCAGGGAGCGGCCGGGATCTTCCGCTGTAATGTACATGCCGCCCGAATATTTTTCTTTGGCTTTAATGGCAACAACATATGACCGGTCGGGATAGATTCTGGCAACATAAAGCCCGGCTTTGTTATAGCACGGGTAATGAGAAGCGATGATCAATTTTTCCGCCGTTACCTTTTTCCCTTGGTCGGTGGTGATGATATAATTGCCGCTTTCTTCGTCAATATCAATCACTCTGCTTTGCTCAAAAATCCGGCAGCCATCCTTAGTGATAATTTTAGCAAGGTCGAGAAGATATTTGCGGGGGTGAAACTGGGCCTGATCGTCAAAACGCATCGCACCCTTAATGGAAAAAGGGAAGGGGATGGTTTCAACATAAGAAGCTTTGATGCCTAAAGCGGAGGCAGCATCAACTTCGTCATGAATTTGCTGTATATATTTATCCTGCTGCGTATAGACAAAAGCTGACTGAGGGGTAAAGTCGCAATCGATGTGGTTTTCCTTTGCGATTTTTTCAATCATTCCAATGGCCGACTCATTTGCGTCAGCGTATTGTTGTGCTAGTTCTTCGCCCATTTGTTTTTTGATTTTGGCATATATCAGGTTGTGCTGGGAAGTAATTTTGGCTGTTGTGTGGCCTGTTGTGCCCTGGATAATGCGGTCCGCTTCCACAACGGCCACTTTCAGTCCTTCTTTAGCAAGAAGGTAGGCGCAGGAAATCCCGGTAATGCCTCCCCCGATAATAGCCACATCCGTCTTAATATTCTCTTGGAGGGTTGGGTAGGTTGTTTCCGGTGTTGAGGCCATCCAGTAGGATTGAGGCGGTTTTGAAAAGTAATTTTCTTTCATGAATAACTCCTCCGTTTGCCGGTTCATTCATATTTATTATTTGCTGGCGGACAAATAAAAATCCAGTTAACGGAGGTTTTTTAAGGCTTTTATCAGTCCTGTTCAGTTAAAACCAGGGGACCGTTCTTGGTGATGGCAATGGTATGTTCATATTGAGCCGAGAGGCTCCCATCAGCCGTTCTGGCTGTCCAGCCGTTTTGGTCAATTGTCAGTTTATAGGAACCAACATTGATCATCGGTTCGATGGTGAACACCATCCCTTCAGATAATTTGATTCCTTTGTTGGGCTGGCCGAAATGGAGTACCTGGGGATCTTCATGCATGCTTTGACCGATACCATGTCCTGTAAAATCACGTACCACAGAATAACCATGGGATTCGGCATGACTTTGAATTGCATGTGAAACAGTACCGAGCCGGTTGCCGATTACGGCTTTTTCAATGCCGATGTAAAGACACTCTTTTGTCACTTTGAGAAGTTTTTCAGCTTCTTTGGATATTTGACCTACCGGGTAAGACCAAGCGGAATCAGCCAGCCATCCGTTAAGGTTGACAACCATATCAATGGTGACAATATCGCCTTCTTTTAAAGGGGTATGAGTGGGGAATCCATGGCAGATTTCGTCGTTGACGGAAGCACAAGTGGCAAAAGGATAACCGTGGTAACCCTTTTGCTCGGCTTTTGCACCGTGGGACTCAATGAATTCCTCTGCAAAGTGATCGATTTGCAAAGTTGTTATGCCCGGACGAATAATTTTGCGCAGTTCCCGGTGGCAGGCGGTTAATATTTTAGCAGCCTTTGCCATTAGCTCAATTTGTTTTGGGGTTTTAATTGTAATCATCGTGATTCCTCCTTATTAGCAACGATTTTCTGAGAAATTTCCAATTAGCTACTTGACACGATAACGCTGCACTCAAATTTTATCGATCCAAAATATTATCTTGCCCATATTTATATTGATAGTATCAGAGAACCTATAGTATGTAAAAAGTGTCCACCTATTACTTAAATAGGTATACAGATTAAAGAACATTTCAATTATATCAATTACTGACAGGAATGTCTAAGAGAGATTGATTACTAAACGGTGCCCGAGAAACTTCCGAAAAAGTATCTTTCTTGACCCTCGTTATACCAAATAATAAATTTGCATTTGACTATCCTACTATATTTGGTATGCGATTTTCGAGTTTAATTAATTTTTCGGAGCTTTCCCTGACACCATTATCAACTTATTAAAAAAACAACCCCGGATTAGACCGGGGTTGTTTTTTAGGCATTTGGAGTGATAACTTTAGTGGAATCAGCAACGATTTCCTGTAATTGAGCTTTCGGATCTCCGTAAGCATGGTACCATCCTCGCTCTATTGCCAGACCTGTTAATGCCTCATGTGATTGAGTACATTGAGTACAAAAATTGGAATAGAGGTTACGGATTTCCGGCGTTGCCGACTCCAATATTGCTGCCATATAGCCGGTGGCAGAGGCTTTTGCGCTCCCTAACATGCTTAAGGCTATATACTTATCGTCGGTTAAAGAATCATCACCAAAAAAGTTATTAATTACTCCCATTTACTGCACCTCCCCAATGGAGACAATTTGATTTTCTTGCATAAATTGCTGCATTGACCTAACCCGGGCCTCTGCAGCTTGAATACCTGCATCACAAGCTGATTTTAACTTTTCATCGCTAATTAACGGCTGCATTGTTTTTAGGCTGATCAGACCAGTGGTTTCCATTGTAAGAAGTTCCCTTAGCGAAAGCATTTCCGTCGGTGTAAGATCACGCATGTAAATACCTCCCTAATTTTTTATCCATGGTTATTATGATCGTGTATTGTCGAATTTATAACTTAATAAAATATGGAATTGTCCCAGCGTTAAGATTGACTTAAAGTATAAATCTGTTAAAATTAAATAGTGAACCTACGTTCATTTTTATAAATGTTTTTAGCATCGGGGGGGACACCAAATGGCTTACCGACAAACAAATAAAGTTAAAGAGAAATTGGAACGAAAAAGAGGAGAGATTATTAAGGCTGCCCGGGAAGTTTTTGCAGAAAACAGTTACCAGGAAACATCAATAAAAAGTATCGCGCAAAAAGCAAAAATTGCCACCGGGACTTTTTATCTTTATTTTTCCAATAAAGAAGCATTAATTAACATGATCGTGGATGAAATGTTTCAGGAGCTTTTAGAGTGTATTAAAAGAGAACGGGAAAAAGTTACGGACCGCTTCGAAAAACTTCAAGCTTCCATGGAAGCTTGTATTAAACTATTTATTAAGGAAAAGAGTATGGCCAAAATTCTTTTGATCCAGGTTCCGGGTGTTAATAATGCCTTTAATGCCAAGTTGACTGAAATTGAAAATGAGTTGATTAAGCTGACTAAAGAGGATTTGGATGAATTAAATGAAGAGGGAAGGTTTCCCGGTGAAGACAGCTTGGTTAGTGCCATGGCGTTTGTGGGGAGCTTCCGGCAGGTAATTACCAGTTGGCTCCGCGAGGGCCAACCAAAAGATTTGGAAAAAGCCTTTGATACACTGATGAAATATAATCTGCGCGGGTTGGGGAAGTTATAGACTAATTTAAGTAAAGGTATGGTAGAGAAATGGAGCATAATTACATTTCAATTAAATCTTTAAAAGCTGACTATCGGCAGAAGAATCAGCGTGTGATTGCGCTGGAATCTGTTGATCTCTCTCTGCCAAAGGGCCAAAGAGGAGTGATCATCGGCCCTTCCGGCTGCGGGAAAAGCACTCTTCTAAATGTGTTGGCAGGTCTGAATCAAAGTTATACCGGCCAGGTTTTGGTTGACAATAAGCCGCCCATCTGCGGAGGGAAAACAGCATTAATACTCCAGGAGTATGGGCTGCTTCCTTGGAAGACAGTTTGGGATAATGTTATTTTGGGGATGGAGTTAAGAAAAAAGTCTTCACCCCAAATTAAAGAAGCCGCCCAAGCTGTTTTGGAAAAGTTAGGGCTTTTGTCAATGGCCAAAAGATATCCTGTCCAGTTAAGCGGAGGACAAAGGCAGCGTGTTGCTATTGCCCGAGCTTTGATTTTGGAACCCCAATTGCTTTTGATGGATGAACCTTTTTCTTCCCTGGACGCTTTGAGCCGGGAAGAAATTCAAGATTTTTTGTTAAAGATATGGGAAGAAACCAGGGTGACCATGCTGCTTATTACCCATAACATAGAAGAAGCTGTTTTTTTGGGCCAAAAGATATTTGTCATGTCTTCCTGTCCCGGTCACATTGTCCAAAAAATAGAGAACAGGATGGCCGGCGATTATAACCTACGGGGGAGAGTGCAGTTTTTAGAAATGTGTAATCAACTCCGATCATGCCTGCGGGGGGGAGAGTACTATGCAGCAGGGGCATAAAACAACCGGAAAAACCTTTTCTTTTTTATCTTCACTGGTGATTCTTTTTTTGATATGGTGGTTGGTCTCATTAATTTTAAAAAACCCGGCTGTTCCACCGCCTCTTGATGCCCTGAAAAGTTTTGTCACTGCTATCCGGCAGGAATTGCTTACTCACTTGGGTGTGAGTTTGTATCGAGTGCTGGTTAGTTTGTTTTTAGCAACGATAATGGGGGTGCCGCTGGGAATTTTTTTGGGAAAAAACCCGGAGATAGACGAAAAAATCGCACCGATGATTTATTTAACTTATCCTATCCCCAAAGTAGTGTTCATGCCAATTTTTTTAATTGTGCTGGGAATTGGAGATACCTCCAAAATTGTTTTGATTACCTTGATTACTTTTTATCAGATTTTAGTAACTACCCGGGATGCCGCTAAGAACCTGGAAAAAGAATACGTTTTATCCGTACGGTCTTTGGGCGCCGGTTCTTGGGAACTGTACCGCCATGTTTATTTCCCCGGGTGTTTGCCGGCGATCCTTACTTCCTTAAGATTAGGTTTAGGAACTGCGATGGCGGTGCTTTTTCTCGCAGAAACTTATGCCACCCAAACGGGGATCGGATTTTTCATCATGGATTCCTTGAGCCGGATGAATTACCAAAGCATGTTTGCCGGCATCATTGCCATGGGCTTAATGGGATTTATCCTTTATTTGATGCTGGACGGGGCGGAAAAGGTGTTGTGCGCTTGGAAACAGCGTGTATCCTAAATTAACTTTTCCAAAAGATAGCCGATGGAAAACAGAATACTGAATAAGAGTTCCAACCGGGCAGTACCGGCTAAAGTAGCATTAAGGGGCGCGCCCTTTTTTGTCCGGATGTCACGATATAAGTGTTTGGCTAAGGGCAGGGATAACCAGCAAATCAGAACCCATGGAGAAGTTTGGCCTGACAGCCATAGGAAAAGAGGAATTGCATAGGAGACTGTCAGGAGAAATAAAAATTCTCTCTGGGTGCCGGATTGTCCCAAACGGACAGCCAAAGTTCTTTTGCCGGCTTTTTTATCGTTTTCTAAATCTCGAATATTATTAACCACCAGGATCGCTGTGGTTAAAAGTCCAACGGGGATGGATGCCCACCAGGCCAGAGTGCTCACGTTCAAGGCCTGGACATAGTAGGTGCCGCAGACCGCTACCGGCCCAAAGAAAATAAAGACAAAGAGTTCGCCTAAGCCATGATAACCAAGGGGATAAGGCCCCCCAGTATAGGCAATTGCCGAGGCAATAGACAACAGACCGATGGCAAGTACCGGCCAGCCGCCCAGCCAAATAAGATATAAACCGATGAGAAAAGCCAGTGCAAAGACAGCCCACATTCCGGCTATTACCTGACCCGGTGTTAAAAGACCGGCCTGGGTAACCCGGAGAGGGCCTGTTCTTTCCTTGGTGTCGGTTCCTTTTTTATAATCAAAAACGTCATTAGCAAGATTAGAACCAATTTGCAGGAGTAGGGCAGCCAGAAGAGCCGCACAAGCCGGACCGAAGCGAAAAGCGTGTTCACCGAAAGCAATAGCTGAGCCTACTATCACCGGACCCGTGGCAGCGGGCAAGGTTTTGGGGCGTATAGCAAGAAGCCAAATTTTAAAAATGCTTAATTCGTTTTTAGCTTGTGACATGATGATAACCCCCAATAATTCATATACCAGTGTCTAATTCGTGCCATTTTTGAATATTCCTGCTCCAAAGATTAGATGGTTGATATTGTTCTAAATACTTATTGACAATAAACTGGAAAGAAATTAAGATATAATCAAATAAATGAATTGGCGTTCATTCTTTAAAGATTGTGAGGAGGATTAGAAAAAGTGAGCATGGGGAAAAAGTTTTTAGTATTGTTGTTAGTGCTGTCAATAATTACACTGCTGGCAGGATGCAGCCAGGAAAAGGATAATAGCGAAACAAAGGAAGCTGAACTCCTGAAAATTGGAGTTTTGCCTATCGAGGATATTATGCCAATTCTGGTGGCTGAAAACAACGGTTATTTTAACCAGGAAAACATCCAGGTGGAAATTGTTCGCTTCCAAAGTGCTGTAGAGCAAATTAATGCGATGCAGTCCGGTCAGTTGGATGGGATGGTCACAGACATGATTGTTGCCGGAATGATCAAAGATTCCGGTCAGGATGTGAGAGTCACTTCAATTACCCTTGGGGAAGTTCCTGAAGAGGGGAGATTTGCCATTTTAGCCTCATCGGGCTCAGATATTGATTCGATAGAAGATCTAAAAGGGAAAAGCATCGGGATTTCTTATAATTCAATCATTGAATACATTACAGATGGCATACTTATTGATGCCGGTATTGATCCGTCCGATGTGAAAAAGACATCCGTGCCTAAAATTCCCCTGCGTATGGAAATGCTGTTTAACAATAAGATTGATGCCATTGTTGTGCCCGGTCCCTTAATTACTTTTGCGGAATTTAACGGGGCCAAAGTTGTAGCAGAGGATACCGATACCGAACGCAACCTGTCTCAAGCGGTGGTGGTTTTCGATAAAAAAGTGCTGGATGAAAAGAAAAGTACGGTTGAAGCTTTTTACCGGGCATATGAAAAGGCAGTGGATGATCTAAATAATCATCCTGAAGACTATAAGCAATTGATGATTGAAAACGTTAATATTCCGGAGCCGATTGCCGAAGATTACAGTATTCAGCATTATCCTCAACCGGTGGTTCCCGCTGAGGAAGATGTGAACAACATCATCAATTGGATGAAGGAAAAGGATCTGCTGAAAAATGATTTGAGTTATGCCGACTTGGTGCAAGAATAAAATAACGAAAAAGTGCTATTTTCTTAAACTTAAATACCCTTTATAAACAGTCTGAAGGCCGCATGATGCGGCCTTTATCATTTATAGCAGTTTCGCCCGTCCTGCCATAAATTTGATTTCCCGGCGGATCTCTTCTTCCATAGAGGCTAAATACTCATCTCTTTGCTCGCTTTTGAGAAGATGGGCAAAACGGCCCTGACCGCTGATGTAATCAATAATAGGCAGGGGTGCGATTTTTTCTTCCGCCATAAGTTTTGTGGGATTGTTCAGTGTCAGTTTCCCGAATTCTGCTTCCCATAACAACCAGGTACCGGTTTTTACAGCCATACGACTCATTTTAATTGTGTCACTGGCGGCAAATTTCCAACTGGGGTAACAGGGAGCATGAATCTCAATATACTTAAAGCCTTTGATACCCTTAGCTTTTACCACCTTTTGATAAAGGTCCATGGGGTAGGCAAGGGAGGCAGTTGCCACGTATGGAATTCGGTGTTCCAGCATTAAAAGAGGTACATTTTTTCTCGGTACCTCTTTCCCCAACGGGGTGGTGGTAGTAGTGGCATGAATAGGTGTTGCACCGCTTCTTTGCACGCCGGTATTGGAATAGGCTTCGTTGTTGTAGCAAAAATGAATGAAACCATCATTTCTTTCCGCTGCGGCCGAGATGCCCTGGAGGCCAATATCATAGGTGCCTCCGTCACCGCACCAGTTGAAAACTGTTGGCTTTTCTCCTTGCAAACGGCCCTTTTCATACATGGCGTCTAGGGCAAGAGAAATCCCTCCGGCAGAAGCTCCTGCCGAGGCAAAGCAGACGTTTAATACCGGCATTGCGTAGCATGACTTAGGCAAAAGGCCAATACTGGCTACTGCACAGGAAGGAGTCATAACCATGATGGCATTTTCACCCAGGGCTTTGCCTACAATGCGCAGGGCTATTGTCGAGGGACAGCCGGCACACGCAGCGGTGCCTGGGAGCACATATTCAAGTTGATTAAGGTCTTTTATATTAATGCTCATTTCAGCACCTCCATCATTTCCTGGGCTTTTTGGACCAGATAATTGGCGGGCAGGTCTTCGCCGCCTAGTCCCATTACCTGACCGGTAATCTTAATATGATCTTTACGATCAAAAAGAGCCGTCTTAGCATCGGAGAGAAGGGCGCCGCCTTTTGTGCCAAAGGCCATATTCCGATCAAAGACCAAGAGCTTGGAATCTTCCGGCAAAATCCGAGATAACTCTTCGCCGGGGAAAGGCCGGAATACCCGAAGCCTCAGGCCGGCAGCAGGAATCCCTTTAGCTCTTAGCTTGTCCACAGCCAGTTCCATTTCTGCTCCCATCGAGCCCATGGAAAGAAGGAAAAATTCTGCATCCTCTGCTCGATAAGTTTGAAAGAGATCGCCGTGCCAATGACCTGTCAATTTTTCATATTCTCCGGCATACTTTTTAATAATGTCAGCTGCCTTTAATATATCCTCAGCAAGACGTGTCCGAAAAGGAACATAATTTTCTGAGGGAGTAACACTTGCGAAAGTGCCGCCCCATTGAGGATGAAGCCGCCAGGCAGGCTCAAATGGGGGAAGAAACTGATCAATGATCTCTTGATCCACCACTTCAAAAGGCATCATGGAATGGGAGACTAAAAAACCGTCATAATTAACCATGACAGGTATATTAAGTTCCTCCGCCACCTTATAGGCCAGGATAACCGAGTCATAAATTTCCTGGTTGGTTGCCGCATATAGTTGGATCCATCCGGTATCTCTTTGAGAAACAGAGTCCTGGTGATCAACATAAAGGCACCAGGGGGCACAGACAGCCCGGTTGACATTTGCCATGACAATGGACAGACGGCCGCCGGCAGCATAATGGAGAATCTCATGCATGTACAAGAGTCCTTGAGAGGAGGTTGCCGTAAATACCCTGGCTCCTGTAGAAGCAGCTGCGGCCACTGCGCTCATTGCACTGTGTTCCGATTCCACAGGCAGGTATTTAGCAACCATTGCTCCTTCGGCGATAAAACTAGCTAATTTTTCAACCACGGAAGTTTGGGGAGTAATGGGATAAGCTGCGATCATATCTACCTTTGCTGCCTTGACAGCCAGAGCGCAGGCAGCATTACCGGTATCAAGTATTTTTGTCATTGTTCCTCCTCCTTGACCATGGTGATTGCTTTTTTGGGGCATTCAGTGGCACAGATACCGCAACCCTTGCAAAAATTATAATTAATAGCTAAGTTATCTTTACTGATAACGGCTTCGGGGCAGAATAACCAGCACCGTAGACAGTCAATGCATTTTTTACGATCTAAAACAGGTTTCGTGGTACGCCAGGTCCCGGTGAGGCCTCCGGCACCGTTTACGGGCCGGGCTACAGGATAAATGTCAGGTTTATTCATTGGCTTTACCTCCATGGAATTGCCGTACAGCAGAATAGGCTTCCCGGACAGCGGCAATATTAGGGAAGGCCTTTTTACCTTCCCATTGGGCATTAATGGTTTCTTCCAGTAGGTGGAGAGGTATATCCAAAATATATCCTAATGCACCCAGCATCGGGACATTAATAAAGGGCTCGCCGCCAATAATCAAATTATTGTTAATAGCAATACTCTGAGCATCCACCAGCCATTGTTTCTCCTTTATCGGAAGGGGGGTTGTGCCATTGACAACGAAAAAGGCATCGGGAGCGATGCCTTCAGAAAGGCCGATGGGTAAGAGATTTTCATGCATCAGCACCAGAATATCGGGTTGATAAGATAATGAACGAACCTTAATAGGATGAGAATCAAAACGAACGGCAGCCTTTACGGCAGCCCCTCTTCTTTCTACCCCAAAGAAAGGCAGGGTTTGTACTTCCCGGCCTGACTTTAGAGCTGCCTTGGCCAAGAGTTCGGCTAAGGTAACTACACCTTGTCCACCCCGGCCATGAATACGCATTTCCAACATGATGTCAGGGCCTCCTTTTATTTACGGGAGCATATTTTTTATAGTATTAAGGAAATGGGAGAAGACCACGCCAGGCTCTTCCAAGTCCATACACCATCGTTTGACCCATTCAAGTGAGACATAACCCTGATAGTCATCCAATGCCAACATTTTGACCGCATCGGCTACCGGGACATCCCCGCAACCCAGCATGCGATACTGAACATTATTATCCTTAACAAAGGAATCCTTTACATGGATGTGTTTGATCCAGGGCTTAAGTTTGGTATAAGTTTCCTTAACGGGTTCATTAAAATAACGATAAGGATGATGAATATCCCAAAGAACAGCTAAATTTGGATGAGCAATTTTCTCCATGAAACGGCAAAGTTTGCCGGAGTCGGCATAGACTCCGTTTGTCTCCAGTAGGAGAGTAACGTTTCGTTGGGCAGCCAAGGGGAGAAGTTCCAACAGGTTTTCTTCGACCAATTCTTCATCCACCGGTGTCAGACCGGGTGCGGGGCTGCTGTCTCCTAACACTCGGACATATGGTGCTCCCAGCCTTTCGGCTAATGTTAAGTAATCTACAACTTCTTTTTTTGCTTCTGATTTTTTGACCGGGTCAAAGAGAAAGGCACCGGTAGTAAGACAAGGTGTTTCCAGGTGCAACCTTCTTAATTTTTCCTGAACAATAGGGAGATTTTTCGAAGCAAATAATTTAACATGGGGCAAATAGATTTCGCTGCCAATGCCCCTTAATTCTATGCCATCATAACCCAAATCGGCAGCGGCAGAAAGAATTTCCTCCCACAGCCAATCGGGGCACCCTAAAGTGGAAAAAGCAAACTTCATGGCAATTCCTCCTTTGGGAATAAATTTTAAGCAGTTTCAATATCGGCTGCATCCTGCAGGTTCAAAGATTGGACAGCCATTTCCCTTAGTTTATATTTTTGAATTTTTCCGCTGGCGGTCATGGGGAAGCTGTCGATAAAGCTGACGTATTTTGGAGTCTTGTGACGTGCCATATTATTTTTGACAAATGTTTTCACATCGTCTTCAGTTAGGGTTTCGCCTTCCTTTAGGATGATATAGGCCATGACCTCTTCTCCAAGATCACGGCTGGGGACACCCACCACTTGTACGTCACTGATGGCCGGATGTGTGTAAAGAAATTCTTCGATTTCTTTTGGGTAAATGTTTTCCCCACCTCGGATAATAATATCTTTTATCCGGCCGGTGATTTTATAATAACCGTTCTCGTCGCAGGTGGCAAGATCCCCAGTATGGAGCCAGCCGTCTTTATCAATGGCCTGAGCGGTAGCTTCCGGCATTTTATAATAACCTTTCATGATATTATAGCCTCGGGCAACAAACTCGCCGGGTACACCAGGCGGACATTCAAGACCGGTATCGGGATCAATAATTTTGGTTTCTACAAAGGGAAAAGCTCTGCCTACTGTGGAAACCCTAAGTTCCAGAGGATCGTTTGTAGTTGTTTGGGTACACCCGGGAGAAGCTTCGGTTAGTCCGTAGACAATAGTGATTTCCCGCATATTCATTTCATCCGCCACCTGCTGCATTACTTTCACAGGGCAGGGGGAACCGGCCATAATACCCGTTCTCAGATGAGGAAAAGTGAAACGTTTAAATTCGGGGTGATCTAACATGGCAATAAACATGGTAGGTACCCCATGCAATGCAGTGCAGTTTTCACTTGAAACTGCTTCAAGAACCTTTAAAGGCCGAAAAGCATCTATCGGTACCATGGTGGAACCGTGGGTGACAGAAGCCATCACAGCCAATACTAAGCCAAAACAGTGAAAGAATGGCACAGGAATACACAGACGGTCCTTATAGGTAAATTTCATCCGGTCACCAATAGACAAACCATTGTTGACTATATTGTAATGAGTAAGCATAACTCCCTTGGGAAATCCTGTTGTACCGGAAGTATATTGCATGTTAACCACGTCATGAATATCCACCGATTTCTGAATTTCATAAAGCTCATCATCGGAGACAGTTGCTCCTAATTCATAAAGCATGTTCCAATTCAACATTCCGTCATGTGTTTCCGATTCAATGTGAATAACATTTTTCAGATATGGCAAGCTCTTTGATTGCCATTCTCCCGGTTTTTTATCACTCATTTCCGGAACAAGACGATGAATAATGTCAACATAGTTTGTGTCTTTAAAACCGTCGATTAGGACGAGAGTATGAGTATCTGATTGTCTTAAGAGATATTCCACCTCGAAAATTTTGTAGTTGGTGTTAACGGTAACTAAAACGGCGCCAATTTTAGCAGTGGCAAACATGGTCAAAAGCCATTCAGGATAGTTGGTAGCCCAGATAGAAACATGGTCACCTTTTTTTATGCCCAACCGCAAAAATCCTTTAGCAGTAAGATTGACTAAATCCCGAAATTCCTGATAGGTTGTACGGAAAGGCCGATCGGTATAAATGACACAGTCATGGTTGGGATGTTTTTCTGCCATTTCATCGAGGAGGTCACCCAAAGTAATCTCCCAGAGTTTATCCATCTTCAAACCTCATTTCACTAAAGAATACTTGAATATTTAAGTACGATTAAAATGCTTTCTAAACATTTTATAGCAAGAAAATACGTAACGTCAATAATAAATTGTAATAACGCAAGTGGTAAAACAATCAAAATAACAAGAACGATAGGTGATTTAGGGTAATAGTATCATAATAATGGTATAAAATGGAACAAATTTTTTTATATATAGGTTTTTTTATTAAAATAATTTAAAGGAAAAGCATAAAATTAGTGAAATTTTTATTATGAAGAAGTGTTAATGAAGATGATTTAAGAACATTTTTTGGCAGTAAATGTATCCATGAAAAAAAGGAAATATAATAGAAGGGATGCTGTAGCGAAAGGAGTGCAGATGTTAAGGTGAATATCGCCTTTTTCCTTTTACCTAAGAATGATACTGTTTATCTTTCAATTGAGTGTACAATGAGACAGGCAATGGAAAAAATGGAGCATCACAGTTATTCAGCTTTACCGGTTATCGACAAGGAAGGAAAATATATCGGGACAATTACCGAAGGTGATTTGCTTTGGAAACTAAAAAATTCGCCTGGATTAAATTTCGATGGGACCAGAAATATCTGGTTGAAGGATATTCCTCGGAAATGGGAAAACAAACCTGTTTCGATAAATGCCCACATGGAGGACCTGCTATCTCTTGCGGCTCTCCAGAATTTTGTTCCTGTAACAGATGATGTCGGGACTTTTATTGGGATTATTCGCAGGCGGGAAATTATTGAGTATTGCATTAAGTTAATCGATAAAACGGATTAACAGTTTACTGCTTATTCTCTTCGATTTCTTTTATGACTTTTTCAATGTTATCCATAATAATTTCTATTTTAATTTTAGTGACTTCTTTGTTTTGCCTATCAATAGAATCTGATAAATCTTTAATGACATAATCCATCTGTGTTGTTAGGCCTGAATTTTTCCCCTCCAGCATAGTTTTTACCTTATCCCATTGTTGTGTAATGCTGCCGACCATATTTTGGGCATCAACCCATTTATCACCCTCAACAAAAAGCATTGTTTTACGGGTATAGTATTTTAACATATCTGCCTGGGGAGGATTATTAGTTTGAAAGAGGCCGGCAATTTTGCTGGCGCTGCCATAGAGTTCGTTAGCTACTGTAAGAGTACCTGTGATGTTTTGAGACATAATCTGATCGGTCAAGGAATCTAAATTTAATTCAAATTCGCTGAGCAGATTATCGTCGGCTCCTGCTTTCACTACTTCGATTTCTAGGGGGTTCCACTTTTTGTGAATATCTGTGACCATTTTTTCTTCTTGCTGCCAATCTTTTAACGGATCTTTTTGACCTTGATTTTTCTGTTCACTTCCACCTTGATTGTTACTGCCACTGCTTTCCCCACCGGTCTGAGAAGAGGCTTTTTGTTCGGCACTTTTTATAATTTCCTCAATATTAGTGGTGATTTCCTCCAGTTCCTTGGGCTTTTGTGCTTTTTCGCTGCTCTGTTCAGTTTTTCCATTTTTCGGAGCTAGTTTTTTTTCCGGCTTTCCGCAGCCTGAAATAAAGATCGTAAAAAGACAGAGCATGAGGACTACACACAATAATCGGGGAGTTTTTCCTCGCACTTTTAAATTCACCTGCTTTAATATATTGGATGCTGATACCTTTTCAGAGAGATTTTACCCCATATATAAAAAGATATTCATTATATTGGCCGGAATAACACAGGGTTTTTTTAGGCTTGCGCCTATACTATCAATCTTATTAACTATTTTTTGATAGCATAAAAAGGAAGGTGCAATAAATGCTGCACCTTCCTTTAGAAAATAATACTTGCAAATTTAACTTGCCTTATGCTTTTCTTCTTTTTTACCCGGCTTCATGGTTCCTGTCTCTGCCAACCTTTGATGCCAGGAAAGAGCTTCTTTTAAGACATGGGGAGTGTGTTTGAATTTTCCGGTCATTGCTCTGTTGAAGTAGTCTAAAAGCAGTGGTTTATAATCAGGATGAGCACAGTTTTCGATTATTAATTGTGCTCTTTCTTTAGGGCTCAACCCCCTTAGGTCGGCATATCCTTGTTCTGTCACGATTACCATGACGTCGTGCTCGGTATGGTCATGATGGGAAACCATAGGCACAATCGAAGATATGTCACCGTCTTTGGCAATGGAAGCAGTGGTGAAGATTGAAATATAAGCGTTGCGGGCAAAGTCTCCGGAACCTCCGATACCGTTCATCATCCGGGAACCCAAAATGTTGGTAGAATTGACATTGCCATATATATCTGCCTCAATGGCAGTGTTAATTCCGATGATTCCCAGCCGCCGAATTATTTCCGGATTATTACTGATTTCTTGAGGGCGGAAAACTATCTTATCTTTAAAAAATTTAATGTTTTCCTTAAATTTTTTTAATCCCTCAACCGAAGGGGTAAGGGAGGAACCTGATGCTGCTTTTACTTTACCAATTTCAATTAAGTCAAGAATGGAATCCTGAATCACTTCAGAATAGCAGACCAGATCGGTAAAATCAGATTCTTTTAAACCTGCTAAAACGGCGTTTGCTACAGATCCAACCCCGGATTGAATGGGGAGCAGGTTCTCAGGGAGTCTGCCTGCTTTTACTTCGTTTTTCAGAAAGTCAATCAGGTGTTCGGAAATCTGTCTTGATACATTGTCGATCTTCGCCAACGGTCGGACATTGTCCGGAATATCTGTCAAAACTACTGCCGCAATTTTTTCCATCGGACAGGAGATATAAGGAGTACCGATTCTATCGGCAGGTTTGGTCAGCGGAATAGGCTGTCGACAGGGTGGATTGTCCAGTGTGTAGATATCTGCCATACCTTCCAGTTCCAGTGGTTGACTGAGGTTTATTTCTACAATAACCTTATCAGCCATTTCCACAAAGGTGGGAGAACAGCCGATAGATGTAGAGGGAATAATATTTCCTTCTTCAGTAATGGCGACAGCTTCGATAATCGCTAAATCAATTTTCCCAACAAAACCGTATTTCACATATTGGGGAAAATGGCTTAGGTGAATGTCCGCATATTCACAAAGTCCATCGTTAATATTATTACGCATATATTTATTAGTTTGATATGGAAAACGCTTGGCAACTAAATTTTCCCTGGCCCAGAGGCCGTCCAGTTCGTCTCCGACAGATGCACCGGTTAATAGCCCGATACGAATTTTTTCCCCGCTCTCTTTCAGCCTTTCTGCGAGTGCTAACGGGACGGCTTTAGGGTAACCGGAAGGGGTAAACCCACTGGTCGCTACATTCATGCCATCTTTAATCAATAAGGAAGCCTCTTTGGGAGACATTACTTTTTGAAGAATACTGTTGTTTCTAATTCTGCTATCCAAAGTACGACACCTCCATATAAATATAACAAAAATTACACCAAATAGTTTAAAACTTCGACAATATTAGAATAAGTCCTGCATGAATTTTTATGGTAAAATAGAGAAAGTATTTAGCAATTCTGACATTTATTCAAAAATAGCGTTACAAAGCGGACTGGACTTGAAAAACCATAAAAATAAAACAAAGCACCATTTGGCATAAAAGCCTCGGTGCTTTAAGTTTTTGGTGGGCACAGCTGGTTTCGAACCAGCGACCTCTTGAATGTGAGTCAAGCGCTCTCCCACTGAGCTATGCGCCCATAAAAAATCATCTTAGTTGGTGGACGTGAAGGGACTCGAACCCTCGACCTTCTGAATGCGAACCAGATGCTCTCCCAGCTGAGCTACACGCCCTGATACATCAATATTGTACCTTAAATTATATCACCATCAATTGAGATGTCAACTATTTCACTTTCTTGAAATATAGGAACATATAAAATTAGTTATATAAAGATATTAAATTCATTGAAACTTAGTAAATGGATAAAAGGAATATTAACTTTGTAAGCGAATATTGCCTTGGAGGTGGGAATATATGGATAGGCTATACCAAATAAAGACGTTTTCTACCAGTGATACGCATAAATTGGACGAGGATGTTAATTTGTTTTTATCACAAATTAGAGAAAAGGCTATAATTGATATCAAAATAAATAGTTGTGTATTACCGCATAATTCTCGGGTGATAAATATCGTAACCATAATTTACCGAGATTAAAACAAGATATTCTTTAAAAATGTTATAAGAAGTAAGATGTAATAGAGCACCTTGAAAAAGGTGTTTTCTTTTTTTAAAAAGAAATTCAGTCTCCAAGAAGGATTTTATTAACAAAAGGTGAAGTAAAAATATTGTAACTAGGTGCAATATTTTGTAAGTTTTACTGTAAATATTACATTGGAGTAAAAATTATGAATATAAAAATGATTAATACAAAAACAAGTGAACGTTCCATAACAGCCAAAGATTTATCTGATGAACGTGATATTGGGTCAAGCCAATATACGGGTAGGCAAAAACAGAAGGAAGATGCACAGAGTGGTGACGCAGAAAAATTTGCCACCCTATTTCATAATACCAATGATGCTATTTACTTAATGAAGGTTACTGAAGACGGAATGCCGGGAAGGTTGATTGAAGTAAATGATACGGCTTCTCGACAACTAGGTTACACCAAAAATGAGTTTTTGTCTATGACACCGGAGCAAATTGATGATCCTGAGGCATATAGACGAATCCCTGAATTTATGAAAGAATTATTAATCAAAAAGCATATGACGTTTGAGACTGTTCATATTAGTAAAAACGGCGTGAGAATTCCTGTAGAAGTGGGTGCTCATTTATTTTCTCTAAACGGAGAGGAAGTAATAATTGCAATCGCTCGGGATATTTCCGAAAGAAAAAAGGCGGAAGAAGTTCTAAAATATCGTTTGGCATTTGAGGAACTAATCACATCAATTTCCACCGGTTTCATTAGCTTGGCATCGACCCAAATTGATCAAGGAATAAAATCAGCACTTAAAGCTATTGGGGAATTTGTTGGAGCTGACCGTAGCTATGTAATACTGTTTTCTCACGATTTAAAAAGGATTGAGGAAACCTATGAATGGTGCAAGCCGGGGTTAAAACAATTGATGATACCCCAGGGAGAGTATACGGAAGAAATCTTCCCCTGGACTATGAAAAAGCTCAGAGCTTTTGAAAAGGTCTATGTCCCTTCTGTTGAATTACTTCCGGAGGAAGCCCAGGTTGATAAGAAAAACTGTTATCAGCAAGGTGTAAAGTCCTATATATCAATTCCTATGTCTTATGCTAAAACTTTGATTGGGTTTGTCGGTTTTGCTTCAGAAACTGAAGAAAAACGCTGGCCGGAAGATACTAAAAAACTACTTACTGTTGTAGGTGAGATTTTTACAAATACAATTGAACGCAAAAAGTCGGAGGAAACGTTATATCTTTCTGAAGAGCGTTTTTTTAAGGTATTTAATACAAGTCCCGGGATGATTATTATTTCTTCATACGAGGGGCGGGTAATTAATGTTAATAATACTTTCTTGGAGGCATTTAAATCACCTGTGGAAAAAGTGGTGGGAAAAAATATACTGGATTTAAAATTTTGGTTAGATGCTAAGGATCGGGCACAAGTAATTCAACTTTTAGATCAGCAAGGATCAGTACGTAATAAAGAAATCAAATTTAAGTCTGCATTAGGTGAAATCCGAACGGGACTTATCTCTATCGATAAAATAGAACTTAATGGTGAACAATGCATATTAGGAATAATTAATGACGTTACTGAGCTCTTACAGTTGGAACGGGAGATAACAAGACTTGATAGATTGAACTTAGTAGGAAAAATGGCATCAATCATCGCCCATGAAATAAGGAATCCCTTAACTACGGTGCACGGATTTCTTCAAATATTGCGTGACAAAAAGGATTATGCAAAAGACCGGGAAAATTTTGATTTAATGATTGATGAATTGATTAGAGCAAATGAAATTATCTCGGAATACTTGTCATTGGCTAAAAGCAAACCTATTGATGCTAAAAAGAAAAATCTGAATTCAATAATTAAGGCTCTTAAACCCATGCTCACTGCTAATGCCATCATATGGGAAAAGAATATCAGCTTTCAGTTAGGAAATATTTCTGATATTTTAGTAGATGAAAAGGAAATTCGCCAGCTAATCCTTAATTTGGTCCGAAACGGCTTCGAAGCAATGGAATCCGGTAGTACACTTACTATTCGTACCTTTATGGAGGACCATTGTATTGTTCTGGCTGTGCAGGATCAAGGTATGGGGATTGATCAGAGTCATTCAGAAAAAATCGGCACACCTTTTTATACTACCAAAGAGCATGGAACAGGTTTAGGCCTTGCTGTCTGTTATAGCATTGCTGCCCGCCACAATGCAAAGGTTACTTTTAAATCAGGACCTGCCGGGACAACATTTTATGTATGCTTTAATCATACAATAAATAAATCGGCACCAAGCTGATTGACCAAATACAGGTTAATATATGATTTTCATATAAAGTATGAAAAGCCAGAAAAGGAACAGCAGAAAAAGCTGTTCCTTTTATATTGTTCGATTTAACGAATGCATACAATTTTACGAACAAGATACTGCTTTGCTTGTGACAGGCCTTTAAGAAGAAAGCGTTCAATATTACGAACCAAAATTGTCAGAAAAAAGCGAACTGTTTTTCATAATGAAAGATAAACTCCAATAATAGCACTGCCTAGCTGACTATTGATAATCTTGGCATGAATATTGCTATTTATTACTAGTAAGAATTAATTACAAAGGAGACAGTTAGAATGGCTGTAATGCTTAAAGAGAATAAAAAAATCTCTCAAAAAGCTCTGAAAACTCGGTTGGGCAAAAGGATACTGTCTGCAGCAGAAAACGAGAAAAAGAAATTCGCTTACAATATGTATATGCTGTTTCATGATT
>JBMNTN010000015.1:0-39668 GCA_050945755.1 Bacillota bacterium | reverse complement strand
TTCTCTGCTCTAATTGTACCATAAAAAATGGCCTTAAACCCATTGTTTTCAAGGGATAAGACCATTTTTTATGCTTTTTGTATTGGACTTTTTCAACAATCTGAAGCGCAATATTTGCGCTTAATTTTTAAACCTTAAAAAGGTTATTTGAGTTTTTGAAAGCGGAACCCGATCAAGATGAGGGAAAAGAATCCATAATAAAAAGTTGATTACGAACGCCAATCGGCTAAATACTTTTCCTGTTCCCCGGTAAGTTCATCTATATCTACATTTAGGGTATTTAACTTCATCAATGCCACTTTCCGGTCAATCTCCTCCGGAACCTCATATACTTTTTGTTCCAATTGGCAGCAATGCTGCGCAAGATATTTTAGGGACAATGTCTGCAGGGCAAAAGTCATATCCATGATTTCCGCCGGATGTCCGTCTCCAGCGGCAAGATTAACCAACCGCCCTCCGGCCAAAAGATATACCCTTCTCCCATCCGGGAAGAGATACTCCTCGATATTTTTCCGCACTACCCGCTTTGAGGTGGCAAGCTCATTTAGATCAGGCTTGGAAATTTCCACGTCAAAATGCCCAGCATTAGCCAAAATGGCCTTATCTTTAATCACCGATAAATGCTCTTTGCGAATTACATTAACATTCCCTGTCACGGTAATAAAGAAATCACCATGGGGGGCAGCCTCTTCCATCGTCATAACTTGGAAACCATCCATAAATGCTTCCACTGCTTTAATCGGGTCAATCTCCGTCACAATCACCCTTGCGCCTAATCCCCTGGCGCGCATCGCCACACCTTTTCCGCACCAACCATATCCGGCAACTACCACTGTCTTTCCGGCTACTACCAGATTGGTTGTCCGATTAATGCCATTCCACACCGACTGCCCCGTCCCGTACCGGTTGTCAAACAGGTATTTACAATAAGCATCATTTACCGCAACCATAGGAAACCGGAGAGCGCCGTTCTTTTCCATTGACCTGAGGCGCAGAATGCCTGTCGTCGTTTCTTCACAACCACCCATAATCTCTCTTACCTGCTCTCCCCGTTCTGCGTGAAGGGTGGAAACTAAATCCCCTCCGTCATCGATAATTAGATCCGGCCGAAAATCCAATGCCTTATTCAGATGCATATGGTATTCTTCATCACTGGCATTGTACCAGGCAAAGGCATGTATCCCGTTTTTGACTAAAGCGGCTACTACATCATCTTGTGTCGATAATGGATTGCTTGCTACCACACATACATCTGCCCCCCCGGCCTTTATGACCGTGGCCAGATATCCTGTTTTTGCCTCCAGATGCAGGCAAATGGCCACCTTTTTCCCTTTAAAGGGTAGCTCCTCTTCCATTTCTCGGCGAATGAGATTGAGGAGGGGCATATGAGCACGTACCCAGTCCAGTTTCAGTTGCCCTTTGGGAGCTAAGTTAATATCGCGTATCATTGAATCCATCGGTTTTATCCTCCATGTCAGAATTAATCAGTCTTTTCATTTACGCCCTTAGCATTCTTCAACATGCCGACCACCATTCCGCACAGAAAAGCATAGTCTTCTGTTGGAAGATAGTCTGACGCTGTTTCATCAAAAATAATATTGGCATTAGCCGGAAACTCATCATCCTCTGCCCAAAGAACAAAAGTCACCGGAATATTCGGCAATGCTTTAAAACAATAGCTGATATCCCCAAAACTTTGTTTAATTCCTCCGCATAGCTCAGCGGCCTGCCGAAATCCTTCCAAATCTTTGCCAAAAAGAAAAGTCAACGGCCTGATGCACCGGTTGGTAAAAGGTTCAATATATATACTTCCCCCAGGCAGTTCTTTAAATGAAATAATCTTGCCGGTCAAGGAACTGCCCCCGGCATGCACTAAATAATGGAGCAGCAAAATCCGTTCAATCAAACCAATTTCCTGGCGGGTATCCTGAAATACTGCCGTCCCATCCGGATATCCTACTTGCACAGAGGAATTTAAAAAATCAAAATAAAATTGATTATCCTTAAATTCCGCTCCTGATTTGCGGGCCATGTCAAATGCATCCCGGTTCTGAAAATGTTCCAAGGCTTTTGTTAAGGTCACATCAAGATTAAAGTTTGCCATTCCCTTCCCTTTCCTCCTAACATTAAAACACGCTGTAAAAAATCCATTTGACTTTAACGTCAATTTCATTTAAAATATCTATGTTATTGAAAATGCGCCCGTAGCTCAGTGGATAGAGTGACGGATTCCGATTCCGGAGGCCGCAGGTTCAAATCCTGCCGGGCGCGCCATCATACATATTAAGCGATATTAAGGAAACCGGCAGTGGTTTCCTTTTTTATTTTATCAAAAACGGCTTCTTTAATTCCCCCATAATTTTATAGCTGGCTGTGATCAATTTCGTCCAGCAGGTCACATCTGTCCTCCCATACAGGAATAATTTCCCGCGCCTTCTCCACCTCATTTAGGTCTATTTCAGCCGTAATTATTCCTGCCTCATCACCTGCCTGGGCAATTACTTCTCCCCAAGGTGAAATAACCATTGATCTGCCTGCATATTTTAACTTCCCATCAAAGCCCGATCTGTTACATGCCAAAATATAAACCTGGTTTTCAATGGCTCTGGCTCGGCACAATGTTACCCAATGGTCCTCCCGAGCAGCCGGCCACTGAGCAGGAATCACGACAAACCGGGCACCCCTTAACACCAAGTTACGCATTAATTCCGGGAACCTCAGGTCATAGCATAATTCCAGCCCGGCCGTACCCCAGGGGGTCTCGATCAGTCCCCATTCCAAACCGGGCGCAAAATACTTGTCCTCTTCCAGGCCTAAAGGGAAAAGATGAATCTTCCGGTACTTTCCGGCCACAAATCCCCGGGCATCCAGGGCAACCGCTGTATTATAATAGGAGCCGTTCTTTTTTTCACCGATGGAACCACCGAAAATAAATATCTTGTATTCTTGAGCCAAACTTCTTAATAAGCTGACACTTGAGCCATGCATATTCTGAGCAAGCTTATTGAGATGAGCCAAGTCGTAACCACAGTTCCAAAGTTCCGGCAAAACAACCAGTTCGGCGCCGGCTTGGGCGGCTTTTTTCACTAAGTCCCGGGCGTTTTTTTCGTTGATACCAATCTCGCCGGGCAGGATGGGGAACTGAATAATTCCAACTTTAATCATCATGATAATTTACCTTTTGCCTTTAGTTCTATTAATAGATCTTCCAAGACTCGGCCTGTTTTTTCATGAATGACAAGTTTGGCTCTCGAATCCATGTGGGTTGGCTCCATATTAATGATTACCAAATTATCGACAAGCTCCGGCAAAGAAGCCACCGGATATACCTGAAGGCTGGTACCTGCGATCAAAAGCAAATCGGCTTTAGGCAATAATCTCATTACCTGGGAAAAGGAATCATCCATCGGGTCTTCAAACAGTACCACATTCGGTCTGATGATCCCCCCGCACTTAGGACAGCGGGGCGCAGATTTTTTGTTTTCCACTTCTTGCACCGCAAAGGAAAAGTCCTCTTCATGGCGGCATAATAAGCAGCGCACAGTTCTCACATGTCCATGAAGTTCCCAAACTTTTTTGCTCCCTGCCTTATGATGCAATCCATCAATATTCTGGGTAATAATCCCCCCGATAAAACCGCTTTCTTCTAAACGGGCTAAAACTTTATGCCCCATATTAGGCCGGGCATTTTCCGCAATCTGACGGTAGCGGGATAAATTCATGCGCCAAAATTCATCAGGATCATTGTTTAAAAAAGATACCGTCGCTTTTTTCATCGGGTCAACTTTTGTCCACAATCCCGTTTGAGGACTGCGAAAATCAGGAATGCCGCTTTCCGTACTGATTCCCGCCCCTGTTAAGACATAGGCATTACGTGCCGCGGTTAAAATTTCCGCCAGCCGGGAAATCCGTTCTTGGTAATTCAATTCTATCCCCCCTCGGACAAAAGAATTTCCGCTACTTCATGTAAATTTTTTACGGAATAATACTCTCCAATGGGTTCGGCATATTCAAAATCCCATGACGGCGCCAGCACATGAATGCAGTTGATCCCTGCCGCCAGTGCCGGATTAATATCCGCCTTAATACTGTTTCCCACCGACCAGGAGCGGTGGGCAGCGATGCCGTGTTCCCCAATTAATTGTTGATACACTCGGCAGTCTTTTTCCAATACCACATAAACCTGATAAAAAAATTCACCCAAGCCGCTTTGCGAAATTTTTAATAATTGTAAATCCTGATCACCTTTTGTAATCAAAAATAACCTGTAAGCTTGTTTCAGTTTTTTTAATAGCTCCCGGGCGCCGTCAACCACAACAGGCTTTTCGTATAATACTTTCCAGCCCAAATCTTCCAGTTCCTTTATGTGTTTGCGTGATTGTTTTCTTTTGAAAACAGCACAATAATAAAGATATGTCTCTACTAGGGCATTAGGAAAGCATTCTTTAGCAAACCCGCCGCACTTTTTCACATTTTCAATATCAAAATTATTTAACACTTCCTGCAGCCGATCATCAGAGAGTTCCCAATCTTCCATTTTCTTTTGAAATTCCGCCTTGGCTTGATCAAAAATTATGTTGGTATGAACGAGAGTATCATCAAAATCGAAAAAAACAGCTTTAATAATCTCACCTCATTCTATAATCTCTAAGCGGGGATGGGCATGAACCTCCGGGATCAAACTTTTTGACACCTGAAGAAAATCAAGGGAAAGGGTATTGGCAATCCGCACCAGGCGGGCTTCTTTTGCCGGAACATTACCCAAGCTCTTAATCGCTGCTTTAATCGCTTGTTCCTCATCCTCCATAATCACAGGTATCATTGCTCTTTGGACAAAAGTTGACGTCAGACAATTGAGGTAAGTCGCCTGATAATCAATTTTTTGTACCAGGGTTTTTGTTGTAAAATCCGCAAGGCCGATCCCCGTGGCATTACCCTGGGAAGCATCCGCTAAATCCAGTACCACTATCCGTTTAATCGCGAGACCCTCCGGTTCCGGCTCGCCGTGGATTCTCATCCGATTTATCACATTGGAATCCATTCCCGTCCCGCTAAAGTTCTTCCCCATTTCTTCTACCACTAAAACATCTATCTCCGGAAAAGGTAATGAAGGCATCAATTGTTTTGCCAGCACCAAAAGCTTTTTTTCCGTCTCTTCCAGGGCGGTATTGCCCACACCGGTAATTTGATATGTTTGCTCGTAGGCATTTTCCACAATGGCTAACCCTCCCCAAAAGGGCAGCCGCTTTTTAACTTCTCTGCCGATGGACGGCACCATCAGGCGCAGCCCTTTCGCCCCTTGAGCATGGACAGACGCTGCGCCGGCCGGCCCGCCTAATCCTACGGAAAGCATTTTCAAAAGGCCGCTTTCAATTTCTCCTTTAAATGCCGTATGGGGCTTAATCCTGTTAATAGCAATAATACCGTCAAATTGCAGGACGGGACAACTGACATAAACCGGATAACCCTCAAGGGTGGTCCCGATTAAGACCGATTCCCCGGAACAGACAATTGGGCAGTCCATTGTTTCCTCTGAAATGCCCAAGTGACAGAGAACTTCTCTTTGCCCTTCGGCTGTCCCCCCGCCATGACTGCCCATCGCCGCCACAACGGAAGGTTCCCCGCCGGCTTTTTTTATCTCGTCCACCACCGTCCGCACAATGAGCTTAATATTCATAATGCCCCTGCTTCCGGCCAAAACAGCTACCTTCATCCCCTTTTTAATTTTCGTCGGGAAATCAGTTGCCCAAAGTGCACCAGCAGCAAGGGATTTAACATCGTCCACCCGGCCTTTCGGGAAATCCTGCTTCACTCTTACGGGTGTAAAGTCCATTTTAGCCCCCCCCTGTAAGTCGGTATTTCAATGCACCAAAGCACGATTAACGGCCTCTGTGTAAGACTACCCGAATATCTTCATCCGCATAAAGACGATAAATCTTACACATTTCAATGATTCTGGAAACAGTACGAATTCCCACCACCTCATTCATTTCGGGAATGGAGAGATTAGTGGTAATGACACAGGGCAGTCCATGGTTCGTCCGGTAATTTATCAGGGAAAAGATTTTATTTTGGGTCCAGTCGGTAAAATTATGAGCCCCCAAATCATCCAAAACCAGTACCTCGGCCTTTCGCGCCGCATCCATTAATTCTGCCTCGCTAAACTCGCCCTGTTTCTGATATGTCGCCCTTAAGTCATCTAAAAATTCTGGGACCACCAAGAAAAGCACTTGTTTTTCCTGTTCAATCAATGCATTAATCACAGCCCCGGCTAAAAAAGTCTTACCGCTCCCCACATTGCCCTCTAACAAAAGCCCTGTGCCGTTTTTTTGTTCCAAATACCCGGCGACAAATTCCTTGGCACCCTGGAGAGCCCGTTCCGCCAATGCCCTGTAGGTTGGGCCGCCCGGTTCAATTTGCATATGGGAAGAGTAATAGGACAGTTGAAATTTATCAAAAGTATAGGTAGCAATAACCGGTGTCACATTAGCCGATAAATATCTCTTTAATGCCGCCTGATGCTTGACACATTGGCATTGGTAAGCAATATCACCATCAATAACAATCCCCTTATCCTGACAGATCGGACAGTGGTACTTAGCTTTGGTCATATCACGCTCTTCTTGTATGTTTTTGACGCGAGGCAAATTTTTTTTCAGCATTTTCCCAATCATATCCATAGATAATACGCCCTTCACATTTCATAAAGGTTTTTTAATTTGTGGTTGGAAGAAGATGGTGTTGATTTTTTTCGATGTACTTTTTCCCTTGGTTTTTCTCTCCCCATTTTTTTGTTTTCGTAGCTATGCACTTCATGAAGAGTGCGCACGTTAGCTTTCTGCCATTCCAGCAAAATCCGGTCTATGTAATTAAAATTATAGATCCCGCGCAACACCGACCTCTTCAAAGCTTCCAAAACAATTTCCGGGAGATATCTCAAGTTGTCCAACCATTCAATAATCTTTTCACTTTCCATTGGCGATAATGCCCGGCCGAATTCCTGTTCAAAAGCACTGTAAACCTTGGAGAATTCCATTTTATCGTCCGGACTGTTCTTCTCCGGCGCTGTTGCGGCAATTTCCGCTTCACTCGCCATCTGGCAAGCCCATAAATCCACCAATTTATCATATAATCCATCTAGATAATAACGAGAAACTTGCTTGTAACCGGACTCAATCACATTTTCCGGTACAACAATTCCTTTTTCAATTAAGGACGCCATATTCTGCTGCGCGGAAGCAACATCCATCTCAAATTGTCCGGCCAGATCCTCTATCCTCGGCCAGCCATTTTTTGTCAAGCGCAATAACTGAATTAAAAAAACCAGTTCAGTATCAGACAAACCCAATTGCTTGTAATATTTTAATAATAAATTTGGTACCGGGGTAACATCCGCTGATCCATTAAAAAAAAACCTTTTATCCCACTTACTCCCGTCCAAAAATAATCCCGCCTTTCATATAACCTCCGCCAAATATCGCTAAGGCGTTCTTCATATCATACCAAAAAATTTCTCAACTTTATGAGTTGCCTCCGGTAAGGCAAAGACAATTACCCTGTCCCCCAGCATAACTCGGTCTTCCCCGGAAGGAACAATCACTTTATCGTCTCTGGTTAAAGCACCGATAATTGCCCCGGAAGGAAACTTAATGTCTTTAAGATAAGCACCGGCGTAGGGATAACTCTCCGTGGCGATTAACTCTGTGATCTGCGCCCGGGCATCACTCACCAGCGTAATGGAAACGACCTGCCCTTTCCGGATGAATCGGAGAACCGCCCCCGCTGTAAGGAGCCGGGGACTGACCGCCCGGTCAATTCCCACTTTTTCCACCAGTGAAGTATAATCTGAACGGCGAATTTGGGCAATTGTCTTTTTGGCCCCCAGGTGCTTAGCCAAAAGAGACACCAGCATGTTTAGTTTGTCATCCCCTGTTACCGCGACAAACAGGTCGGTATCTCCCACATTTTCATCTTCCAATAAAGAGAGATCTGTCCCATCTCCGTTAATTACCAACGAGCTGTTTAAGCGTTGGGCAATTGACTTGCATTTTTCAATGTCCTTTTCAATAACCTTAACTGAATAATGCAGTTCTTCTAACTTAGAAGCTAAATAATAACCAACCCGTCCGCCACCCAAAATCACAACACTTTCAATCTTTAAGCGGCGCTGGCCAAAAAACCGTTCAATTCCCCGCATTTTTTTTGTTTCTGCCAGGATAAAAATAATATCTCCCGCGAGAACCCTGTCTTTTCCTCGGGGAATAATCATTTTTTCATCCCGTAAAATAGCGACAACTAAAAATGGTGCGTGAAAACCAAATTCCTTCAGTTGTTGACCTGCCACCGGTGCCTTTTCGGTAACGCGCAGTTCCAACAGCTGAACCTTGCCGTCCGCATAGAATTCCACATTTTGAGCTTCAGCCATTTTCGCCAACTTAACAATTTCATCTGCCGTAACTCTTTCCGGGTTAATAATTAAATCTATCCCCATATGTCCAAGGCCGGATGATTTGTCAAAATCAATGTATTCCGGCTTCCTCACTCGGGCAATGGTCCGTTTCGCCCCTAAAGATTTTCCGATAAAGCAGGAAACCATATTAAGCTCGTCGCCCTCCGTTACGGCCACCAAGAGGTCGGCATGATACACCCCCGCTTCCTGCAGGATATCACCGCTTGCTCCGTTTCCGCATATGGTCTGGACATCTAAATGCTCATCCACAGCTTGCAATCTAGCCTCAATTTGATCAATGACAATTACGTCATATCCTTCACTGGAAAGCATCTGGGCAATACTATAGCCTAATTTACCGGCACCAATGATAATCGCTTTCATTTTTATCACCTTAGGTTCCTTATCATCTATTGGTAATTCGACGTTCCACCGTCTTATTCCTATCTGAACCACATTAGAATAATAACAGATATTATGCTATAATCAATAGCGGGTTACCCCAACAGCGCATTTCGCTTATAAACTGTTCTAAACGATGTTAAAACAGTGTCAAATTAAGGGGAAATAATGATGGAAGTTTATGCTTTAGTGGGGCCAAGCGGAACTGGCAAAAGCCATCATGCTCTTTATGTTGCCCAGGAATACGGCATTAATATGATTATTGATGACGGACTATTAATTAAAGGAAGTCGGATTTTGGCCGGCCGTTCCGCCAAGCGCTCGCCTACCAGAGTCGGGGCAATTAGAACTGCCCTTTTCAGTGAAGACAGCCATGCACAAGAAATAATGGAAACCATTAAAGAGAATCAACCGGCCAATATTTTAGTTCTCGGTACTTCCCTGGGAATGGTGGAAAAAATTATTCAGCGTTTGGAACTCCCCCCGGCAAAAACGATCTTTAATATTGAGGATATTGCCTCACAAAGACAAATAAAAAAAGCCCAACAGATCAGAAACCGGTTCGGCACCCATGTTGTCCCCGCCCCAACTGTAGAAGTGAAACCCAAGTTTTCCGGCACAATTATCGCTCCTCTCCGTTCTTTTTTTAAAAAACAAATTGGGGAAAATCAACCGCTCCCTACAACCAAGCATCTTTGGGTGGAACAAACCATCGTCCGGCCAACTTTTAATTATCTGGGCCGTTTTTATATTGCCAATCATGTTATTTCGGAAATTACCAAATATGCCTGTCATGATATTCCCGGCATCGATCATATCGGTAAAATTCATGTTGATAATTCCGAGCATGGTCTGCGCCTACATATTGATTCCACAGTAATTTTTGGTTATATTATTCCGGATGTCTTAAAAAATGCTCAGGAAAAGATTAAAGAGCAGGTGGAGCAAATGACTTCACTCCATATTATTTCTGTAGATATGCATGCTGTTCATCTGGTTTTTGACAAATCAGCCGAATCATCAATAAGTTAACATAGGGTATTTAAGTTTTGTAGCGGAATGTTGCAAGATTAGATAAGAGAGCGCAGGCCCTAAAAGAACAGGATTGGCGCTTGTTTGAGCAAAGCGAGTTTACGCCGATCCCTTTTAGGAGTGAAAAAACTTAAATACCCTTCATAGGTTTTTTAAGTTTTGTAGCGAAACGTTGCAAGATTAGATAAGAGAGCGCAGGCCCTAAAAGGGTGTTATGACCGAAGCCCGTGAAGCGAAAAACTTAAATACCCTTCATAGGTTTTTAAGTTTTAAAGCGGAACGCTGCATGATTAAAAAATGGGCGCAGGCCCTAAAAGAACAGGATCGGCGCTTGTTTGAGCGAAGCGAGTTTGCGCCGATCCCTTTTAGGAGTGAAAAAACTTAAATACCCTTCAGCCACATTTAAGCACTTATCTTTTTCAGGTATTCCCTGATTTGTCTGAGCTTCTCGATAGATGAATCCTTGACCAGCATGGTGAGTTCCAAATTGATCTCCTGATAAAGATCCCAGACACTTTCCGGTATTCCCTTTTCCACAGGGGGAACAACTTCCAGAACTTCGACTCCAGTTAGGTCATAAGCTTCACCAAGGGAAGGAACCAAAGTTTTAGCATTAAAGCGTTCCTTAATAAGATTGGCTAAAGCAAGACTGCTCTCTTCTTCTCCGTGACTTACGAATACCGATTGGGGGAATTTTTTAAAACCGGCCAACCAGTTAATCAGTTCACTTTGATCGGCATGAGCCGAATACCCTTCCAACATAATAATGTCGGCATTAACCATGATTTGTTCGCCGTGAATCCGTACTTTCTTTTCCCCGTCGACCAAACACCTGCCTAATGTTCCTTGTGCCTGATATCCAACAAAAACGACCGAACATTCCGCCCGCCAAAGATTATGTTTCAAATGGTGTTTAATTCGTCCGGCATCGGCCATTCCGCTGGCGGAAATAATAATCGCTCCTTCTTTTATCTTGTTTAAAGCGACGGACTCCTCTGTTGTCCGGGAATAATTAAGATTAGGCAAGATAAAAGGACACGATCCATAATCCTCCATAAATTCCGTAGTTTCTTGGTCAAAATATTGGGGATATCTGCAAAATATTTCTGTGGCGGCAATGGCCAAAGGGCTATCCACATAAACAGACTTAGGATTGATTTTCCCTTCATCCATCATTTTATTAAGCGTCAATAATATATCCTGGGTCCGGTCCACAGCAAAAGCCGGAATTATTACATTGCCTCCGCGCCGAAATGTATTGTTTATCGTTTCACATAAGAGAAGCTCATTGTCATCCACCGCATCGTCATGGAAACGGTTACCGTAAGTCGATTCCATCACTAAATAATCCGCTTCCTCAATCAGAGTCGGGTCATTGACAATGGGACGGTCCATCCGCCCTAAATCACCTGTAAAAACAAATTTAGTTTCTTGACCGTTTTCTTGGAGCCAGAGTTCAATAATCGCCGATCCTAAAATATGACCGGCATCCAGCATTCTCACTTTGATTCCCGGAGCAGGTTGAAAATCTTGGTTATAGTCTACTTTCTCAAAATAATTGATGCATTCCTCCGCATCCTTTACCGTATAAATGGGAGAAAGCAATTCTTTGCCGGAACGTATATTTTTCCGATTTTTCCGTTCTACTTCCATTTCCTGAATATGCCCGCTGTCAGGCAGCATCACGCTGCAGAGATCTACCGTTCCCGAAGTAGCATACGTCGGGCCTCTAAAACCCTTTTTATAGAGTTTTGGCAATAGACCACTATGGTCAATATGGGCATGTGTCAATAGGACGAAATCAATTGAGGCCGGATTAAAGGGAAACTCCCCATAATTCAGTTCTTTTAATTTTTTACTGCCTTGAAAAAGGCCGCAGTCCACAAGAAAAGTTGCATTTTCACACTCCAACAGATAGCAGGAACCGGTTACGACCCGGGCTGCACCACAAAATGTAATTTTAATGTCCCTCACTCCCCCCTCTTTATCTTAAAGTCCTTTTAACACCTTATCTTTTTTTCCACAAAACGTTCCATCCTGTTCATTGCCTCGGTAATCTGTTTTAAAGATGCCGCATAGGAGCAGCGGATAAAACCTTCCCCGCAGGACCCGAAGGCATTACCGGGTACTACGGCTACCTTGCCCTCGGCTAATAGCTGAGCGGCAAACTCTTCCGAACTCAATCCGGTATTCTTGATCGAGGGGAACACATAAAAAGCTCCCTTCGGTTCAAAACAATCCAAGCCCATATCATTTAATCTTTTTGTAATGATTCTTCTTCTTTGGTCATATTCCTCCACCATGTTTAAAACCTCGCCAAAACAAGAGGAGAATGCTTCAATTGCAGCTTTTTGCCCCATCACAGGAGCACAAAGAAGAGTATACTGGTGTACTTTAACCATGCCGGCAATAAAGTCCCGGTGTGCCGCCACATAGCCAATGCGCCAGCCGGTCATGGCAAATGCTTTGGAGACACCGCTAATTAATATCGTCCTGTCCCGCATCCCGGGAAGAGAAGCAATACTGAAATGGCTGCCTTCATATGTGAGTTCCCCGTAAATTTCGTCAGAAATTACCAACAGGTCGTGTTTGATAATTACCCGAGCAAGGGCTTCCAATTCTTCCCGGTTCAAAATAGCGCCGGTTGGGTTGTTGGGGTAGCTTAAAACAAGCGCCTTGGTTTTGGGGGTAATGGACTTTTCCAGCATCTCAGGGGTAACTTTGAACTCTGTCTCCTGTGTTGTTTCCAGGGAAACCGGTACTCCTCCGGCCAAAATAGCACAGGGGCGATAGGAGACATAACAGGGTTCCGGAATCAATACTTCGTCTCCCGGGCAAATCACCGTGCGAAAAGCCATGTCCACCGCCTCGCTTGCTCCAACGGTAACGATCACCTCATCTTTGGCACTGTATTCAAGGTCAAAACGCCGTGCCAGGTATTTCACAATCTCCAGCCGTAATTCCGGCAGTCCCATATTAGAGGTATACATGGTATAACCTTTTTCCAAAGAGTAAACACAAGCCTCCCGAGCATGCCAGGGTGAGACAAAGTCTGGTTCCCCAATCCCCAGCGAAATCACATCCTTGGTTTGGGCAACCAAGTCAAAAAATTTTCTGATTCCGGAGGGTGGAATCGTCTTTAGCGTAGGAGAAATAAATTTTTCCGGCATAAATTGTTCCATCATTATACTCATAAGCTAATCACCTGCCTCCTGTCTTCTTCCGTTTCGTCAAATATCGTTCCTGCTACTTTATATCTTTTCAAAACAAAATAAGTTTTGGTACTCTGCACATGTTCCAGTGTCGCCAATTTCTGTGCTACAAACATAGCCACTTCTTTCATGCTTCTTCCTTCGATGGTCACAGAGAGATCATCATCCCCAGACATTAATGTCACTGATTGCACCTCGGGAAAACGATAAATCCTTTCCGCCACAGCATCAAATCCCACTTCCCTCTGAGGGGTCACCTTGACGTGAATAATTGCGATGGTACTTTCGATACCTGCCTTCTCCCAGTTGATTACCGTGGTATATTTTAAAATAATTTTTTCTTCTTCTAGCTCCTTCACGATGCGTTCAACTTCCTCTAAAGAAATACCCAGCATGACAGCAATCTGATCCAAAGGAGTCCTGCTGTCATTAGCTAATATTTTTAATATCTTGGTGCGCATCAATTTACCTCCTTTTTGTCCAAATAAAATAAAAACCCCTCATCCCGACAAAGGGACGAGAGGCATTCTCGCGGTACCACCCTAATTTGCCCAACTGCTCACGCAGCAGGCCTTGGTAAGTAATTAGTTTTCATCACTCAAAGCTGTAAGGGGCTTACCCGAAAGGAACTACTCGGCGATTTGCTTTTCATTCCACCACTCTGGGGTGGCTGTTCAGAAGTCAGGCCTACCGGATTCCCACCAATTACCGGCTCTCTGGGAATGCCCAAAACATCCTACTTTTCCCCTTCATTGTGTTTTTCCTTTTGAAATTAGAATTAGTTTAACATTAATAAAAAACGTTGTCAATGATGATAATAATTTGATATGTGACCTAAGAGAAAAGCCCCGGCAAAAATGCCGAGGCCTTGTCCTCAATAGATACTTTATCTGGTTCTAAACACTTTAACGTAAGAATCGCAGTAGATACTCTGATTCAGAAGAATTTCCGCGGTTGCAGCAGCTTCCATTAGGGCGTCATCGTTGGCATCTGCAATGGCAGCGTCCAAACCGCAAGCCATGGCCATTGCCAAATAGGTACGGTTAATCAACGATCTGTCAGGAGACTTTTGGGAAACATTGCTCAGTCCCAGGACAGTATTGGGAGCCGGATCAGCCAACATTTTTACCTGACGAATAGCTTCCAGAACTTCAGGAACATGGTCCTGGGCAACATTAACCGGGAGAATCAGCGGGTCAATAAACAAGTCTTCCATCGGAAGGCCATATTCATCAGCAGCGGCAACCAATTCCATTGCCAAAGCAATCCGGTTTTCCGCATTCTTGGGGATACCTTTTTCATTCATCGTTAAACCGATGATCTTAGCGTTATGCTTAACAGCCATAGGAAATACTCTTTCAATCTTCGGCTGTTCTGCCGGACAGGAATTGATCATGGCAGGTTTTTTACAGATTTCCAAACCGGCTTCGATGGCATCATAATTGGTAGAGTCTAAAACCAGCGGCAGATCACTAACTTCCTGAACTACTTCTACCATCCATTTCATACCGGCAACTCTGTCCTCGCAGGACGGCCCGGTGTTAATATCCAGGTAATGGGCACCGCCCTCTTTTTGTTTGATTGCCCATTCTTGCAAAGGTTTAGGATTTCTTTCGTTTACAGCCTGTCCGATGTCCTTGAACATCCCATTAATTCTTTCACCGATAATAATCATAGGGCTAAGCCTCCTTTATTTTAATTATTTTGTTTCCATTAATTCGTCAATATGTTTCTTAGTCGCCTTTACCGCTTCCGGATGCCGCAAGCAGAGGATATCGGCTCCGCCCTGTAAAAGAGCAGCTGCGGTCATTGCTTCCCACATCGGGCCGCGCACTGCCTGGGGTCCCCAGCCCGGGAAATCCCCTTCGCTAGCCCAAGCTTCCTTAGCCCGCCAAGCTTCAAAACCAACGGTACAAATAAGGGGCATTGCCAGCATTTTGTCGCCCTGGAGAGCGCCCATGCGGCCTCTTTCCATAATGGAGTATCCGTATTCAATCCCATAACCCAATGCACCTGTCATCGGGTCAATGACGATCCGATCCAGCGGCATGTTCATTTCATTGATTAAAATGTTCAGCTGTTTGCAAATGTTAATATCCAAAGGTGATCTGGCAATAATGGAATGCCCGTTTCCTAAGCAAGCTGCTACCAAAGATTTATAGTTTTCCTGTTCCGCCACACCCATTAAAAGTTTTTCACCGGCGGTAGCTTCGGCTACTTTCATTAAAACTTCATTATCCTTCTCTTCATTACCACACCCAGATACGATCGCAGGTACGCCAACGGCAGCAAGAATATCTTTTACTGTCTGGGCACATTCCTCAGGTGATTTATTAGCTCCATCCGGATCTGCTCCATCTAGCTTAATATAAATCAGATCTGCGCCCCATTCTTCCACACATTTTTTTGCCCAAGCAACAGGATCTTTCACCACATCACCAATGGCATCTTTTAACGGCTGATGCCAACCGGGTTCTACATCGGTAACTTCCATGGCTACAACAGGACGATTGGGAATGCTTCCTTCATAATGCTGAAAGGGCAGGGCTCCTTCACCGCCAACTTTCACAACGTTGGCCCGGGTTCCTCCTTCTTCCTTGGTGGCACCTATAACAACCTCGCCAACCTGGCTGGAATACCTTTCCTTTAAAAGCTGAACAGCCATGTTAATCGCTCCTTTCTTTTTCGTTGAATTATATACCGGCTTTTCTTAATATCTCATATGTCGCCTTAACTACCGGTGAATCTGCCGGCAGTTTCGATAAGGGCTGCCCTTCGGCATCGTATTCTGTCACCATGGAATCAAAGGGCACCCATCCAATAAAGGGAATCCCTGTTTCTTCAATTACCGGAGACAATTCCTCCATCAATTGGGGAGTCGCTTTGGTCACTACCAAATTAACTGCCCCAATTTTAGACTTCAAGCCTTTTACCAGGTCATGAACCCGCTTTGCCGTCCGGATTCCCCGTACGGAAGCATCACTGATAATAAACATGTAATCAATATCTTGAATCGTCCGGCGGCTGATATGTTCCATGCCTGCTTCGCTGTCAATTACCAGGTATTCATACCCACCTTCCAAACGTTCCATGTATTTGCGCAGAAGATCGTTGGGATAACAATAACATCCCGGTCCCTGGGGGCCGCCCATGACCAGTAAATCCAATAACTGTGTCTCTACCAGCGAATCCTGCAGCTTATACTCAATAAATGTTTCTTTGCTCATCCCTACCGGCAATGCTTTTGGATCTTTTGTTTGTTCGATTAATTCAGAAATAGTGGTGGTTATTTCCAAACCAAGTGCTTCGTTTAAATTTGCATTGGGGTCTGCGTCTACAGCTAAGATTGCTCCTTTGCGCTGTTCCATCAAATACCGGGCGGTTAATGCTGAAAATGTCGTTTTCCCGGTCCCACCTTTGCCAACTGCTGCGATGTGTTTCGCCATTTTAACCGACCACCTTCCATTATCATTCCCCTACCGAAGGAAACAGTGTCAAATCAGTATGGGGTAAAAACAGGGCGGAAACATATTCATCCATAAAAGTATTTCCCAAAGACAGTTCCAGATATGTCATATTTCTTGCCAGCTCATCTCCATGGGCCAACGCTTCCCGGGAGAGCAACGCCAGGTGAGCGCCTTTTAGAGAACTGTTTCCAATGAACTGATATTTCTCAACAGGCAGATCAGGGAGCAACCCAATCCGGATAGCATCAGGAATGTTCAGGTAATTGCCAAAGCCACCGGCAATCAAAATCCGATCAATGGCTTCCAGTGGCAAATCCACCATAGCGAGCATTACCCGCACCCCGGCAAAAACTGCTCCTTTGGCCCTGATGAGATTTTTAATATCACTTTCCGTAATGACAATATCTTGTTTATTTCCAGACTCGGAAGCCCAAGCCAGGACAAATTCCGGACCGTCTGATCCTGTACGCAGGCGAGAACTTGCTATTTCCTGCATTTTGCCTGTCCGATCAATAATCCCGGCACGGCGTAATTTTGCTAAGCAGTCAATTAACCCTGAACCACAGATACCAACCGGAGGAGCATTTCCCACAGTTTGATATTGCACCTCAAAGCTTTCGCCACTAATCTGGATCCTCTCAATGGCACCGGCCATCGCCCGCATCCCATTAGTTATACCCCCACCTTCAAAAGCGGGGCCGGCGGAACAAGCGCAAGTCATCAGCCATTCCTTGTTTCCGAGCACCATTTCCCCGTTGGTGCCGATATCGATAAAGAGCACCAACTCATCCGACTGGTCCAACCCGGCTACCAGCGCACCGGAGACAATATCCCCTCCCACATAACTGGCCACAGAAGGAAAGTTCAAAACCTCTCCCCGAGGATTGATCTTAAGATCTAATTCCTTTGCCTTGACCGGAGGGTAGTCGGATGCTGCCGGAATATATGGTTCCAACCTGATATATTTGGGATTAATGCCTAAGAACAGGTGAGTCATGGTAGTATTTCCGGAAACAACAGCTACGACAATTTCTTCCGATTTTACTGACGCTTCTTTTTGCACTTTATCAAGTAATTCATTAACCGTTTCCAGAACTAAACGCTGTAATTCTCCTAATCCCTGCTCTTCTACAGCATAAATAATTCGCGTAATCACGTCATCGCCAAAACCGGCCTGCTTATTATAGGTTCCCTCTCTGGCGACAATTTTTCCTGTGATCAGGTCCACCAGCGCCACCACGACAGTGGTTGTCCCCACGTCGACAGCTATGCCGTAAACGGGTGACTCATCTTTTCCCGGGGTTAAACTGATAATTTCCGCTGTTTGATCTTGTAAGACAACTGTGACCGTTACTCCCCATTCCCCGGCACGGAGAATCTCAGGCAGATCCTGCAGCACTTCGTTACTTATCGCAAATTTAGTTTTAGGTAAATGCTTTTTTAATTCTGTGATTAACCGGGAGTAATCACTGGCGTTTTCCACCAGGGAAGGAGGCGTCATTTCCAGGTAAATCTTTTGAGCCGGCGGCGTCTGGGCAAATCCTTGCAGAAGATCCAGTTTTCTCTCTTTGAGTACGCCTTGCCCATCATCGTCTAAGAGGACTTGGTGTTCATGAAGTCTGAATTCCGCCGGAACCTCTACCTTGAGATTACCTTCGACCTTGGCAGTGCATGCCAAAATGAACCCCTGTTCTTTTAATTTGGCAGGAATATTTCCCATCCCCCCGGAAACATTACCTTCAATTACTTTGACGGTACACTTTCCGCAGGTTCCCTGCCCCCCGCAGGTGCTCTTTAGTGGGATACCTGCTTTTTGGATTGCTTCTAGGAGGCCGGTACCCGGCTTTACTTCAACAGTTTTCTTGTCCGGTAATAAAACCACAGAATAATTATTCATTAAGCTCATCCTTATTATGCAAAGTTTCCTTTCGCAAAACCGGAAATACCGGCAGCTTCTCTTGGCCCGACAATCACATTCCAACCTGATTCTTCTTTAAGTTTTGCGGCAATAACAGCCACATAACCCGGGATAATCACGTTCCGGTGATTAACCTTTTCTTCAATCCCTAGGCTCTTCATCACTTCGGCAATTCTATCCCCACCAAATTTTCCTGCTGCCCAGGCGGTTAAAACAGATGTTCCGTCAGTGTCAATGGGGATAATATAGGACGGAATCTTGCTGGCTTCAACTTCACCTTCCACGCTGTAATAGGTCAGGGAGAAATTAGTAGTAAGATAGACAGGAGAATCGGGAGTCACTGCACCGACTTCATAAATCTTCGACTCAACCTGGATCGGTTTCTGCGGGTCGGTGTAGAGGTTCTGTCTCCAAGTAAGTAAGGGCATCACATATTCTTTTTCAACGGCTTTCAATACCACCAAGCTGGCGTATTTGGATACGTAAACTTGAGCCTGGAGCATTTCATCCATCGGTTTATCTTCCGTGGTGAAAGCCATCACCGGGTAACCAAAAGGACGGAACTTTTTCTTAATGGTTAATCTTCTCATTTGAGTTAAATCCGCCAGTACATCAACTGTCTTTCTGCTGCCAGGATCAAGTACCAAATCTTTATGTCCAAGGGCAACTACTTTTTGCACCAAGCCTTCCAGCTCATCCAAATTATCGGCTTTAACAGCGAGAGGAGCTTCATATTTCTTGGCAACTTCCGTCATTCTCTCATAGTTATCGGCTGTGGCGGCATAAACCAACGGCTTTTTCGTTGTCACTGTTTCCAATGCTTTAGCCATGGCATCACTGTCATCAGACATTAGAATCAGCGCTAATCCGGAAGATTCTGCCACCTTATTTACTACTTTAGCAAAGGTATCGGCATTCCCGGAAGCATTTTTCACGGCAATCATATCAACGGTATAATGTAAGCCAACTCGGTCAAATTCCAAGCCGTTTATTTTCTCCAATTTTTCGGTTAGGGCAGCGTCATCAAGGGTATCTTCCACTTCAAAGGCAATACCGGTAGGATGATAAAAAGTTTTGTCATGACGGAACATCACTGTCTCGTCACCCAGTTCCACCACATGATCTCCGTAACCCACCTTCACCAGTTTGATGGGCGGAGCAGAAGCCGAACCCAAAGCTTCTTTAGCTTCCTCCGTCACATAAGGGCAAGACTCTAAGGAAGCCTTCCCGCCTGCCAGCGCCATGGCAAACGCCAAACATGTGGGGACTCCACATTCACCGCAGTTCTTTTTGGGAAGCTGTTTGAAAATTGCTAATCCTGTTAAGCCCATTTAATACAACTCCTTTCTTTTTTTGCATCTGTCTATGACAAAATCCGGCCGGGGGAGGTAACTTCCCCCCACCGGACAGGGCACATTATAACATCATCTCCATTGTCAAAGCGGGATGGCCTTTTTCTTCCAGGAAGGGAAGAATTTCTTCTGATGTCGTACCGACAGTTTCATCAGCAATCTTATCGATGAAATCTTCTCCCAAGCCTTCTTCCACGCTTCTTTTCACAAAATCTTCACGCAAAAATTCTTTTAATTCTTTTGGCATCCAGACAATCCGGGCGATCCCGCCGTCTGCCGTAATGAACTTTTTACTGGTAATATAGGTGCGGCCAATCCCCATAAATCCGGGTGTCTGCACACCGCCGCCGCAGGAACCGGCCAGCGTGGAGAATGTCATCCCGCAGGGAGTCATCCCGGTATGCTCACGGGTGGTAATCATAATCCCGTTGGCCTCTGGAAAAATAGCCATAATGGCTTCAAAACATCCGCAGGAAGTCATCGGCCTGTCCATCATCGTGTACAAATTTACTTCTTCCAGTGTCCGGTTAGATGCTGTGTAGAAATAGTCGTTACAGCTCTGCCACATTCCTTTTTCTTCATCAATTGCCGGCCCTTTCAAAATCGGCTGGTTAGGCCCGGTGGGATTGATTTCATAGGAAGCTTTCGCATCCAGCCAGCTCACGGCACCACAAAGTCCGACCCGTTCCGGTGTCACAATACAAACATGGTTCGGAGCAAAAGACTGACACAAGAGGCAAGAATAGAAAGTATCAACTTTATCGTCTGTCATTTCTCTTAAGCGGGCATCACGTCGGGCATATACTTCTTTAGCCACTTTATGCTTTTCTGCCACCTGTTCAGGGTCGGTATAAATGGTGACCTGTACCCGGTCCACAATCGCCGGAAACTCCGCTTTGTATTTAGCAATCAGCAGTTCCCCGTAATCCTTAAACATAAATCCTTTGGCCGCCGCTTCTTTACTGATACGCAGCCAGCACAAGTCTCTTTGGGCTACGTGCCATAAACCTTCACCATAGTTGATAAAGTAGTGCACCCGACGCTCCAGCACACCTTCAAAGTCTTCCTGCATTTTACGGCCGTAAATATCGATCATCAAACCAAAAGGAAGCTTGTCCCCTTCTTTTACGCTGTCCATTTCCGGACCAACAACTGTTACTTTGCCGTCCTCAATCTCATCGGGGCCAACCATTCTGACCAACTCAAAAGCTTCTGTTTTGCTACCGCCCATTTCCACATAGGTGTCGGCCTTACGGATGGTTTCACCCTCAAAGGCAGGACCTTGATTAATGGGAATATTGATCTCAATGTTGGTCAGCTTAATCCCCCTGATCTCCATGGCAATCTTCACAATCTTGTCATAATCAGGTTCGGAAATATACCAGTCGGGAATTATTTCATCTTCAGCCAACGGCTGGTCTGTCACCACCGGGAAACCTAGATAGATACAGCCTAATTCCGCTGCCGTTTTTACTTCGTCCCGTTCACCCAGTTGGAGAACAAATGCGCGTATCCGCCGTCTCTGGTAGTCTCGTTGCTCTTCCGTATGACCAGGGGTAATATTACCAAACATCATCCCGGCACGCAGCGCATAGTTAGCGGCGTGAACCACTTGGGTAAAGTTACCCAAGGGATAAGCAATATAATCAAGACCCAGTTTGACATTTACCTCTAATAACTGTTCAATAATTTCATCGCTTAAGAAGAGCATCATGCCTTTACCCATCAAATCGGAAACAATTTTTTGGGCAAGTTCCGGTGTTTTTGCTCGACCGACAATGATTGCTTCACCAGGGATTGTCCAGTCAACCATTTTAATCCCATATTTTCTTACCACCGGGTCGCCGATAAAACCGGTCCAAGGCTCTACATAGGGGCTTTCCCCTTCTACATATTTTAAGGCTTCAATAATCTCTGCCGCATAAACCGTTGCTTCACCGGCTAGCCGGGCATTTTTAAATGTCAATTCTTCTTTAATCTGGTCTCTTTTCCGGTTTAAAATCGGCGGTATATCTCCCAATTTCGTCACAGATTCACCGCTTAAAGCTCTAATCACCGGCAAATAGTAAGCAGTGTCAGGATACTGAATCGGGTGGTCGGCACCATATTTTTTAATAGCCTGGTTCAAGAGAATTTCTGCATAACTGGTTGCGATGACAGCTCCGTCATATGCTTGTCGGAAAATTTTCTTAGGCTCTTTTCCTTCTTCGATCGCACCTTCATATATCTCATCAAAGTTCAGAGACATAAACCCTTCCTCCTCCTTTCGATATTAGCTTACCTCTCCTTGTTTAATAGTTTTCGCAAAGCTTGGTTTCGTATTTTGCCGCCATGTTTCGATGGATACCAAGTTTCCATGTGCGGTAGTCCAGAGCGGCAACCAGTTTCTCTGCTGCTACTTCCGGATTGGTTTCAAAGATAAAGTATCCTCCGTACACGTCGTAGGCAATCTGGGTAGCAATCCCATATGTCAGTTTGCTTCCTTCAATGGGTGGCAGCGTACCCACATGAGTGGGAACACCCATGGCTACAAGGGCACCGGCAATAGAAACCGCTTTCTCACTCATGGCCTCCGGAGCGGTAGCCACGAAAGGAACTTTGGGAACATCTACGCCCATCTCTTCTGCCATTAAGGTGTGAAGATCATGGGCACGGCAGTTATCTACGCAGGACCCCATATGGAACATGATGGGTAGTCCATCTGTCAACTTATCTTTGTTGGCATCAGCGACTCTCTTCAAAAAGCTTTTTAACCCGTCACCGGCATATTCTTCCACAGAAGCGGGATCAAGCAAACCTGCCTTAGCCAGAGCCTGAGCAGAGCAGCCGGTACCGACCATTAAGACATTCGCTTTCGCCAATTCTTTGGCAATGGTGATATGGGCATGGTCATGAACAGCTTCCAAGTTGTTGCATCCGGCAAACAAAGCCACCCCAGCTAATTCTCCCGCTTCAATGGCATCGGTGAGGACGCTAATGGGTTTCTCCGGATTGATTGAAGCGAACAGTTCCAAAATTGCTTCCAAGCTAAAGCCGGCGACAACTTTACTTTTCACTTGGGGAATATCACATGCATTGCCTTTTCTTTCCTTGAAGGTCTCAATCGCTAACCGGATAATTCCTTTGGCACTTTCCACCGCATGATTTTCATCAAAAGCAAAATGATAAGAACCGGGTATCTTAGAGTTATCCATGGTGGTAACAATTTTTGTCTTAAAGCATTCGGCTACGTTGCGAATACTGGGCATAATGCACTGAACGTCAACCACCATCGCGTCAACGGCACCCGTCATAATCGCCAGTTCCTGAGAGGCAAAGTTAGTGGCAAGGGGGACGCCGGAGCGCATCAATACTTCGTTTCCGGTGCAGCAGATCCCGGAGATCTGAATCCCGGCGGCGCCGGCTGCTTTTGCTTCACTTTCCATTTCCCGAGCCACATCAACAACCGTCTGGCTTAAAAGCGGGTTGTGACCGTGTACCACTATGTTAACCTTATCTTCCTTTAGTACCCCTAGGTTTGCTTCGGAAACAGTGGGTTTTGGAGTTCCAAACAATATATCGGAAAGGTCGGTGGAAATGTGCATCCCGGTGTAGTCGGCGAGAGATGTTTTTAATCCCCCGAAGATGATATTAACCGGGTCGGCATCCACCCCAACATGAGTCTGGTGCAGCATAGCCACAACAGCTCTGTCAATTGAGGTAGGAACAATATTACAATCTTCAAATTTTCGTTTTCGAGCATCTGTAATATAGGAATACAACCAACGGCATGGATCATCAGTCTGGCGGCCAAAGTCTTCCAGTGCCGCTAAAGATACTTCTTTAGCCAGTTCGTTTATGGACTTTCCTTCCGGGTTGATTCCAACTCGCTCGGCAACCCTTTTTAGTTTGTCCTCATCTTTCACACTATAATCTGCAGTCTTTCCTTCAGCAGCATGTAAGAGAGCATGGGCGATATGACGCCCGTGATCTGAGTGGGCGGAAGCACCGCCAGCCATCATTCTCGTTATATTACGGGCAACAATGGTATAGGCGCTAGCACCGCAAATGCCTTTGCTTCCTGGGCCTTCTTCCGCTTTAATCCGGCAGGGTCCCTGGAAACAAATCCGGCAGCAGATGCCTTCGTACCCAAAAGCACATTGTGGCTGTTGGGCAGCAAAACGATCAAAAGCAGTTATAATTCCCTGTTCCTTAGCCTTGTCCAACATCGCCAAAGCAGCAGGATCCACACTACGCCTAGGATTCTTTGGGTCCTTGATCCGTTCCTTACGGGTAAGGGACGGTTGTGATTTAAGATTTCCATCTCTAAATCTTGGCATACCATTAAACCTCCTTCTCAGAATGTCAATGCTAATCATATAAATAAGGAATTACCTATTTAAACTGTCAATTAGTTTACGGTAAACTTCATCCATTTCTTCTTCAAACCGCCCAGTGTTTTCAGGTAACTCCAATCCAAGAGCTGCATCAAGTATTTGTTCGTTAAAGCTGACAAATCCCGCAATATCTCCTGGCGGCAGGTTGTTTTCTAAAAACTCCTTTTCTTCCGGTCGCCGGATTTTATTGCCGATATATTTGACATTTTTCACGCCCAAATCTCGGGCTAAATCGGTCACGACCAAAGCAGTCTGCACACTCACTTTTGTTGGTTCGGTAACAACAACAATAGCATCTACACCTTTGGATGTCCCGCGGGTTAGATGCTCAATACCTGCTCCCATGTCGAGAACAACAACATCTTCTTTTTTTAGTAAAAGAGAATTCATTAAGGAATTTAAAAAGGAATTCTCACGGCAATAACAGGCAGTACCGCCCTGCTTTACTGCCCCCATTTTGAAAAACTTAATCTTCCCCATGCTAATGGAATACTGATCAAGCACATCATTAATATCAGGATTTAAAGTATAAAAAGCACCGCCTCCTCCGCTTTTTGCCGCAATGACATCCCGCATATCAACAATAGGTTTTAACCCGGCAATGGCGCTGTTTTCCAATCCCAAAACTGTGCCTAAGCTTAGATCGGGATCTGCATCTACTGCATAAACTTGATATCCTTCTTCGGCAAACTTCTTTACAAAATAAGCGGAAATTGTGGTTTTGCCCACGCCGCCTTTTCCCGAAACAGCAATTTTCACAGGCCTTACACCTCTTTTCTCATGTCCTTCAGATATTGTCAGACTGTTCATGAGGTCGTAACAAATCATTAATTTGCCTATTTTCGACTTTTGTATCTACTTCATGACATTATACGACACTGTTTCTGTTTTTATTCTATTTGCTTGCGCCCTTTATCACAAGGTTAATATGTTGCGAAATGTTTACTTTGTTGCCCTCTTCCCCTGTTAGACTCAGAGAGCACTTCCATAACTTATAAAATTAATTTAACCCGAAAATTTTAATAAACCTCAAAAAAGATCTGGAAACTTTTGAAATCAAGCAATGGCAGAGTTAGAAAAAAAGTATAAAAAAATAGGCCCCCGGCTTGAAAAGCAAATTTTCAAAACCGGGAGCCTATAATTAACGAACTTTTTATCGCACTCAGAAAAATTCTACTCTAACATCTCGTTTAATTGATCTAAGTTTTGCGCCAAAACTTGCCTACCCATTTCAGCTTGCATGATAATACTTGCCTTTTGATCTTGATCAAATTCCATTAGTGGATCGTTTAAAACCCTATTACTTACTTCTAAAGCCCGTTCAATAATCTGTTTTACATCCATGATATTTGCATTATTTAACAACTGAATAATTTCCCACTTGCCGTTTTTCTCTACCAAAGTATGAAAGGAAATCACCGGTTGGACGCCTTCATTTTTAAAATCAATGGTCCTTAAAGAGGCTACAACCGCATATGTACCGGTGATACTTGATGGAAAGACTTTAATTAGTTTAGACCCATTTATTTGCGTGTTTTGAAAATTTTCCTTTAATGAATCTCCGCTTAAATATGCTCTTTCCTCCTCGGTAAATAAAAGAACCGCAGCATCAAAGCCGTCATTTTCCATCAGCCGGAAAAAAGATTCAATCGTCTTGGCGGGGTTCTCCTGCTTAACCAGTAATCCGGTACCTTCATCCCACCATTGAGCATTGGCCGCTCCTCCTGCCGGAATTCCTAAAGCAACTACAATCATTACCTGCAGCAAAAACACTCCTAATATCAGCCGCTTCATTCTCCTGCCTCCCCAAATAAGTATCTAACTTAATTTTTATGTGTCTGAGCACATTTATAATTTCAAATTCATGAGTCCTGTCCTACGCGTGTGATCGATATCCCAATGCTTCCCGGTCCGACATGACTGCCTATGACCGGTCCCACAAAAAAGGTATCAGGCTTTAGCTCAGGCTGTTTTTGCTGTAAAAGACTCTTTAAACTTTCCGCTCCTTCAGGGTTATCAACATGAATCACCGCAATGCGGAAGTCTTGGCAGCGTCCTTTTTTTATTTCGCTTTCCACCTCATCGGCAATGACCTGCATCGCCCGCTCTTTGGTCCGTACCTTTTGGTATACTTTAATCATTCCTTCATCTACAACGAGAATTGGCTTAATTTGCAGCAATGTGCCAAACAGCGCTGCCGCTCCGCCGATCCTCCCACCTCGGTGTAAATACTGCAAAGATTCGACTAAAAAAAATAATCGGGTATGCTTCTGCATAAAATTAATCTTTTCCAGGATATCTTCCTTCGAGTAACCGGCTTTTGCCATTTCCGCCGCTTCCTGGACAATATGAAGCATCGCCGAAACCGTAAAGCGAGAATCCACCACGGAAATATCTCTCCCCGGCAGCATTACTGCTGCTGTCCGGGCTGATTGAACGGTACCACTTAAATCTCCGGATAAATGGATCGATATGATGGCTGAGCCGTCTTCCGTCAACTGTTGATATTTCTCAAAGAACTCACCGGTTGGCGGTTGAGAAGTAGTGGGAACCTTCTCAGAGTTGGCCAGCTTTGTATAAAACAAATGATAATCCCCATCCCGATTCTCTGGAAAACTATCTTCTTCATGATTGACCAGTAGTGGCACAACCGAAATACCCAAATGTTCAATCATTTCATCCGGAAGATATGCGGTACTGTCCGTAACAATTTTAACCTTACCCATAACCTCCTCCATGCTGATTAGTTTTTCACCATAATTTAAACCCTCTTTTTATAATAACGGTGGCACCTATTAAAGTCAATGAGACTATTTTTCCCGTTCACTTCCCCTTGACTTCACTAAATAAATTAGTTATAATTACTTCTGCGCTGGCGGGACGTAGCGCAGCTTGGTAGCGCACCTGATTTGGGATCAGGTGGTCGCAGGTTCAAATCCTGTCGTCCCGACCACGTTATTTTATTTATTGGGGTATAGCCAAACGGTAAGGCAGCGGACTCTGGATCCGCCATGTGTTGGTTCGAATCCAGCTACCCCAGCCATAGAAAAGGGTCTGGCTTTTTAAGCCTGACCCTTTTTTGAAAGGTATTTAAGTTTTGAAGCGGAACGTTGCGAGATTAGATAAATGAGCGCAGGCACTAAAAGAATAGGATTGGCGCTTGTTTGAGCAAAGCGAGTTTGCGCCGATCCCTTTTAGGGCCGAGCTCTTACAATTAATTGACCGAAGCCCGTGGAGCGAAAAAACTTAAATACCTTTCAGCAATTAGTTGACATAGGGTATTAAGCTTTAAAGCGGAACGTTGCGAGATTAGATAAATGAGCGCAGGCACTTTTAAAAAACCAATTCCCCGCGTATGAATGCCTGGGAGAGAGGATGCTCCGGTGCGCGAAACATCTCCTCCGCCGGTTTGGCTTCTACCAACCGGCCGTCATAAATCAATAAAATCTCATCGACCAACCTTTTGGCTTGAAACAGGTTGTGAGTGACAATCACAATGGTGGTGCCAAATCTTTCCCGAATTTCCAGCAGCACCTTTTCGATTATATTCACATTAGTAGGATCAAGATTAGCTGTTGGCTCATCCAATAAAAGAACTTCCGGCTCCAACACCAGCACCCGGGCCAACGCCAAACGCTGGGCCTCCCCACCGGATAAGGTGGTCGCCTTCTGTTTTTCCATTTCCTCCAGTCCTACCAACTTTAAAATATCCTTTAATTTATCCTTGTTTGCCCCAAACTTTTCTCCCCGTACCTTTAACCCGTAAAAAATATTATCTAAAACCGTTCCGGAGAAAAGTACCGGCTGCTGAAAAACCATCCCGATTCGCCGGCGCACTTTAAGACGTTCACTCCGTCCGCGCCCGACAGGTTTCCCCCGGTAGAAAATTTCTCCTTGGCTTGGCTCCTCCAGCAAATCAAGAATGCGTAAAATCGTGCTTTTCCCCGCTCCGCTAGGTCCCACTAAACCATAAATCACTTGAGGATAAAACTGATAGCTGATTTCCTTTAATACCTGCCGGTTACCAAACTTTTTATCAACTTTTTTAAGCTCTAAAACAGACTGATTCATCATTATTTTCCCTCACGCTGAAAAAACTGGACCACTGTATTAGTGATAAAGGAAACAGCCAAAAGGACAACCCCCAGGCTTAAAGCCAATTCAAAATTGCCCCGGCGGGTTTCCAAGACAATGGCGGTTGTCATCACCCGGGTACTATGCTCAATATTACCGCCGACCAGCATCACCGCCCCGACCTCGGCAATCGCCCGACCAAAAGCGGTAATAATACCGCCGAAAATGCCAATTTTGGCTTCCTTAATAACCGTCAATGCCGTCTGCCATGAATTTGCCCCCAAAGAGACCGCTGCCTCCGTATAGCGGTCTGCCTTGCTTTTGATGGCCACCATGGATAAGCCGGCAATAATAGGAAACACCAGAATAAACTGGGCAATCATCATTGCCGTCGGAGTGAATAAAAGCTGCCATTCCCCCAAAGGGCCCTTGCGGGAAATAATCAAATAGACAATTAATCCGGCGAGCACCGGCGGAAGCCCCATCAAAGTATAAACAATATTGACGGCCAATTTTTTCCCAGGAAACCTGCCAAAAAACAAAAAAGCACCAGTGGGGATGCCAAAAAGCATCCCCAGTGCTACTGCCGTTAAAGACACCCTCAGAGAGAGAAAAATAATATCGTACAGGTCTCCCTGACCAAGAAATAATTGTATTATTGTTTCCATTACACCTGGAGAAGTCCCTTCCACATTGAAGTCTCCTTATCTTTGCTGCGCGTCGGGTACAAACAGAGATTTTCCGTTTACCTGAAAGTCTTTAATGATATTCTGGCCTTCCGTGCTAGTGACAAAACTAATCAAAGCATCCGCTGCAACCGGCTTTTCGGTAGAATTGACTTTAATAATACCGTAAGGATTAAAGAGGATTTCATCCCCCTGCACCTGCACCACTAGATCCAAATCTTCTTGAGCAATAAAAGTTGCCTCGTCGGTTAAAGTATAGCCTCCGATTTCATCCGCCATCCGTAAGGTAGCACCCATTCCTTGACCGGCAGAGACATACCATTCAGTCCCGTTAGGATCAAGATCGGCATTCTTCCATAGTGTCAGTTCCTTCTTATGGGTACCGGAGTCATCACCGCGGGAGACAAATTTCGCTTCTTTTTCCGCAATCGTTTGTAAAGCTTTGGCTGCATCTGTCATCCCGTTAATTCCCGCCGGATCATCTGCCGGACCGACAATCAAATACTGATTGTACATCACATCCCAAGCATTGGAGCCAAAGCCTTCGCTGACAAATTGATCTTCAGATGCGCGGGCATGGACTAAAATGACATCGGCATTTCCGTCTTTCCCCAGTTGAATTGCTTGTCCGGTTCCTACGGCCACAACATCTACTTTGATATTAGCTTTTTCTTCAAAGGCCGGAATCAAGACATCCAGCAGTCCGGAATCCTCGGTACTGGTAGTGGTAGCAAGTATTATATCCCCTTCTATCCCTTCCGGCGCCGTCCATGCGTCAGCCGAGCCCTGTTCAGGAGTACCTTGTTCTTGATCTCCTGCAGGATTTTCCGCATCTTGAGAAGCACATCCAAAACCTATGCTTAATGTTAACAGCATTATCAAAAACAATAAAGAGAATTTGTTTGCAAAACACTTTTTAATCAATTTCTTCACTCCTTTTTTCATTCAAAACAATTTCTACCCCATGTGCCATTTTTGTTTTATAAAAAACAAAAATCCAGTCACCGACTGGATTAAACACTTAATATTACTACCTCATTACCTCCTTTCCAGACGGGGGGGCAAAACAGTTTCCCAGTTTTACCGTTTGCTTAAAATTTTTAAGCGTGGTTATCAGCCCGTAGATTAACCTTAGGGCCCATAACTCGGAGAAATAATTTTTATTTTTTCAGAGCTTATATTCGACACATCTATAGAAGTTCCTTCTTATGCCATTAATAAACCGGGATTATCCTCTTGCCCCATCTTTGGTGTTTAGTATTTACGCTTAAATAAATTTTCACACATGCCGCCAACTGTTCATATACCGATAATAGAACCAATCTGGAAAGGAGTAAAGCTATATGGCACACGGATTTAAAAAAATTACCCCGGTAAACGGATTTGATAAGCACGACCAGGATAACGCTAAGCAAAACAACTATGCCTGGTCAATGGAGGAATTCGGGGATTATCTGTATGTCGGGACAGGTAGAAATATTGTTTATTCCGTCTTGCAATCCGGTTTAATCCCAGGTTTTCAGGTTCCGGAAACCTTTGTGCCCAAGCAACTGGATATGAACGCAGAAATCTGGCGCTACAAAAAAGACGGTTCCCAGACATGGCAAAATGTTTACAAAGCCCCAGCAGAGTTGGACATTGTCGGGTTTCGCTTTATGACTACATATACAACACCGGAAGGAGAAACAGCTCTTTATGCCGGTTGCTATACCGACGGCTCCAATCTGATCATATTAAAATCGCTAAACGGCATAGACTGGATTCCATTAGTCACGGATATTAACGCAGACTCGACCAGAGCAATGATTAATCATCGCGGCAAACTCTATATGGTGGCTCTAGGTGAAGAGAGTACTCCCATCTATGTCAGTTCCGATCCCCAAAGAGAAGGTTGGCAATTGGCATGTGCTGCCGGTGACCCGGAGAAAAATCCCCGCGGGCACATTGTCACCATGATCAGCTATAACGGGCGGATCTATGTGGCCACTGCTCCCGTTGGAGGATTCGAAGTTTGGCGTACCAATGGACCAACCCCGGAAACTGATGACTGGACACTGGTCGTAGATAAAGGTGCCGGTGATGCCTTAAATGAAATCCCTCTTACCATGGGAGTGTTTCGCTATCACCTTTATGTCGGTACCGCGATCTCCTTTGCCATTAGCAGTATTGACCCGGAGAAAAATTTTATTCCACCCAAACCATTTGACCTGATCAGAATCCACCCCGACGACCGCTGGGACGTAATCGTAGGCGGAAATCCCGTTGTCCCGACAGTACCGACTACCGGCAGGCGCAACAAAGGCTTGTATCCCTCCGGTTTCGGTGACATTAGTCAAGGTTACTGCTGGCAATTAAAAGAATATAACAACGAATTTTATTTAGGTACCTGGAACTGGTCAAACCTTCTCCTGCCCTTACTTTCTTCACTCTTTGAAACAAACCGGGATTTTGTCAAGAACCTGTTTAATCAAGTGAGCGACCCGCGTATCCTGAAAAAACTTTTAAATGAGTATTACCTCGACCCTCTCCTGGAGCTTTTGCCCTCATCTCTGGATTCGATGGTGGAAAACTTCGGTTTTGAATTATGGCGGTCAAGTACAGGCAAAGTCTGGCAACCAGTGACCCTTGACGGAATGGGCAATCCATGCAACTACGGACTGAGAAACATTCTTCCTGCCGGCCGCAGGCTTTACCTGGGCACGGCTAACCCTTTTCAGGGATGTGAAGTTTGGGTTAAAGAGTAAAAGGATAACTGCTTATCCGGAGGAATAAAGAGACAACCCTAAATTCTTCAGGTTGTCTCTTTATAAATAACCCCGGTTATTGCTTGTACTGGGGTTCCTGTTCCTGGATATATTGCTGTCTCCCTTTCAAAGTGGTAAGAGCATCATCCATAGTCTGGGAAAGCTGCTGGAATGTCTGCTGCGCCTGTTTATCCATTGTCTGCTGGGCAAACTGCTTCATATTGGCTGAAGCGCTCTGAATACTGGCAATGGCCTGTTCCATCTGGTCACCGACCGTCACTGGTTGTCACCTCCTCCAGATTGAGCTTTTTTCAGTTTTTCCCCAGCAGCTTCATAGTATGTGATAAATTTTAGATTGTCCTTGGTCAGGTACGGGGAAACATACCCAGCTGACCCCTTAAATTCTGAAATAGTTCATACATAAACTGCTGCTCTTTTGTAATATGCTCCAATAATTCCTGCCAAACCCTATCTTCTTTCCCATACTCTTTTACTTCCGGCAAAACCGCTAAAAAGAAACTGTCATGACGCAGAAATTCTTCTATCAATTCCCTGATACTTTGCACATGGCTGTAATAATAATAGGGACTGTAATATATATCCTGCCGTGCAGATTCTACCCTATCCCTAAAATTGGAAAACATTTCTGTCACATCTCTCAGCTTAGCTCGAATCTCTGCGCTTAAATTTTTGTTTGTCAGGTCGGCCACCGTCGTGATAAAAACAGGATGTTCACTGGAGATTTCACTCCACAAGAGCAGTTCATTAAAAATGCAATTAATGTTATGGGCATAAGTAAAACAGTACAAGGATCTCCCTCCCAACAGATACCTTCTAATTAAGGTATATGACGAGAGGAAAAAATCATGTTAAATTACGACGCCCTGATTCATTTTTTTCATCATATTTTTCATTTCTCTCTCCATCATGGAGATATTAGACTTTTCTGTCGCTATCTGATCCAAAAGACAACCGATTTCATCAGAGTCCCCTGATAAAAGGGCTGCTTCATATTCTTCTTCCAGTTGTGCCAAACGCCATTTTGCTTCTCCCAGTGCAGCAGCAATAGCCTTCTGCTCCTCAATTAATTCACTCTCCTGGAGAGTCCATGGGTTTTCCGCCTCCGCTTTACCCTTGCTTTCTTCACCTACCGGATCGAAAACAGGTAAAACAATCACAAGAAATAAGGCAAGCAGGACGAGAAATAGTTTGTTAAACCCCTTCATGATTAGTAGTAAACCTCCTTTATTTGTTTCGGAAACGATGATCATACTTTTTAATGAAAATTGGTATATCAGATGCTGTCATTAATTTGCACCCAAGAATTTATCATTTCCTCTAAAAAACAAAAAACTCTGTCTGGTTTCCAAACAGAGTTGGTGCAGCATAAATAACACCCCCACTCTTCGGTAACCCGGCTTCCTTAAACATGAATTTAAGGCCCGTGGCTTTGCGTCCCCGGCTTACGCCGGGTTTGCCTTTATCGAACAGGTTATGTTGTCTACGCTTATATATTCGGCATAAATAATTATTTCTTGAGGGTTGAAAAAAAAATTATGATTTCTTCCAAACCTCAGGCAAAAATAAAACCAGCACCGTGTATATTTCTAATCGCCCCAATAACATCAGGAAACTTAATACCCATTTTCCGGCTGCCGGGATAAAAGCAAAACTGCCGGTAGGCCCTACACCTCCCAAGCCAAATCCTACATTGCATAAGGAAGCAATCACAGATGTCATCGCTTCAATAATATCCAAACCTAATGCGCCCATGATGGCGGTTCCCACAAAAAAAATCATGATATACAAAAAGAAAAATTGCATGACATTAATCACGACAGAATCTTGGATATTTTTATTGCCTATTTTCAAATATCTCACACTGCGGGGATGAACCAGTCTAAATATCTCCACAGTAGTATGCTTAAAAAGAATAAGCAGCCGGCCAACTTTAATTGATCCTCCGGTAGACCCGGAACAACCGCCGACAAACATTAAGAGCATTAACATGATTCTGGAAAAGGCCGGCCATTGATTAAAGTCAGCGCTGGCAAATCCGGTGGTGGTAACCATAGAAACCGCTTGAAAAGCCGCAGACCGAAAGTTTTCCCCTAAACCACCCGGCTTATTCAGCAGCAGATTGAGAAAAATTAAGCATGTGCTGCCAAGGATGATGAAGAAATATAATCTGAACTCTTCACTGTGCCAAAAACTATTTGTCCTTTTCGTGATCGCCCGGTAGTACAATGCCAAATTGGTTCCGGCAGCAAACATAAAAATAATTAATACCCATTCAATATAGGCACTGTCATAGTATCCGATATTTTGGCTTCTGGTGGAAAAGCCTCCTGTTGCCATCGTCCCAAAAGAATGGCATAAGGCATCAAAGAAACTCATACCGCCTATTAAAAGAAGAATTACCAGCACCAAAGATAAAATTACATATGTCGCCCAAAGAATTTTCGCGCTTTCCTGCATCCGGGGCTTAATTTTTTCTGTAAGCCGACCACCGGGAACTTCCGCTTTGAACATTTGCATACCCCCTCCCCCAATTTGGGAGAGGATAGCAATAAACAGCACCATAATCCCCATGCCGCCCAACCAATGGGTCATCGCGCGCCAGAACATAATGCCATGGGATAACACTTCGATATTAGGGAGGGCACTGGCTCCGGTAGTTGTAAACCCGGACATGGTTTCAAAAAAAGCATTGGTAAAAGAAGTAAATGTCCCGGAGAACATATAAGGAAGGGCGCCAAAGATGGAAGCAAACACCCATCCTAAAGTTACGATAGCAAAACCTTCCCTTTGCCGAACCGTTTCCTTTGATTTTAATAAAAAACTGAGAATTCCTCCGACGGTAAGTGTGATCAACATGGCATAAAGTATCGGAAAAACATCCGGTTCATGATAATATATAGACCACAAAAGGGGGAAAACCATACTCCCCCCAATAATTAATAAAAGCCTTCCAATACTGCTGAATACAAGCCTGAGCCGCACAACATTTCCTCCTTAGGTTAAAAAAGGAATCTTCAGGCGTTATTATACCATGTCTCCGGTGTACAATCACTTTTATTTGCGTTTAATAACTCTATAACAATAAGTTGACAGCAGGTGTCAGGCACCCGAATCAACTATTTTTTGATCAGTTTAAAATCGGCGAGCACAGCTGTCAACCCTTTGTAATCACCGACACAACCGCTGTCAATCCACTTCACGTTAAATTTAACTGTTAATGCACTGGTAATTCCGGTCCAATTGGAGCTGACATAATGAGGATAGGTAGCAGGCAACACCGGTTTGCTTTCATAAATTTTATTTCCATCGGCATAGATAGTCAGGACATAGGCGCCGCTGGAGTTCATCGTTTCGTCTTCTACGCCCAGCCAACCTTCAATTCCGCGATAATTGGCGTCGGTGCGCACCGTAACCTCAGCTTCTTTATTTTCTCCCAGTGCAACGGCAATGCCATGTTGATGTCCTCCGGCAGCGAGCATAAATTTTTGCCCCTGTTGACGAAAAAACGGTCCTACATTTCTAATCACCGTCATATCCTCCAGCCAGGAAAACTCATCTTTACGATCAGACGGCTTTGCCGGAGTCACACTGCCTGCTTTACTGTAAGCATGAATGGCCTGATTTTTCCCATCCCAGACAACATTCATCCCCAGAGCCTGAAAAACTTCTCGAGCCGGGACCATCACTTTACCCTGTTCCGTCAAAGCTAAAGGTATCTCTCCCGACACCTGGCGATTGTCAATATACAGCTTAATATCCTGACTGAAAGTAATTATTTTTTTTATCAGGGATTCTCCCGCACCATCAGCAGAAAAACTCCCAATCACAATCAACAACACAGCAAGGAGCGCGGCACGGCCAATAATTCTGCTCAAGTCACATCCCTCCTTCTTTTTCTCTGTCCAGTCTTTGGGGAAACCGGTAAGGTTCCTTTTCATTGGTATAAGTTCTCAAGGGGAAGGCAGTCTGAGGAACATCATGATCAGCAGGTGGACTTACCGATGGGTTTTCTTCAGCGTCAGCCGCCTCCGGCGGGACTATTACTGAATTGCTTTCTTCCTCTTGCGGCAACACTTTAGGGTCAGGCAGATCGACCAGCGGTGCAAAAATGTCGAACCTGCCCAAAGGAAATTGCTGAGCCAGCTGCAGTGATTGAGGAGATTTTGTCACATAGGTAACTATATTAAAACCGGCTTCAATCAAAGGAAGATCTCCCTTCATGTTTTCCCCGCCTTCCACCGGCTTCATTTCCAGGCTGCGTAATTCTGATGTATTGGGCATATCCTGCTCTACCAGTTGGATATACTTAAGCACATTTTCATAGAGCCCCCTTACTTTCACATTCAGAGGCAATGTAATATAATTGTTTCCCCCTCCTAAAGGGAGGGGTGCCACCTCTGTGACAATCACATGTTGATCAATGGCATGCTTACCGATAAAATAATAATTAATGCCGCTTTGCACTTCTTTATTAAAAGACTGCTGGACCTCTGCCAGCTTATTTACCAACTCTTTGTTTTTTTCCTCTATGTCTTTTGCTCCCCTGAGACTTTCCATCCCTTCATCTAAAGCCCGTCTTTCCAATTCCAGATTCTCTTTAGCGTTTCGATAATAAGGAAGCTGATGTTCAATAATGACTGTATATAACAAAGCGGCAAGGGCCACGCCGATTAAAAGAAACACTAAATTTTTTTCTCTTTTAGACAACTTTTCCAACACCTTAATCGCCCCCTTTGCTCAGAGTACCCAAAAGGGAAAATTCCGTACAGGAGATATCACCCATCTTGATTTCCGTAGCTTTCTCCAAAAGAAACTCTGAGAAATAAGGCAGATGATTAAGCTGGTAGAGAAATACCCCCACCTCTGCCATATTCATGGCAATACCCTTAACGCGGATTCTCTCTTCCTTTTCCGTAGCCATATGAGTGATCCACATCTCCTGGGGCAGGTGCCTATTTATATCCTGAAGAACAGAGGCCCAGCTCATTCTGTCCTGACTGACTTTTTCCAACTCGGCGATTTCCGCCTTCAAGTTCTGATTTTCTTCTTTGATCTTGTTAACTTGGACAAGACGCGGTCTAATTTCATCCATCTGGGTTCTCGTATCTTCCAATGCCTTTCCCAGGTAAAATGTCCAGACGGAAAAGCCTGCGTAAAATAGGACCGTTCCCAACGCCACAATCATGACGATAATCCGTTTTAAGGAACCTCGTACTTCTGTCCGCGCACTTTGGCGCAGTTCGGCCGGCAGGAGATTAATGCTTTTACTCATGCTTTTACTCATGCTTTTACTCATGCTTCCACCCCTCTTAAAGAAAGTCCTGCGGCTACGGCAAAAGCAGGGTCAAGACAATTTGACTCTCCAAAACGGAATTTTTGATACTGCTCCGTTAAGGGAAAATCCTGCAGCCCCAAGGCAACGGTTAATTCTAGTTGCTGGGCAAGGAAATCCCTAATTCCCGGCAGCTTTGCCGTTCCCCCGGATAACACCAGTGCCTGAGGTTGACTGGATTCAAACTGGCTACAGTAAAAATTAACGGAACGATGGATTTCCCCCAGGAGAGGCATCATCCCTTTTCTAATATATCTGTCCAGCCGGACTTTTTCTTCCGGAAGGCTGTTCAACAAATCCGGGGCAAAAAGCCCCCCTTCTTTTTCTTTGATCTCCTGAGCAGCAGCAAATTCCAATCCCACCGCGGCAGCAATAGATTCTGTTATCACATCGCCGCCAATGGGAATGTCACGGGAAAATTTCAGATTCTCCCCCTGGAAAGCGGCAAAACTTGATCCCTTTGCCCCGATGTCCAGGACGAAAAAGGCTTCTTCCTGCGGTACTACTTGACTAGTAACAGCACCGACATGGGTTCCCAGGCTGCGCCACAAGGAAAGAGGGGCAATTTCCACCGCTGTTAATGTCAAGCCGGCCTGTTGAAATGCTTCATACAGGGCATAAATTAATTTCCGGGGTACAGCCGCCAACAATATATTAAGCTGGGCAGCGCCGTTTTCCCTCAGTTCCCCTAAAACCTGATGCTCCACAATCATTTCTTTTTCCTCAGTAACAGGAATGTACTTATCCACTTCCCATTTCAAAGTTGATGCCACTTCTTTCGGACTCATTTTAGGAAGTCTAATATAACGGGTAATAATATTTTTCCCAGAGACTGTGGTAACCGCTTCTTGGGTTGTGGTACCCAGCTGTTGCCACCCTCTGCGTAATGCATTGCTTAAAGCACTGCTGTTGACAATTGTCTCCCCCTCCACCGCTTCCAAAGGAGTAGGCAGACTGCTCACGGCTAAAATTTTTCGGGGTGTGCCCGGCTTTATTTCAATCATCTTAATGTTACGAGCACCTATGTCTACCCCTATGTAATTTTTCTTCATGGAAAGTATTTTTTTCCCCATTTTTTTACCCTTCCCGTTTTTAGAAAATATCGCGACTTTCCCTCCAGTAGTTAATCTGAATTTCCGCCGGAACACCCGGCGCGGACTGAGCCGCTAAACCGGCATCAAATTGCAGTTGGACATTACCGTTAATATCCAAAACATCGGCGATGGCGGCACCAATCATTGTGCCGCTGCCGCTAAGGTACAGCCTTCCCTCCGCACCATTTTCCGGTGTCACATAAAGCAATCCCTCTACGTAACTGTTTCCCACTAAAATATTACTATAGGATACCAGCGTCAGGACATTTTTCGTCCGGTCTAAAGTCCTGATTCCACCGCCACCGATGGTGAGGTTGCCGGTAGCCACCACCGTGATCTTTCCGGTATATGTCCCTTCTACTGTGAGGGGGCCATCGATAAAGTAAATTCCCGATTCTTTACCGGTAAGGTCAAAAACACCCGAATATCCACCCGGAAAAACTTTACTGCCTGGTACCTCTTCCAATTCCCGAGCGACCGCTAGGTACTTCTCCGAGGGAATCACCGGTAAGGGGTCAATGTCGATACTGTCTATTTGAGTGACCGTCCCTGTAATATTGGCTTCTCCGGAAATTGAATTAACATATTCCACATTCCCTTTAACCCGGGCAGAATTTTCTACCACAACATCATAACCCTTGACATTACCCTCAATCGTACAAGTTTTGATCACAACTTTGTCCCGGAAAGTAAAGTCAGCCATAATATCCTCGCTCCCCGTTATCGTTCCTTTTTTACCGGCGACGGAACCAATGCTGATTCCCTCTTCAAAAAAGAGGATATTATCATAAAAAATCTTCGCCTGCACCAGTACTTTTCTCTCCGCCCTCTTTAAATTTCCCACAGATTCAAGTTCTATTGTGCAGAAAGAATCGCTTTTCTCAGTTACTTTGACCGGCACTTCACGAAAACTGCCTTCCCCAAAATCCTCCCCAACCGGCAATATCTTGGAACTTCCCACGTTCATGCTCACAATTTCCTTTAACAGGGATTGGTCCATGCGCAGCATAGCAAGTGCTTTTTCCATGCCTGCTTCAGCAATATAATAGGCTTTCACCTCGTCGGCATAATTTTGGGAAGTGAGAAATTCCACCCGTGACGTATTAACCAGGGCGGTACCGAGAAGAAAAACAATCATCATGGCAAATGTCACTAGCACCACGGTGGATCCTTTTTCATTCATCACTTTCACCTTACCTGCTTAAAGATCGCACTGTCACCTTTGAGTGCATGACCACTTCCTGCCCATCCTTTCTGACTCCCACCAAACAAATTTCTACAGCTTTATATGGGCTCCCCAAATAAGTAAAATTTATATCCTTAATTCTCTTTGCCACAGGTTGAAAAGAAGAATCATCTGGGCCCTTCCGTTCCAACTCCTGCTCTGCCCCATCATACCGGTAGGCCACCGAAACCACCTGAGAAAAAGTACTGTTGGGAACATTTAATTCAATATAATCTTCATCTGCCACGGCAATAGCGGATGCTTCTCTGATTTCTCTGGTCAGA
>JBMNTN010000014.1:0-40894 GCA_050945755.1 Bacillota bacterium | reverse complement strand
CCTTTTTCCGCCGGTTCCAATCCTAAGGCCAGTGCCGGCGGACCATCTGTGATTAAGTTCAGCCAGAGAATCTGAATAGGGGTTAAGGGACTGCCCAAACCTAAAATAATAGCAGAAAAAATGGCGACAATTTCTCCGGTGTTGCAGGACAAAAGGTACTGGATAGATTTGCGGATATTGCTGTAGATGGTCCTTCCCTCTTGCACCGCATTAACGATTGTAGCAAAATTATCATCCATTAACACCATATCCGAAGCTTCCTTGGCCACCTCAGTCCCGGTAATACCCATCGCTGCACCGATATCCGCTCTCTTTAAGGCCGGAGCATCGTTCACCCCGTCACCGGTCATCGCCACCACATGGTTATGGGCTTTTAAAGCGGCAATGATTCTTAGCTTATGTTCCGGCGAAACCCGGGCATAAACGGTGGTCCGGGTAACTTCTTTTTTTAATTCTTCTTCACTCATTTTTTCTAACTGGGTGCCGGTAAAAATACCGTCCCCTTCCCGCCAGATATCCAGTTCCTTGGCAATAGCCAGTGCCGTGTCTTGGTGGTCGCCGGTGATCATCACCGTTTTGATTCCAGCCTGCCGGTTTACTGCCACCGCTTCCTTTGCTTCCGCGCGGGGCGGATCCTGCATGGCAAAAAAACCGAGAAAAGTTAAATTCTCTTCTACAGTATCCGGAGTTGGGTTTTCGGGAATCTTTTCCCATTTGCGCATGGCCAGCGCCAATACCCGCTGTCCCTGGGAAGCAAGATGGGAATTAACCTTTAATAAAGCAGTCCGGCTTTCCTCCGTCAGCAGTTTTGTTTCTTTTAAGGCAGCAAACTCTTTGGAGCGGCTTAGAACCACATCAGGAGCTCCTTTGGTAAAGGAATAAATTCCTTCGTTCATCTGATGAAAGGTGGTCATCATTTTCCGGTCGGAATCAAAAGGAATTTCCGCCCGCCGGGGATATTTTTTTTCCATATCTCCTCGATCGAAACCGGCTTTCGCTGCAGCTACTACCAATGCCCCTTCTGTCGGGTCCCCGGTTATTTTGTGACTGTCTCCTGATGTTTCCAGGCGGGCGTCACTGTTTAACAGGCCGCCTAGAAGTAGCAATTGCTGATTCCGGTCATTGACCGGATTAAGCGTCTCCCCGCCTTTAGAGAACTCTCCTTCCGGTCGATAACCTGTTCCGCTCACCTGAATCAATTCTTCATTGACATAAAGAGCAGTCACGGTCATTTCATTTTTGGTGAGCGTTCCCGTCTTATCGGAGCAAATATATGTCGCTACCCCTAATGTTTCCACAGCAGGGAGCTTTCTGATAATGGCATTTCTTTTGCTCATCCGGGTCACGCCGAGGGCAAGGACAATGGTCACCACAGAAGGCAGCCCTTCCGGAATGGCAGCTACCGCTAAAGCAATCGCTGTCATAAACATTTCCCCTAAATCTTCTCCCCGGAGAAGTCCCGCCAAAAACACCACCACCACAATTACCCCGGCAGCCAGCCCCAGGATCTTCCCAAATGAGGCCAGTTGACGTTGCAACGGTGTTAATTCCGGTGACTCTTCCTGCAACATCCCGGCAATCCGGCCAATCTCCGTTTTCATCCCGGTTTGGGTGATCAGTGCTTTTCCTCGCCCGGCAGTGACGATGGTGCCCATAAAAACCATATTATTTTTGTCCCCCACCGGGACATCTGACCCCTCAATCAGGTTGAGATTTTTTTCCGCCGGCACCGATTCCCCCGTTAAAGCTGCTTCATTCACCCGGAGAGAAGCGGCTTCAATCAAGCGTCCGTCGGCTGGGACGGAATCTCCGGCATCAAGAAGGACAATGTCACCGGGAACCAGGCTGACAGCATCGGCTTGGGTTACCTGTCCTTCCCGAAGAACTTTCACCATATTTTTTGTCATCTCTTTTAAAGCCTTTAGGGCCTGCTCCGCCTTACTTTCCTGAAAGACCCCCAACAGAGCATTTAAGAGGACGATTACTAAAATGACAATGGCATCCGCCCATTCCCCCAGCGCACCGGAAACAATCGCCGCCCCAATCAATATTAACACCAGCACTTCTTTCAGCTGGCCGATAAACATTGAAAAAAGGCTCCGGGGAGGAGCTTCTTTGAGCGTATTCGGGCCGTGGGTTTTTAGGCGGCTTTCCGCCTCCCCCCGGTCCAATCCTCGATTGAGATCAGTATTTAATTGTTGCGCGGCCTCCTCGATCTTTAAAGAATGCCACTCTCTTTTTTCCGGCATCAAGCCATCCTCCTTGCAGCAGTTGCACTTTCTCTAATAATAACTATTCTTTCCCATTCTGAAAAGAAATAATTTTTCTTTTTCCCCTGTTTCTCACTGGATCGTTCGCACCGGTAAAACATCAATTATTCTCCAGCCGTCCCCTTTTTCCCTAAGGTAAAAGGTTTGTTCCGCTACTTCCACACCCTTTCTTCTAATCCCAAATGTTTCTTACCTTCACAGTATTTAACATCATAACTGTTAATTCCTTTAAGGGTTCTTTTAAGGGCACTAAAAAAGTAAAATTTCATTGCAAACAACTAATACTAGGCTTAAGCCAAGTCTTTGACGCAGGCGGGAAGCCTTAGTTGCATTCTGATAGTATGAGAAAAGCCCGACACCAATTTTTCAGTGTCAGGCTTTCATTATTAGATACAATGTCTGCGTGCCTTTTCTCCCCTGTCTAACCCGGCAATCCAATGGGTTTTGAATAGATTTCGTGCCCGGTAGAGCAGGGGACGGAAAACACTTTCCGGCTCTCCGAAAATAATGGTTGTTTCCTGTAAAGGAAGTCTTAAAACATCATAGAGCACCAAGGCAGTTTTTTCCCGGGGAGGCAGCATGGCAAGGATCACTTCCCCCGGGGAGCACTGTCTGTTAAGACTTGGACGGCCCTTAGACGGTGCGCTGAGATACTCCCGGCAGATTTGGCTTAAAACCTCTTGGTAAGTACAGTCCCTGTTAAAACCTTTCTCAGCCAAACGAGATGCCGCCCGGGAAATCAGTTCCACCGACCTCTCTTCTTCCCCTGTTAATCGATAGGCTAGGTTATAGACGAGAGTTTGTTCACCATTAATACAATTGATTATTTCCCTGATCCCGTTCACTCTCACTCACCCCCGGGCGTAATCTAAATTCAATTACCATGACACTCAACCAATCCTCTTCCCTATTCAGTTGAGGAATAGCAGCTTACATACTGTTCAGTTGATTAATATACCCTCTTAATTTTTCGGATACAATGATATCATCATTAATATTAGCGGAGAACTGATGCCGACCGAAACCACCCGTCATTGAGAAAATCACAATCAACGGTTCACTTCCCCGTTTGTATTGGTAAGCTGCGGAAGCATTTAACAGTTCCTTGATTACCTCAGGATCGTTAATTTCTACCTTTTTGCGCTCGGGCGCATAGATAACCGTCCTACCATCGTCTTTAAGGATAATCTCCTTTTCCAAGGAAGCAGACTCAATCTCTTCCGGCAGAAGAATTGTTTTATCATACAAATTTTCATTTTTCAGCCAGTCTATGACATGCCGGTAGTTTTCATCCAGAACATAGTGGTACGATTTTTCTTTAGTAGAGGTAATTTCAATGCTGACATAATTTCTATTATTTCTAATTAAATCTTCAAAGGTGGCTTCTACTATATCTTGGCGTAAAGCCTCTATGAACTCTGCAATTTGAGCATTATCCACAAGTAAGGCGCCCTCTTTGGGTGTTCGATCATCATCAATTTCAATCATTTTGATTTCAGCTAAATCTTGAGTCAGCACCGGAAATCTCGCCTGTTTGTATTCCATCGACTCATAAATCGGTTTCAGTTCCCGGGCATAGTGCTTTTCATCAATGGGATACTGGCGAATCATTGTCTTCCCGTTTTTTAGGCTATAAATAATATATCGTTGCGGACCTTCCATTTTATGGGGGTCCTCCGTCAATTGTTTATGGAGCATCGTCATTTTTTCAATGTTTTCTGCTGTCTGAAACTGATACAGCCCACTCATATATGCCGTTGAATAATATGTGATTTCCTGCCCGTTACTAATATCAACGCTTTTTTCATCCCGATTAATCCAAGCATATAAACCGGGGGCAAGATATACTTTCTCCACCTGGTCCGGGGCGGGGACACGACGCTCATAACCGGTGACATCAGCGGTTATGACACCTATTGCGACAATTACGATGGCGGCATAAAGAAGGTATCCCTTGTAAGCCCCCCACACCTTTAAGGATCTCTGTACCAGCACTTCCGCTATCCAGTATCCTAAGAGGGAACTGATGACATATCCCAGCATCATTATGGTAAAGTCACCCTGGGATATTTCCGAAAAGTAGACCCCGCCTAAAAGCATAAAACTGAAAGTCACTCCATATTTAAAAACAGGACGAATAATGGGAAAAGCGACAAGATCACCTGCTGCTTCAGCTTTCCGAATCTTATAGAGATAATATGCCAAAACAAATAATACTACTGTTCCAAATAGATACCCGGCAATATGGCCGGCGGTAAATGCGCCGTTGATTCTCCCATCAACCAACATTACAATAGGCAGGTTTTCCAGAAAAGAACCTCTGATATCCAGGTACGGATACCCGTAAAGCATCTGCTTGAGGGTAAAATTAATTAGGAAAAACAATCCCAGCGGGAGAATATGAAAAATGTAATTAAAAACAATATGAGCAATAGAGTTTCCCGTGAACATGCCGACAAAGACGGCTGCGGCATAAACCAGGAGAGAAAAGAGCAGAGTATAGCCCAACCAAGTCAGAACATTAATCAGTGTATAGTATTGTTGTAAAAATGTCACAGCCTGCAATACCATCATGACAATGGCGGTAAAAATAACGGGTATCACCAGTAAAAAAAGCCCGGCACTGCTATGGGTGATGAATAAAGCCTTCTTGGTAAATGGCAAACTGTGCATCATCGCCGTCGACCTGGCTGTCATCAGATATTTAAAGAGGAGGGTGGCCAAAACCACCGGTACAACTAAAATCAAAAGAATTTGCAACTCATTGGCGCCTCCGGAAAAATCCAAAGACCTTTGGAGCATTTTCACCTGCCATTCATCCATTTCCCGGGAACCAAGCATGAGATGATTGAAAGGAAGGTTAAAAAATAAAACAATAGCATAAAGAAAGCTTACCCACCAGAAACGTTTAAGATCGCTAAAGAACAAACCTTTATTAAATAAGGATGTTTTGAATCTCATAACCCATCCCCCCCAGCTCATAAATAAATATTTCCTCCAGCGTTAAAGGAAGCACATCTAGGATGACAGGATTTGTCGCCTGAACATGAGATAGAAGTTTTTCCCTTTCTCCTTTAACAATATAAAGGAGAACACTGCCATTTTGCGAGCGATGCAGAACATTTGCCTCCGCCAATAGATCGTGGGGGATTTCCCCGCTATACGCGACCTGCAATTTATGAATATCGGATTTTAAATTATCCAGTTCCCTTTCCACGACAATTTTCCCATTATGGAGAATCCCCACATGGTCGCAGACATCTTCCAATTCCCGCAGGTTATGAGATGAAACCAATACCGTTATTTGTTGTTCTGCTACATCCTGCAGGATGAGATTCCATACTTTTTTGCGCATTACCGGATCGAGACCGTCCACCGGTTCGTCTAATATCATCACTCGAGGCATTAGACTGATCCCCAGCCAAAAGGCCACCTGTTTTTGCATTCCTTTGGAAAGCTGGATAATTCTTCTTTTCGGTTCAATGGGAAACACCTTTTTTAAGAGCTCAAATCTTTCCTGGTTCCAGGTTGGATAAATGCGCGCATATAATTTGGCCATTTCATTGATATTGTACTGAGAAAAGAAATACAGATCATCGGGAATATAGACCATCGTGGACTTGATCCCGGGATTTTCATAGACAGGCTCGCCATTTATTTTTACAGTTCCTGCGTCCGCCCGATAAACACCGGTAAGGTGCTTGATCAACGTGGTTTTTCCGGAGCCATTGGGACCGAGGAGTCCGTACACCGATCCTTCCTGCACATTGATGTTGAGAGCGTCCAGAACTTTTAATTTGCCAAAAGTTTTGCTTAAATTTTTTACCTCAATCACGATTTTCCCCCCTCTTCTCATAAACCTTTTGCACCACGGCAATTGCCTGTTCCTTGCTAACATTCAAATAAACCATTTCAGCTAAAACTTTTTCCAGTTCGCGCATCAACTCATCCCGCCGAGCCTGGTTGGCAGCGGTATTAATCGGTGCAACAAAATTGCCCTTGGCACGCACGGAGTAAATGAACCCTTCCGCCTCCAGGTCCTTATATGCTTTTTGAATGGTATTAGGATTAATGGTGAGAGTCTGGGCCAATTCTCGGATGGATGGGATTCTCTCATCCGGTTTCAATATACCGCTGATAATTAATTCTTTGATGTTATCCTTTATCTGTTCATAGATGGGCCGTCTATCTCTAAAGTCTAATTGGAACATCAGTCCACCTGCACCTCCCATCTGTATTACTAGTTATAATACAGTTCATACAGTTAAATAATAACCGGTAATATTTTACTTGTCAACCGCTCAAACCCTAAATAACTTATATTTTTTTATAATGCAATAAGGGGATTTAAGTTTTCTAAAGCAAAAAAGACAGGCCCGCTTTTTATGGCGACCTGTCTCCTTTTATCAATGCACAAGCAAATCCTTGGAGGAATTTAACAATTTATTGTTTAGGAAAAATGTCACAATTAGAAATTTGCTCTTGAATACTTTTTCTTAGCCTGGTGCTTTCGACAACAATAAAGCACAATGGCATCCATTCGCTCACTTGCAGCCAAAACTTCCGGCCTGCCTAAATTAAAACTATATTCTTCGATTATTTCGCACAGTCTTTCCCGTTCAGTCTCCAAAAAATCAATTGATACTTGTTTTCCTTCTGTAGTTCTCATCGTAAACTCCCTATCTTTGTTATTACAGAAGCTATTTTAACATTATCTGCTTATATATTATGTCGAATACTGTTATGGTTATAAAATTAAAAGTTTTAATATTGTTATGATACTGATATTTCAAAAGTTTACTCTACCAACCTGTAAGCACCAGTCTCTCGAAAATGTATTAACACTTTTGTAAACTTAGAGCAATATCCAATGCTTCCTGTGCATTGCCGACATACTCTATTTTCACGTTTTTCCGCTCATCCAAATAACACCCGTCATAAGCAAGAGCCTTTATTTTTCCCGCCCAGCCCCCGGAAGGTTCCACTACAATCACTGGCTTGCGGTTTAAATAAGCCGCAGAAAGTTCCCCTAAGGTACCATTTCCTCCTCCGATCATGATAACCACGTCGGAAGAATGGACCAAGATCAAGCTTCGGTAGTCATAACCCATTCCGGTTGAAATCGGCACATCAATATAATCATTACTAACATCCAGGGTATCCCCCGGTAAAATACCGACTACCAGACCACCGGCAGACTTAGCTCCGTAAGACACTGCTTCCATTACTCCGTTGGTGCCTCCGGTCAATAAAACAGCCTTTCTTAAAGCGATTTCCCGGCCGATTTCTTCAGCTAGCTGCCTTACCTCAGGTGAAATATTTCCCGACTGCCCAATTACCCCAATCCTAATCAATTAATTAGTTCCCTCCAGTTTCATCTTTGATGGTTCAAATTAATGTACAATAATACTTTTTATTAATTGTGGCAATGGCCTTGATGCATATGTTCTTCACAGATACTGCCGCTGGACACCAATTCACCTTGCAGATACTTGTTAAGAACATCTTCAATTTTTCCCTGCGCCCCGACAATCACTGAAATACCCCTGCTTTGAAAAAGTTCCTGGGCTGTGGCTCCCATTCCACCGGCGATTACCAGATTGACTCCTTTTTCCGCCAAATAGGGGGGCAAAAAGCCTGGCCGATGTCCGGGGTTTACCACTGTTTCCCTACCGCAAACTTTGTTGTCCTCTACCTGAAAAACCTCAAATCCTTCACAATGCCCAAAATGCTGAGAAACATAATCTCCATCTTTCGCTATACCAATTTTCATTTTTTAATTTCCTCCTTGTTTATACTTTTAGCCTGGAAGTATTTCTACCTTTTTATATTTTTCAACTTTTCCCTTATCGCATAACTGGGCCAACTCCGGATCTATGGGCATCTTAGCCAAAACTTTGAGTTTCATTTCTTTTGCCGCTGCTTCTACCCGGCTTTCCCCAAAAACATTAATCCGCTCTTGACAGTGGGGGCATTCTAAATAACTCATGTTTTCTACAATGCCCAAGATGGGGACCTTCAGCATCTTCGCCATATTCACCGATTTGGCTACAATCAGTTTTACCAAATCCTGAGGCGAAGAAACAGTGATAATGCCATTAAGCGGGATAGACTGCATAATGGTTAAGGGAACATCACCGGTACCGGGGGGCAGATCAATAAGAAGATAATCCAGTTCGCCCCAGATGACATCGGTAAAAAACTGCTTTACAGTATTGCTTACAATAGGCCCCCGCCAAACAACAGGATAGTCTTTTCGATCCAACAAAAGATTAATTGACATCACTTTGATCCCGGAAGCTGTTATTTCGGGATAAATCCCTTTGTCGTCAGCTGTTGCCTTTTCTGAATTCAGTCCAAATATTTTGGGAATACTTGGTCCGGTAATATCAGCATCAAGAATCCCCACCCGGAAACCCTTCTTATTCAAAGAAGTTGCCGTCAAGGCAGTCACAGAGGTTTTCCCTACCCCACCCTTTCCGCTCATAATTGCAATTACTTTTCCAATTTTGCTGTACTCATTGGTTTTTGCTTTTTCAAAAGCATTTGGTTTTGCACCGTTTGATTCCATAATTACTCCTCCTGCTACCTAGTTAATTTAATTTATTTTGGCTTAAGTAAGTTAACTTAAAATTATCATCTTCTATTTAAGTCCGATCTTCTCGAACCATGACACTGCCACATTGCGGGCACCGCATACTCGTACAAGGTACTTGCCTTTGATGAGGTACCGTAATACCGCACTGGGGGCAAACACAGTTCTGCGTAAAACCTTTGCTCTGCCCGCTAAAACATTTTTTTCCCTGTCCTCTGCCTTGGCCTCGACCTTGACCCATGCCTTTTTTACCGGCATTTACCCCTTGCCCGAAAACGGATCCTCTGTTTCCCGGCATTTTTATCCCTCCCTTAACAATGCTTTGTTCCCTGGACACATTCCTTCTGCAACTACGACAACCAGGCATGACAAAATTAATCAAATCCCCATTTTGATATGCCGAAAGCACATCGTCAACCCTGCCGCTAATCCAAGGAAGGACCTGAATACCGTGGGACTCGATGATCCGCTGTAAACACCCGCTGATAGCACCACAGATTAGGATATTGATTTCGGCTCTTTTTAAATCTTCTATAAGCCCTTCTATGCAGGCGGTGTTAATATTCATTCTGGACTGCTTAGAGTATTGTCCCTCCTGGGACACTAAAATAAGCTGATTTGAATTATCAAATATGGAAGAAATCCTCTCCTCAAAAACGGCCAGGGCAAGCATAATACCGACACCTCCGATCATTTCTATGTGCAAGAATTATGCCAAGATAAAAAGGCACACCAATGAACACCTTTTACTGATAAAAGTGTTGCCCAGGCGGTATCGGTTAACTTTATATTGGGTTCATGATGAACCCATTACAGCATATATGGGTTTATTTTGATCCCAGTAAAACTATTCCGGCTCCCTAAGTTGATATTGCTGGATCATCCTTCTCAGGGTGCCCTTAGAAATCCCCAGTTCCCGGCAGGTCGCCATCCGTTTCCAGCTGTTTCGCTCCAATGCATCCAGTACGGCCTGCTTTTTTACTTCGTCCAAGGTAAAGTTTGCCGCAGTACATTTAGGATTGGATTCTGAAAATCGCTGAGAGAATTTTTCCGGTAAATGATCCGCTAGGATTAACCCCTCCTCACAAAGAATAAATGCATACTCAATAATATTTTCCAGTTCCCGCACGTTTCCCGGGTAATCATATTTCATTAATAAAGCAAGAGCATCCCGGGAAAGTCCCAGAATATTTTTCCCTTTTAAATTATTAAAACGCTGGATGATATGGTCTGCCAGCAAAGGGATATCTTCTTTCCGTTCCCGCAGAGGAGGCAATTTCAATTGAATTACATTCAGGCGGTAATAAAGGTCGTTGCGAAATTTCTCCTCTCGGACCATGGCTTCCAGGTCTTTATTGGTCGCCGCAATCACCCGAACATCAGCCTTGACGGAAGAGGTAGCTCCCAAGGGTTCGTAAGTTTTTTCCTGTAAAACCCGAAGCAGCTTGACCTGAAGCGCCGGGGAAATATCGCCGATTTCGTCAAGAAAGATTGTTCCTTTTTCCGCCCGGGCAAAGTAACCCGGCTTGTCCCTTTTCGCATCGGTAAAAGCCCCTGCTTTATAGCCGAAAAGTTCCGATTCCAACAGAGTATCAGGCAAAGCGCCGCAATTAACCGCCACCAGCGGCCTATTCCTTCTGCCGCTTAAATTATGCACGGCTCTGGCTACCAATTCCTTGCCGGTACCGCTTTCCCCAAGGAGAAGAACCGTGCTGTTGCTTTTTGCAATATTAGGAAGAATCCCAAATATGTGCTGCATCGATTTACTCTTTCCGATAATATCCTGAAAAGTATAAGACTTGGTTAGCTGTTTTCTCAGTTCGTTTACTTCCGAAAGATCTCGGAAAACTTCTACCCCACCAATGATCCTTCCGGTATCATCTTTCAATGGAGAAGCACTAATACTGACCGGTACCTTACTTCCATCCGGTGTAATAATAAATATGGACTTATTGGTGATGGAACAATCCTTTTCAATACATTGACGCAAAGTACAGGCACCGTCGCAAATACTGGAATGAAAAATATCCCGGCACATATTGCCCAGGGCATCCTCCTGTTTAATGCCGGTAATTTTTTCGGCGGCTCGGTTAAAAAAAGTAATCCTCCACTCACCATCTACCGTAAAAACACCATCGGCAACACTATTTAGAATAATATTTGTCTGCAACAGATCTTTTTGTTGTTTATTCATCTGTTTCCATCCATCCCCGATTTTACTACTATTCCCCTTTTTTAATATAACAAATCTATAACTGTTTGTCCAAATTACTTCTAAAGCAAGCGATCGTTTATTACAAACAACTAAGTTCTCATCCTGAGCCTTCGCGAAGGATCTCTTTTATTTTGCTCCGCTGCATTAAAAATGACAAAAAAATATAATATGAGTTCACTACTAAAAGGGATTGGCGCAAACTCGCATTCGCCAATCCCTTTTTATCTGGACTCTTTTTTCTATTTTGCCAACGTGTCGCTTTCAATACTCAAATATCCTATCTCAAAAACCCCAAAAGATTTACCGTCTGTGTCACCAGAAAACAAACAAGAACGGCGATCATGGTGGGAATGAGAAATGCCAGGAAAGTCCATTTTTTGCTCCGGGTTTCTTTAAAAATCGTAATTAATGTAGTGCTGCATGGGTAATGGAGCAGAGAAAACAGCATCATGTTCAGTGCCGTAAGCCACGTCCAATTTTGCTTGTTAATGAGCAGCTCTTTCATCTCCTGCAGACTGTCTAACTCCATCATCGTTCCTGTTGCCAAGTAAGCCATCACCATAATGGGGACAACGATTTCATTGGCCGGGAGCCCCAGGATAAATGCCATGAGAATGATTCCGTCCAATCCTATGGCCCTGGCAAAAGGGTCAACAAAACTAACGGCTCTTGTCAATAAAGAAATATCGCCTATGTATGTATTGGCCATTGTCCAGATTATCAGACCAGCCGGCGCAGCAACCACCACTGCCCTCATTAAGACAAACAATGTCCGGTCAAAAATGGAGCGAACAATCACCTGCCCCACCTGGGGTTTGCGAAAGGGGGGAAGTTCCAGGGTAAAGGTGGAGGGTACTCCTCTTAAAAGGGTTTTTGACAGAATTAGGGAAACCAATAATGTTGTACCGATTCCGAAAAGCACTATCGCAAGAACACCTAAAGCGGCAACAACTCCTTGACCGGCAGAAACAGAAGCCCCGGCACAAAAGATAGAGCAAATAAGAATTAAGGTAGGAAATCGCCCATTACAGGGAACAAAATTATTGGTCAAAATAGCAATTAAACGTTCCCGGGGAGAATCGATAATCCGGCAAGCGGTAATCCCGGCAGCATTGCAGCCAAAACCCATGCACATGGTCAATGCCTGCTTTCCATGGGTCCCACACTTTTTGAAAAGATAATCCAAGTTAAAAGCAACCCGCGGCAAATAGCCCAAGTCTTCCAGCAGGGTAAAGAGCGGGAAAAAAATTGCCATGGGCGGCAGCATTACAGAAACAACCCAGGCCAGGGTGCGAAACATACCCTGAACAAATAAGCCGATAAACCAGTGGGGTGCATTTACCTGTGTAAGGAAATTTATCATTATTTCTTCAATGCCAAAGAAGAATCCGGCAATAAGCTGGGATGGATAGTTTGCCCCTGTGATAGTGAGCCAAAAAACTCCTCCCAATAAAAGGAGCATGACAAAACCACCAAAGAAAGGTGCCGTGAGAATATCATCTATTTTTTCTTCCCAGTTAGTTCCCTGCCTTCGCTCTTCTTGGACAACACCTTTGGCAATGGATTCCGCTCGCCGATAAATACTCGAAACAATCCGGTCCCGGTGATTTTGATGCCTGATAAGATATTCCTGCTTTACACTCATCGCCGTACTTCCTCCTCATTATCAAAAGGAATGGGGTAATTAATCTTTTGATCGAGTACCTCAAAAATCGTCTGATCCCCTTCTAAAATCCGTAAAGCAAGCCAGCGGGGATTAAAGGAAGTACATATCTCAGGGCTTAATCCGGCAATAATATTTTTGATTTTCTCCTCGATGTCCGAGTCATAGCGAATCACTGTCGGTTTAACCCGAACCTTATCTTCAGCTATCTTTTCCACAGCCTGTTTTAATTTGTCAAGGCCGATTTTTTTCCGGGCTGTTGTGCCAATCACCGGTACGCCTAATTCTCCGGAAAGTTTATTCAAATTAATGCGGGTGCCCTTTCTTTTTGCTTCATCCAAAAGATTTACACAGACCACAACCTTACCGGTAATTTCTAATACTTGCAGCACCAGGTTTAAATTTCGTTCCAAACAGGTAGCATCAACAACCACCACCGTCACATCGGGACGGCCAAAGCAAATAAAATCACGGGCTACCTGTTCTTCCGGGGAATTGGCAAATAAGGAATATGTCCCCGGCAGGTCGACGAGAAGATATTTTTTTTGATTGTATTCATAGGTTCCCTGGGCCTGAAGAACAGTTTTTCCCGGCCAGTTTCCGGTATGCTGGTTCAGCCCGGTTAAGGCGTTAAACACCGTACTCTTTCCCGTGTTAGGATTTCCCGCCAAAGCAATGACATAATTTTCACCCTTTTTATCATGCGAGGAAAGAAAGTTTTCCCGCCAGGTATGACGACCTACCGACTGATAAGATAAACCCATGTCTTCCTCTCCTTATGGCAAAAGATTATTAAAAATCAGTTGTTACTTTAATCAGAGCAGCCTCTTCTTTTCTAAGCGCCACCGTTGCTCCCCGCACCAGATATGCGGTAGGATCTCCTAAAGGACTACGTCGAATGTTTTTAACCTGGGCTCCCGGCACAAAACCCAGATCTAAAAGGCGGCGGCGTAGAATTCCCTCGGCCGTAAGACTTAATACTCGGCAAGATTCTCCGAGTTTTAGGTGATACAATGGCATCTCCTGCAGCATTTTAACTCGATCCTCCTTCCCCAAGTTTTTCCGCGTCTATTAATGTTAGCTGCATCTAATTCTAATTCATTTTATGAACTGGTCCAGGGAAGAGTGTTTGTCTCATTTTCCGGCTATTTAATCTTTTAAATATTTGGTTATTTTTTGAGGGGAGCGGAATATAACAAATGGAAGAGGGGTGGAAAAATGGCTGATCACAATGATGAATTTTACACCGTGCGCGGTTACACCATGCAAAATCAAGACAATAAGCGTCTTACTTCCGGGATGGAAGACTATCTGGAAATGATCTTTCGCCTGTGTGGAGAAAAAGGTTATACCCGTATGAATGATTTAGCCGGCGCTCTGAATGTCCAACCCCCTTCCGCGCATAAAATGGTAAAAAAGCTGGCAAAAGACAATTACCTGAATTACGAAAAATATGGATTGATCCATTTGACTCCTACAGGTTGGGAACTGGGCAAAGAACTGCTCGCCCGGCACCAAACCTTGGAAAAATTTTTGCGCCTAATCGGCGTCAGTGCTAATATCCTTGAGGATACGGAAAAAATTGAACACAATATCAGCAAAGAAACATTGGAATGCATTTTCTGTTTTGTCGGATACGCGGAAGAAAACCCTCATTGGATCAATGCATTTCAATCCTATAAACAGAATAAGCAGCCATAAAAATCGGCTGCTTTTTTCAATATCCTAAGATGCAGATACTCTAAACCTTTTTAAGCTGAGAGAATTTGTCACAACGGACACCGAGCTGAAGGCCATAGCCCCTCCGGCAATTATCGGACTCAAAAATCCGAAGGCGGCAATAGGTATCCCGATAATATTGTATATAAAAGCCCAGAAAAGATTTTGCTTGATTTTGACCATTGTTTTTCGGGAAAGCCGGATAGCAGCGGGTATGGAACGCAAATCTCCCCGCATCAGGGTAATGTCTGCCGCCTCCATGGCCACATCGGTACCGGTACCGATTGCCATCCCCACATCGGCCACCACCAGTGCAGGAGCATCATTAATCCCATCTCCCACCATGCCGACAACCTTTCCCTGCTTTTTCAACTTCTCAATTTCCTCCGCCTTATTTTCCGGCAGCACTTCGGCCAGAACCTGGGAAATACCGACCTCTTTGGCAATCGCCTGAGCCGTCCTTTTGTTGTCACCGGTGAGCATATAAACTTCAATACCCATCCTTTGCAGTTCGGCAATTGCCTCCCGGGAATGCTCTTTTACCGTATCCGCCACCGCCAACACCGCTTCCACATTATTGTCTACCGCCATAAACATCGCTGTCTTGCCCTCATCCTCCAGCTTTGCCACAGTCGCCGCAGCATGAGTTGTATCAATTTCTTTTTCCGCCATTAATTTTCTTGTCCCCAGGTAAATTTGTTTTCCTTTTATTACGGTATAAACTCCCCGGCCGGGAATCGCGGAGAACTCCTCCGGATCTAAGATATTGGCAAATTCTTTCTTTCCTTTTTCATAAATGGCAACACCTAAGGGATGCTCAGATTTTTTTTCCGCTGAGGCAGCCAACTCTAAAATTTCATTTTCTGTTTTACCCCGAAATGAAATAATATCTGTTACTTCCGGCTCCCCTTTGGTTATGGTTCCGGTTTTATCCAACACTACCACGTTTAATTTATAAGCCGTTTCCAGATGTTCTCCGCCTTTAATCAGGATACCGTTTTCCGCTCCTTTTCCCGTTCCCACCATAATGGCGGTAGGCGTGGCCAGTCCCAAGGCGCAGGGACAGGCAATTACTAATACGGATACTGCGCTTACCAGCGCCGGGGTAATATTCTGCCCGTGTTCCACCCCGAAATAACGGACTAAAAAAGTGCATAAAGCAATGCCAATTACAATAGGTACAAAAACTCCAGACACCTGATCGGCGATTTTTTGAATGGGCGCTTTAGAACCTTGAGCATCTTCCACCATCTTGATAATCTGGGCAAGAACGGTATCTTTCCCTACTTTGGTTGCCTGAAATTTAAAGGTACCCAACTTATTAATGGTAGCACCGATAACTTCATCCCCCGCCTTTTTCTCTACCGGGATACTTTCTCCGGTGAGCATGGACTCATCCAGAGAGGAACTGCCCTCGATAATTATGCCGTCTACCGGTACTTTTTCCCCGGGGCGTACGATAATTATCTCCCCTTCTTCCACCTCTTCAATAGGAATATCTATTTCCTGACCGTTTCGCTCTACCCGGGCAGTCTTCGCTTGAAGTCCGGCCAGTTTCTTGATAGCCTCCGAAGTCTTGCCTTTAGCCACCGCCTCCAAATACTTACCAAGAAGGATTAATGTAATCACCATGGCAGCAGCTTCAAAATAAAGATCCTTCATGACCATTCCCGGTTTGAGCGGCTGGAAAAAAACATTGTACAAGCTAAAAAAGTAAGCAGCGGAAGTCCCCATGGCAATTAAAACGTCCATGTTGGCACTTTTTGCTTTAAGAGCATGGTAGGCATTTTTATAAAACCGTTGTCCAATAATAAACTGGACAGGTGTTGCAACAGCTAATTGAAAATACTGGTTATGTAATAAGGGCAGATCGATTCCAAGCAAAGTAAAAATCATGGCAAGAATTAGCGGACTGCTCAACAGGGCAGAGGCAACCAGTTCTAATCTCAGCCTCTTGATCTCTTTTTCCCGCGCTTCTTTTTCTCTGTCCCGACTCACTTCCCCAGCCCTTTCCGCCTGATATCCCAGGTCTTCTACCGTCTTAATCAGGTCGGATACTTTAATTTGCGAATTATCATATTGCACCGTCACTTTCTCTGCAGCAAAGTTAACAGCCGCATTTTCTACCCCATCTAATTTATTCAGTCCTTTTTCAATTCGGGCAGCACAGGCAGCACAACTCATCCCTGTTAATTTCAAAATAACCTTATTCTCATTAATTTCTTCTACCACTTCATAGCCTAAATCGGCAATCACGTCTCTTAACCTGTTTTCGCTGATCATCTGATCATCAAATGCTACGGTAGCTTTCTCGATCGCTAAATTAATGTTGGCTTCCCGCACTCCATCCATCTTTCTCAGCCCTCGTTCAATCCGGGCAGCACAGGCAGCACAGCTCATTCCTGATATTTTTAATGTTGTTTTTCTCTCCATAAAATCCCTTCCTTAATGCTTCAAAAATGGCAATATTACTTTCCCCATTCAATCAGCCTTTAATCATCTGATAATTGTAAGTGGGAAGTAGCTGTCTGTGAAAAAAACTAAAAGCCCCTCCAAGCGGCTTTATAAAAAAGTATTTAAGCTTGTTGCATGATTGGAAAAAGAGCGCAGGTTCCACCCTTTCTTGAAAGTTTGTCGGATAATTATTTATCCCGGGAGATTAAATCTTTAACCACTTGCCCGGCGATAATTAAACCGGCAACTGAAGGCACAAAAGAGATACTGCCGGGAGTTTGCCGCCGCGCTATCCTCTTTACCGCCGTTTCTTCGGAGCTAACAGAGCCTGATTCCTCGGTTTTTGCCGGTTTGATCGGTTCCTCTTTAGAGAAAACAACCTGGAGAGAATCAATGCCCCTTTTTCTTAATTCTTTGCGCATCACTTTAGCCAGAGGACAAACAGATGTACTGAAAATATCTGCGACCTCAAATTTGGTCGGATCCAGTTTGTTGCCTGCTCCCATCGAGCTGATAATGGGTATTCCTGCCTGCTTAGCTTTTACCACCAAATCAATTTTGGCGGTCACTGTATCGATGGCATCAACAATATAATCATAATCAGGATTAATCAATTCTCCTGAACAGTCCGGTAAATAAAATTTTTGATGAATAATAACTTCCGCCTGGGGGTTAATCTCCAGGATTCTCTCTTTCATCACTTCCACTTTCGCCCTGCCGACGGTTTTTCCAGTCGCATGGAGCTGCCTGTTGATATTCGTCTGGCAGATATGATCATGATCGATTAAAACAAGATGGCCCACCCCGGCTCGCACCAGACCTTCCACAGTAAAAGAGCCAACTCCTCCAATACCAAAGACAGCGACTTTACTCTCTTTCAGCTTCTCCAAAGATTCCTTTCCAATGAGCAGTTCTGTTCTGGAAAATTTGCAATCCATATTTACCTCATTAAAATTTATTGCTCCCAAAAATTATTCTGTTCCAATCAAGTGCTACTCTTACATCTCGTCACTTGGAAAAAAGTCTGGGAATTTATCTCTATTCTAGTGAGGCAGCCTGTTTTTGTCAATCTAGGCATTCCAGGCAAACCGGGATCGCAAAAAATCCAAGACCTGATTACCCATGGATAATAAATGCTGATTTTGTGATTAAAAAATAAATCATAACTCAGTCCCGGTTGGATTAGATTAAAATTTTCCCGATATCAAAGTTTTCTATTAAAAAATCCTGCAAAAAATTAAGTTTTTGAAGGATTTTCCTTTCTTACATAGAATACTATATAACTAAGTTCATAAAATGCCTTCGAGCTGTCCGGTCTAAAGGTTAGTTTATCCTATGACCATCAGCCAATGGGTCAGGTGAGAAATTGTCTGGCCTCCCGTGTTTGGAAAGAAGACATGATAATCGGTTCATTACCGGTTTTTCAAGACACGGAAAAGTGTCTTTTTTATTTTATTTTTTAAAAATTTTATTGGACAAAAGCATTTGCTTTTAGGAAGTGCCCCGTTCAAAACAGTACTACCGTGCATACTTCGATGGGATAATGAGGTCTTCCCCCATCAGATAAAACTGTTTTGAAACTTCCTGAAGGCAATTTTTTTATAACCTGAATAAACCCTCCGGTTCACTTGCAAAGTAGCTTGCTCTGTGTAAAAATAAGGATAATCTGATTAAGGAGAATCTATCTTGAATAATCACAGATCAACTACTAAAAACCCTAAAATTGAATACGAAATGCGCGTTAAACATTTTGCCGAACTATATCAAAAACACTCCCAACAAGCCCGTCATGTCAGTAATTTACGTTTGCTCGTATCCCTGGTAGGTATTGCTCTTGCCATATTTTTCTTTGTGAGCGGGTCAACTCCATCTGGTATCATTACGCTACTTACAGCCATGGCCCTTTTTATCTTTTTGGTCAACAAACACCATCAAGTAAAGCGCGCAAAGGATTATGCCTCCCTCATGAAAAAAATTAATGAGAATTCTTTAAAACGGCTGTCAGGTGAATGGGCTTCCTTCTCCGATACCGGCGAGGAATTTGGCGCAGACAATCATCCTTTTTCTGCCGACTTGGATATTTTCGGGAAAGGTTCTCTCTTCCAGTGGACCAATACTGCCTATACCTTTTTAGGCCGGCAACGGCTTGCCCACCTCCTTTCGACAACACCGGATACTAAGGAGAAAGTCAGCGCCCGCCAGGAGGCAGTGGAAGAACTGGCCCCAAAACTAAAGTGGCGCCAGCAGTTTCAGGTGGAAGGAATTATTTCTTCAGAAAGAGCTCAAGATCCGGGAGAATTAATCCAATGGGGGAAAAAAGCCAACCCCTTTTTTCGGCGAAGGGAAATTATTTTTGCCTTTCGTTTCCTACCGTCATTAACGATTCTCTTGATTATTTTAAGCCTTTTCTTTTCTCAAACTGTTTCCTATCTGATTCCGGTTGGGCTAGTTATTTTACAAACAGCCATTTTATTTTTTCTGCGCAGAGACACCAGCTTAACCTTTGCCGTTGCCCACCAGTATAAGGAAAACATCAAAGGATATCGTCGGATGTTGGAAGTTTTTGAAACTGCTCAGTTTCTTTCTCCCCATTTATCGAATTTAAAGAATAAACTTGGGGGGAACAAAGTGCTCCCGGCATATCAGCAAATTAAGAAACTGGAAAAAGCGGTGGACATGACCTACATGCGCTACAGTCAGCTCTATTTTATTTTTAATATAATTACCATGTGGGATTTTCAGTGTCAGATTGCCCTGGAACGGTGGAAGAAACAGTCAGGTCATAGTCTGCAAAAGTGGCTGGAAACCATTGGAGAAATTGAGTCTTTATCAAGTTTGGCGCTGATTCGCTTTGACCATCCGGATTGGGCGATGCCAAAGATTATTGATGATTTCACCGGCCTTTGGGCAAAAGAGCTGGCTCATCCCCTGCTTCCCGAATCCCGGGTACCCAATAACTTAACAATTACCACCCCGGGAGAAATATTTCTCATCACCGGCTCCAATATGTCCGGGAAAAGCACCTTGTTAAGAACCGCAGGCATCAACTTGGTCCTTGCTTATGCTGGTGGCCCTGTTTGCGCCAAAGAATTCCGCGCAGGCCTAATGAACATTTACACATCCATGCGCATTAATGACGACCTGCGCGCCAATATTTCCTCATTTTACGGAGAACTATTAAGAATCAAGCTGGTCCTTGATGCCACTCGCCAGGGAAGGCCTGTTTTCATTCTTCTGGATGAGATCTTTCGAGGCACCAATTCCCGGGACAGGCATACCGGTGCCAGGCATTTGATTAAAAAGTTGAGCCGGGCAGGAGCGTTGGGCTTAGTTTCCACTCACGATTTGGAACTAGCGGACCTGGCCCAAGAAAGGGATGCTAAAATCAAAAACTATCACTTTGAAGAATACTATCGTGATGGAAAGCTGCTTTTTGATTACATCCTCCGACCTGGTGTTTCTACCACAAAAAATGCCATTTTCCTCATGAAAATGGCCGGAATCGAAATTACCGATTAAGGTATTGATTTAAATAAGCGATGGGAACGGCAAGGCCGATATTTTCTTCTGCGTCTGCTTTTTCCGATCTGATCAGAGTCGCAAAAACCACCCCTACTACTTTTCCCTTTTCATTAAGTACCGGACTGCCGCTGCTGCCATGATAAATGGGGCCTTTTATCATCAGCACCGGCTTCGTCCAGCCTTTCAGCAGAACATTTCCCAGCACCTCCCCTTGGGCTGCCACCCGGGGAAACCCTAAAGGATTGCCAATGACAATTACTTTATCTCCGGCTAAGGCTTGTTCTTTACTTAAAGCTAAGGCGGGAAGTTTTTCCCCGCCAATATTTACTAATGCTAAATCCACTTCCGGAAAAGCGATGATTTCCTTACCTTGATAGATCGCTCCATGTTCAAAACTAATGCTGGCCTCTTTAGCTTCTTTAACCACATGATAGTTTGTCACAATTAAACCGTTGGGATCAATATTAAAACCTGTTCCCCGCCGTCCATCAGCTTTCACTGCCGTCACAGCCTGACGGTATGTGCGCACATCCTGGTTTTGCGAGAGATTCCATGACTCGGCCAAAAAGTCTAAGGAGGGAAGGCTGATAAGTTCTGTCCAACTGCCCAATGAGATCAGGAAAAAAACAGCAACAGTCACCAGCCCCACCACGCGGAAAAAGGATTTTTTCTTTTCGCCTGTAGGTTTCCAAGGATCTCCGTCATCGAAATAATCATCATGAGCATTTAACTCTTCAAATAATTCCGGGTCTAAATCCTTTTGGTCCTCAGGTTCTGCCGGCATTTGCCAGTATTCCTTTTTCCCGGTCAACAGCCTCCCCCCTAGCATCTAGCGTTATTTAATGGTAATTTCTCCTTTATCCCAGTGAACTTGATAGCCCAAGTTTTCCGTAACCATCCGAATAGGAATCATCGTCCGATCTTTTCTGATAATTGCTGCCGTATCGGCAGGTTTGTTTGTGCCGTTCACAATCGTGTGTTCCAGATCATTGATCCAAAGATCGATCATGTTTTCCCCTAAGATAATTCTTACTTTCTTTTCCTGTCCATCCCAGAATACTCTTCCTCCCAAAGCTTCCACGATAAAGCGGGCTGGAATATAGCTTCTGCTGTTTTCAATGATCGGTCCCTGGTCAATAGTTCTTTCTTCATTGTTAACAAGCATTGTGTTTTTATTGGCAAACAGTTTTAATTCTACATCATTAATTTCAAAGATGGGCTTCCCGGATTGGAAGGAAACCTGATCCAGTAAAATGCTCCCTTTTAACAGGCGATCTGTATCCTTTGACCGTACTAGGTAGATCCTTCTCAACGTCGGTGACTGGATTTCATCCGGAAAATCTACCGAAACTTCTTCCCACCCCGACCAGTTTACCTGATTTGCCAGAGTAATGTAATGAGTCTTTCCTGTTTCATCCTTTATCTCAGCACGCAGCCAGTGGCCGCTGTCATCTCCCTTTACCCAGAGGCTGATTCCTTTTGCTGGCCCGGAAAAACTTACTCCTGATGAGCCAAACTCACCGTAGGCAATTTGTAAATCAGCATCAACTTCTTCGGGGAAATCATATCTTAATTCACCGCTGAATTTTCCTTCTTTTTGATCATCATCGGTAACGAGAAAATCACCTTTCGTCCCTTCAGAGAGAGCACTAAATCTTAATTGTGGGTTGTCTTCAAAGCTGACAATAGTTTGTTTCGTGGTTCCCACCTGAACAGGTACCATCGTACTAAACCGGTCGTAAGTTCCCACCAGCCAGCCGCTTCCGGAAGAATTTCCGGCGATCACCTGACCACTCTCATCATCTGTCCCGGAGACTCCAATCCATTCCCAATTAAACAATTCTGCAGAGACATTTCTGCTTTGCCCACTTTTCGTCGAAACAACTGGCTTCAAGGACGTTGTATCGCCGGGGTTAAGGAGAAGATAGGGGATGCCCAAGTCAATGGCTTTTACCTGGTCTCTCCCGACAACTTCCACCTGATACTCTTTACTGACTTGGTCGGAAAGGGCTTGCACCAATCCAATGCCGGGCTGAATTCCTTTGATTATTGATCCGTCAACATGAATCAACTCATTTTTGGCCGTCCAAGAAACATCTCCGTCTTCCAACGAATATGGGTTATCATACTCATCCACCGCTTTTAAGCTAAGTTGGACCTTTTCGTTAATCAGAATAAAATCAGGAATCTTAACTAAAACGTCCTTTAAGTTTCCTTTCGGAGCCAAAGAAAAGAGACCTAACCCATCGGGGACATTGCGCAGCACCCCTTGTTGGGGAACATTGATCAGTGAAAGAGAATGATCACCGGGATGCCTGCTCACCAGGGTGGTAGACCCTCCGCCATCCAAATTTACCCCCTGATACACTCCCAAGTAAATCATAAAATCGGCCAGTTCCTCTAATGTCATACCGCTGCTTCCTTTGCTGCTTTCCACGGCAATCCAGTAAAGGGTTTGGTCATTTTGAGAATACCCAACAGCCGTGCGGGCATGATAACCTGTGATGTTACGCTCTATTGGCACCCGGGCGCCACCTTGGACAAGCAAAGTATGGGCACCTAAGACAAACTCCCAGTCATTTTCCGGTGCCACGTTCAGGTCGAGTACTAAATCATCCCTTTCATCTACATTTTCCAGAAGAAACTGCGCCCCTTTCCCGTGGCCTAAGAGAAAATAACCGTCCTCGGGCATTTCATCGGGCCAGCGGTTTTCCCATATCTCCTCAACTCTTCCTTCTTCCACTACCGCAACTATGTAATAATCTAAATTTTTTCCGGGGTTGTTCTCAATATTCCAATTTTCATCATAAATATTGAGCTTGTCCACCAGGCTGATGGTTTTGTTCACAGTGGCAATAGGAAAGACTTCTCCGTTTTCAGCCATGACGGCACCGGTAAAAGAAAAAGGTATAATTACCGGTGTGTTGTCTTGGGTGAGGGCAAAAGAATTCATCCCGTCAATCCCGGATGGAGTAGTAATCCAGTCTCCACCTTTATAAAGGGGTCCCAGCGGAGTACCACCGGCCATATCAAAAAAGCCTCCGTTTATGGCAGCAATTGCTTTGGCTTCCTGGGCCATTTTCTCCACCGTTTGGTTTTTACCTAACTTTTCATCAGTTCCATACATCAAGTCAACCTTTAAATAGGGGTCCTGTAAATTTATTTTTGTTACATATACCTTGGCAGTTCCTTTTGCCGTAGGTACCTGATACTGCTCCAACACCGCGCCCCTGGTTATTGTTTCTTTCTCAATAGGTTCCAGCGGTTCCGCAGCTAAAACCTGAGATGCCATCAATAGGAAACATAAAAAAATTGAGACAATTAGGATCTTTTTTTGTTTCAACATTTTGACTCTCCCTTGCTGTATTTATAATTTCGATTATCTATTCCAGACGATATTAATAGCAAAAAAGTTCCCTTATAACAGGACTTTTTCATTTTTAAGACTGACCTCTTTTCATCGAAAGAGAAATACGCCCTCTTTCTGTATCAACCGACAGGACCAGCACTGTAACCACATCCCCAATAGAGACCACATCCAAGGGATGGCGCACGTATTTTTCCGCCAACTCGGAAATGTGCACCAAGCCGTCCTGTTTAACACCAATATCGACAAAAGCACCAAAATCGGTGACGTTGTGCACCCGGCCTTTCAGCACCATGCCCGGCTTTAAATCTTCCAGCTTTAGTACATCTGTACGAAAAACCGGCGGGGGCAGTTCTTCCCTTGGGTCACGCCCCGGCCGAAGTAGGCTGTCGACTATATCGGTCATAGTAGGAACGCCTGTGGCCAATTTATCCGCTAATGCTTTAATTTGACCTGGGTTTCCTTTAAGCGCTCTTAATCGTTCCTGAAATTTTCCAGAGCCAATTTCATTTAATTCTAACCCCAAATTAGCTAACAACCGTTGGGCAGTTTGATATGATTCAGGATGAATCGCGGTGGCATCAAATCTGTTTTCCCCGTCGGAAATTCTTAAGAAACCGGCGCACTGCTCAAAAGTCTTCGGCCCAAGCTTAGATACCTTTTTCAGTTCCTGCCGGCTTTTAAATACTCCTTTTTCTTCCCGATAACGAATAATATTGCCGGCGACGGTGGCATTGATGCCCGCCACATAGCCCAGAAGCGGGGCAGATGCGGTATTCAAATCCACTCCCACAAAATTAACTACTGACTCCACAACTTGGGCTAGGTTTTCCGCCAGGCGTTTTTCCGGGATGTCATGTTGATATTGGCCTACTCCGGCAGCCTGGGGAGGTATTTTTACCAGTTCCGCCAGCGGGTCCTGAATGCGTCTTCCGATAGAAACCGCACTTCTTTCTGCTACATCCAACCCGGGGAACTCCTGGGCAGCCAGTTTGGAGGCCGAGTAGACACTGGCACCTGCTTCGCTCACAATGGTATAGGATAAATCAGGCCGGCCCATTTTTTTGATAAATTGGGCAATAAACTGTTCTGTTTCCCGGGAGGCCGTCCCGTTTCCAATTACAATCGCCTCAACCTTATATTGTTCCACAACCCGGGCAAATACTTGTTCCGCTTCCTCTATTTTATTATGAGGAGGTGTGGGGTAAACAACACCTACCTCCTCCAATTTCCCGGTAGCATCCATTACTGCCCACTTACAGCCGGTCCGGTAGGCAGGGTCAACCCCCAGCACCGTCTTTCCTTTGACAGGGGGCTGTAGGAGTAGGCTGCGCAGGTTCCGGGCAAAAATAGTGACCGCATGGTTTTCCGCTTCTTCTTTTAATTGATGCCGGATTTCCCTTTCGATGGCCGGGGCAATCAGCCTGTGGTAGGCATCTGCTACAGCTTCCCGAACATAATCTGCGGTGATGCCCTCTTTGACATATCGTTTGTTTAGCCAATTCAGGATAGGCTCTTCATTTACTTCTACACTTACCCGCAAAAACTCCTCCCGCTCTCCCCGATTTATCGCCAAAACCCGGTGTGGAACAATTTTCCTTATCGGTTCTCGGTAATTATCATAATAGATCCGGTAGACAGTGTCCTTCTCCGGGTCCTTTGCCTTTGCCGTCAGGGTTCCCTGCCGCCAGGTAAATTCGCGCACCCATTTACGTGTCTCGGCATCTTCCGCAGCCATTTCCGCAACAATGTCCATCGCGCCGTGAAGTGCCGCCGCTTCGTCAGGTACTCCGTCCCCTATGTATTTACCGGCTTCTTCTTCCGGTATCCCCTCTCGGGGAAAGGACAAGAGATAAAGGGCCAGTGGTTCCAGTCCATGACCCCGGGCAATACCGGCTCTGGTTCTTCTCTTTGGCCGGTAAGGAAGATATAGGTCTTCCAACTCCGTCGGTGTAACTGCCTGCATAATCTTTTCTTTTAATTCCCCGGTGAGTTTGCCCTGCTCATCTATTAGTCTGATGATTTCCCCTTTGCGTTCTTCTAAGCCCCGGTGAAATCTTACTCTTTCTTCAATTAATCTAATCTGATTCTCATCCAGTTCACCGGTTACCTCTTTGCGGTAACGGGCAATAAATGGTACCGTGTTTCCTGCGTCTAAAAGTTGCATCGTGTTTTTTACTTTTTCCAGAGGAATTCCCGTTTCCCCGGTAACAACACGGAAAATATCAACTCCCATAATCTAAACCTCCTTATCCATCACTTTAATACTATACTTTTTCTGGAATGGATAATCAACTATAGAAAGCTTAGCTTGCACCAAGTCTCTGACGCAGGCGCGCCAGAATTTCTAGCCCATATAGATAATAAGTTGATAGTGGTGCCTGACACCAACTATCAACTTATTCACATGTAAATAGTATTGTTCAACAGTCCGCTCGAATTATACTCTGTTCAAGCAAAGGAACTATTATTTAATCTGAAGTAATTAATGTGGAATAGATCAAATATTTTCGATATTGGACATTATCACTTCTTCCAGTCCGACATTTTCCAAGCCTTCAGGAGTGCCAACATGCGGATTTTTAAATTCCCCGCCTTTGCTTTTGATGATATTTTTTACTTCATCGACTTTACTCTCATCTGCATTAACGATAACTTGATAACGGACAGCATCAATTTCCGAAAGATTCCCCATCCCACTGACCATCGGGCTGGCAGCTGCCAACGGTCCCTTCGCCTGTCCGGTCACATGGTTCCCTGATTTTAAAACCAAATCTGCCAGACTGTTACTTGATGCTTCCGTCCCAGGTTGATTCGTTTCCGTATCTATCCCGTTAAAATGATCGTTCAAGTCCGCCACAGCATCAGGATAGCCGGCATTACGCAATTCTTCTGCCGTATCCCAAGCATTTTTAAAATCCGTAAAAAATCCGGTGATTTTCAATAGTATCCCTCCCGAAAATCTTTCTTTAGTAGTTTCTCGGAGGGACGCTAATCTTATTCCAGCAGATAAAATCAGGGCATGATTTTTACTTTTTGTTTTTCTTTTAGGTCAAGGCCGGCATCTTTTACCACAATTTCCCCTTCCTTCAACCCGTCAAGAATCTCCACCCGCTCCCCATCGCTCGCTCCCGTTTGCACCAGGCGGTGTTCAATTTTTCCGTCCACCACCACCATCACTTCTTTTTGATCATGGTCTACTGTGCGAAGAGACTCCCGCGGGAGCACCAATACCTCGGAAAGATTGACAGTTTCAATAGCCACCTGTACTTCATAGCCCGGTTTCAAATTCGCCGGTTTATCCAGAGAAATTATTACAGGAACGCGGCGCTGAGTAACGCCCAGGGCAGATTGTTTCTCTTCCGCCTGGGGATAAATTTTTTGCACCGTTCCAGAAAGAACTTCATTTCCCAAAACCGGGGCTGTAATGCGAACCTTTTGCCCCAGCTCGATTTCCCCCAAATCATCACTTAAAATATCTGCTTTTACTTCCAGTTGGCCGGGCAAAGAGATCGACACCAAAAGGCTCCCTGGCATGACCAACTCTCCCTGTTTTATCGGCAGTTTTAAAATGATACCGTCCGCCGGACTTTTTACGGTAAGAACCTCCCTTTTATCGGAAAGCTGGGTCAGTGTTTCTCTGAGGCCTGCGGCACCGGCCCGGGCACTCTCTAAGAGAGCCTTCTGTTGGCTCAAATCTTTCTCATATGATTTAACACTAAGTTGAGCTGTTTCTAATTCCGCCTCGGTAATTACCCCTTCTTCCACCAGCTTTTCCGCCCGGTTCAGATCTTCTCTCGCTTGTTTCAAGGCCAGTTCTAACTTCTCTAGGCTTGATTGGGCACCGGCAGCTTGCAATTCGGATTGGGCCAATCGGGCTTGGGCATCAGCAATCTGCACTGCCAAATCTTTGTTTTCCAAAGACATAATTAATTGGCCTTTTTGTACTTGTGCTCCTATTTCCAAAGAGATCGTATCTACTCGGGCGTTTTGCTCAGCATAAAGATCCCAACTTTGCACAGGCTGGACAACACCGCTGTCCACTACCATCCGGTTGATCTCTCCCCGTGTGACTTGGCTTGTCTCAACCTCAGTCCCGCCTGACATGAGTACAATACCTGCAACTGCCAAAATAACAATCCCTGCTGCGCCGAAAATTAATTTTTTTCTCTTCTTCATAAAGCCCTCCCCAATCTCACCTGATTTCATCAGCATGCGCATAAAAGCACTTCGGCATGCGTTTCCTAGGATACTTCGCTGTTAATCACGGTCCTTTAAAACATCTACTAAATCTAAATCTCTTACCCCCCGCACGGTGAAAATGAGCGCACCGGCAATAAATATTGCTCCGCCCAAGGCGGAAAAAGCATACGTTGCCGGGTAAATAACCAGCGGTAAAGTATAGAGATCGGTACTCAGTGCCTTTATTAAACTTAGCGCCATCAAATAACCAAAAGGCAGGCCAAAAAGAATTCCCAGCACTCCTTGGAGGAAATATTCTTTCCAGAGAAGCGCCGAGACCTCCTTTAAAGAAAAACCTACTACCCGGAGGGAAGCTAATTCTCTTTTTCTTTCTCCGAAACTAATGACCGCAGAATTATAGACGATGGCAAAGCCAAGGGTTACGGCAAAGAAAACCATTATCCCAACAAAATAAACCATGGAATCCAAGTTTTTTACAAAGTTCTCCAGTTCCTTCTCCCGGCTTAACACAGATGATATAGCGGTCATTTCATTTAATGCCTTTTCAATCTCCCCTCTTTTCCCCGGGTCAATCTTCAGCATCGCACCAGAGGCCAAAAGGTGTTCCCGGAGCAAGCGGTTTACCTGGGTGATCTCCATAAAAGAACCACCGCCAATCAACTGCCGGTTAATCCCCGCCACCTTCACGTCTACCCAATGGGTGGGACCCAGTCCCAAAAGGGTTTCCACCCGGATGATATCACCAACTTCTATGCCCAGCTTACCGGCAATGTTTTCTCCAATGAGAACACCTTCCGCGGGAAGGGAGATATTTTCTCCCTGGTGACCTGTCAAATGGCGCAGAGTGACATTTTGAGGGAGACCCACGATTAAGTCTTCCTCATCTCGACCTTGAAAATGAATGCGCACCGGCAGCTCAAAGACCGGTTCAGTTTTTATTACCCCATCCAGACGGGAGATGTTTAAGAGTTCATATTCCGATACCGGAGCGGTGAAGCGGATCATGTAATTATAGCGTTGTTCTTCCTGGTAATGTTTGGTTAGCATATAATCAATGGAATCATTCATAAAAAAGGATACTACCAAAAGCCCTACGGCAAATATAATACCGAGCAAGACAACGCCAAAGCGCATTTTATTTCGTCCAATCGTGCGCAGGCTCATTTTCCAGGTAGGATCCAACCTTTTCCACAACCAACTCCAACGTTCCAAAATAACTTTTCCGGAACCCTTGGGAGGCTCCGGCCGCATGGATTCTGCCGGGTGAATCGCTAAAACTCCCCGGCAGGCGATCAACCCGGCCAATACGCTAACACCTAAGCTAAGGAGAAAACCATAGCCAACTGCTTCAATATTTACTCCGCCGATTGTTTCCGGCAGATTGAAATAGAGGGCATAAGCCGAAGATGCCACGGTGGCAAGAAGAATACCCAGGATTGTACCGAGAACAGCACCAATAATTCCCACAGTTACAGCGTAACCGGTATAATGAAACAAAATCTGGTAACTGCCGTAACCAACGGCTTTCATAATCCCAATCTGCAGACGTTGGGACTTAACAATCCGCCCCAGCATAATAAACTGAATCGATGCGGCAATCGCTAAAAAGAGGGCAGGGAGAAATTGAGACATGGTCTTTAACCCATCCAGCTCCATTTGGAGGACAGAATGGCTTAACTGCTGCTCTTGTGGGAAGGAGGCCAAGTTGCCATAAGGTTCGAGAATGGTTTCTACCTGTTTTTTTACCGTATCTTCGTCTGCTCCAGGACTAAGGGTAATTACTACTTGATTAATCTCTCCGCTTTGATTAAACACCTGCTGCATCTGATTAAGGGGAATCATCACAATGACAAAATTCTCCGGATCAGGCAACAGAGTAGCAGCATCTTTAATGGGATAAACAAACTCAGGACTGGTGGCCTTTCCCACCACCGTTAACGGCACCCGCTTGCCCTCTGCTCCTATATATATTTCATCGCTAAAGTTTAGACGGTTAACCTGATAGAATTGGGGATCTACTAATACTTCCACCCGGCCTTGGCCCGGGTTTTTTTCGAACATCCGCCCTTCTAAAAGATGCAGGCGATTTACCTCCCGCTCCATAGGGAGGGGATAGCTAATTAAGCGGGCAGTAGCTCTTTCGTCATTATCTTTCAAAAGAGGGACGTCTTTTTGAATCCGACCGGTGGCTTTAATCACACCGGGAATTTGCTGAATTTGCCGAGTTACCTGTTCCGGCGCTCTGATCACCTGGAAATAGTAATCGGCAAAATTATTTTGCTGATAAAATGTTTCTTTGGACCGGTCCAGATTATAATAAGCGGTAGTCATGCCAATAAAAACGGTAATCCCCAACGTCACCACGGAAACCACCGCGAAAAATTGGCCTTTGGTATTCTTAATTGTCCGGAGTAATTTCCGTGCCAGAATGCTCATTACCAGTCAATCCTTTCCGGCGAAAGGGGATGAGGATTTTCGGATATTTCGGCAATCCGCCCGCTGCTCATCCGAATAACCCGCCGGGCCATGGCACCAATGGCAGTATTATGAGTGACGATTACTACCGTACTTCCCCGTTCTTGGTTAATCTTTAAGAGCAGGCTTAAAATCAGCTTTCCTGTTTGAAAATCAAGGGCTCCGGTCGGTTCATCACAAAGAAGTAAACGAGGCTTCTTAACCGCGGCCCGGGCAATGGAAACCCTCTGCTGCTCACCGCCGCTCATTTGGGAGGGAAAGTGGTCCTGGCGGGAATCCAGTCCTACATCTTTTAAAACTTCTTCAATAGGTAAGGGGTTTTCTACCAGGTTTGCCGCCAGTTCCACATTTTCCCAAGCAGTGAGGTCAGCAATCAAATTATAAAACTGAAAAACGAAACCCAGTTCATTGCGTCGATACCGGGTCAGGCGGGATTCCGGGGCCGCGCTGATCTCCTCCTCGGCAAAAAACACTTTTCCGGAAGTAGGTCGGTCCATTCCACCAAGCAGATTTAACAAGGTGCTTTTTCCTGATCCACTTGGGCCAAGAATTACCAAGAGTTCCCCCTCATAGATTTTTAAACTGGTCTCTTTTAAAGCCTCAACCGTCACTTCACCCATTTGGTAAGTTTTCGTCACCCGGTTCAGCTCGATCAGAACCTTTTCCATGATATCCCCCCTTACCGTATAAAGTACTTTTCTGCTCCTGCTCGGTTTTTTTTAGTATATCAAATAATTGCTTATTCCAGAAGAAAAATTCAGTGCAATGTACTGGGTATTTAAGTTATTGAAAGCGATTCCTTGACCAAAGCCGTGGGGCGCAAAAACTTAAATACCCATTCTGAGAAAAAATTCTTCTGCAAAAATTAAGGGCTCTCAACCAGAGAGCCCTCTCAAAAATTACTTATTACAGTTTGATAAAGTGGACACTGAATATTCCTTCCACTCCGCTAATCAACTTTAATGACTCTTTGCACACCTCACAGTCTACTGATAAAAACATCATCGCCCGATCACCATGGCAGTTACGGCTGACCTGCATGGTTGCAATGTTAATTTTACTTACGCCAAAAATGGTGCCAATCTGCCCGATCATCCCGGGTTTATCGATATTTTCCGCAACAATCATGTTTTCGGAAGGAGAAACCTCAAACTCATATCCGTTAACTTCTGTAATTCTTAAATCTCCTTTTCCCAGTACCGTTCCGGATACAGTAAATGTCTTGTTCTTGGAACAGATTTTTAGTTGAATCAAATTTAGATAGTTACCAGCAGCCGTTCGCTTGCTCTCCGTTACATCAACCCCTCTGTTCTGGGCAATCAACCGGGCATTAACATAATTAACCCGTTCCTGTAAAATGGTTTCAAATAAGCCTTTTAAAACCGCCAAAGTAATGGTTGATGTCTCCATATTGGCCAATTCGCCGCTGTAAGAAATCTCCACCTTTTCTATGGGGTCTTTTTCTAATTGGTAATAAAGTTTACCGAGGATCTCACCTAATTTCAGATAGGATTTTAGCTCTTCCAGTTCCTGTCTGGCCAATGTGGGCAGATTAACAGCGTTAGGCACCATCTCTCCCCGCAAAGCACTGAGTACTTCCTGAGCAATCGTCTTACCCACATTGTCTTGAGCTTCCACTGTATCAGCTCCCAGGTGGGGTGTAAGCACCACATTGTCAAAATCCAAAAGAGGTGATGTGGTATTTGGTTCATTTACCAGGACATCAATACCGGCGCTGGCTACAATTCCATCTCTCAGAGCCTCGGCCAAGGCCTCTTCATCAATAATCCCGCCCCGGGCACAGTTTACCACCCGAACCCCTTTTTTGGCAATTTTAAACTGATCCCTGCCGATCATGCCAATAGTTTCTTTTGTTTTTGGCGTATGCACGGTGATAAAATCTGCTTCTCTTACTAAGTCATCCAGTTTTTCTTTCTTTTCCACCCCAAATTTTTTGAACCGAGCGTCGGTAATGTACGGGTCATAGGCAATGACTTTCATCCCAAAGGACTGCATGCGGGTGGCTACCAGCGAACCTATTCTCCCTAAACCAACAATTCCTAAAGTTTTTCCGCGTAGTTCCGTTCCTTTCAGACCATTCCGATCCCAAACCCGTCCCTTTAACCGGCTGTTCGCCCTGGGAATATTACGGGTGGAAGAAATTAAAAGGCCAATGGTATGTTCTCCGGCAGAAACAGTGTTTGCTTCCGGGGTATTTACAACAATGATACCTCGCTTGGTCGCACCTTCCATGTTAATGTTATCTACTCCGTTTCCAGCCCGACCTACTACCTTTAAGTTTTTCGCCCTTTCATAAAGCTCCTCATTAACTTTAGTTACACTGCGCACAATAATGGCGTCATAGTTTTCAATCACATTAAGCAATTGTTCCCTGTTGTAATCCGTATGAATATCAACAGTTATATTCTTTTCCTGAAGTAATGCATCAATACCCTTTTGGGAAATTTTCTCAGCCACTAATATTTTCATGATTTTTTTCTCCCCCTAAATTCTTTCTTTTAAGTTATGCTATATACAAAACTCCCGTGCCTTAGCATTATAAGCCAAGGACGGGAGTTATTCTCACGCGGTGCCACCTTGTTTTGTCATTTTCATGACCTCTGATAGATGTTAACGGTATCTTAACCGGGGCAGGTTATTTCCCTGCCAGCTTCAGAGTGGATTCAGCAGTTTCCGGTACCAATTTTCACCAGCCATTGGCTCTCTAAAACCTTTCCCTGCCTACTTTTCTCCTGCATAGCATTTTCAATACTATGATTACACGATTCTTATCCACCAGACCCAGGCGGAAGCCTTAGTTACACTTATACTTTATGCCAGTGCAAAAATCGTTTATCTCAACTTTTTAGTTAAACATTATTCTACTATTAACAACCTATTACGTCAAGCTTTTTTCATAACAATCTTTTGCCAAGCAAGTACTTGATCTTTGATCAGACAATATAATCATAAAGCCGAATGCTAACAATAATGTAAACAGACAGCAGATGATAACTCCCATCCAACCAGCGCACCCAGGGAACACCTAAAACAGAACCTTCAATATTTCTCTTGCGAGCAAACGGCACTAGCTTAATTTAGGCAAAGTTGAACCTCCATAAGGTATCACCCAAACGCCGCTCTCCGGACCGTTTTCTTTGATAGCATCTGCCAAAGCTTGCTGCAGGGATGCCTTAGGCTGAAAGAATAGATCACGAACATTTTTTTCCGGCATGGCAGATACTAAAAATACCTGCGCTTTTTTGATTACCCGGGCAATAGCTGCTGCCTTATGTCCGCCCATCACAAATTTTTGCTTTAAGCGTGCCAAAACTTCATCAGGAGAATTTGCTTCTTCCATCCAGGTTTGAAAAATATCTTCCCCGGCCCCTTCTTGGCATTTAGCTACGAGAATAATCGTGCCACCGGGTTTTACGGCGTACTGGGCATTTTCTAAGGCTTTCTGTGCCTGGTAGACATTCAAATCCTTGGGAAAACCACCCGCTGATACCACCACCACATCTCCCAAACAGCTGATAGGAAGCTGATACATGCGGTCAATTGTCTCACACCCTGCCCGATGTGCCTTTTGGGGATGGCCGGCCACCACCTGGACAATTTCTTTTTTCTCATTGAGCACCGCATTGACAATAAAATCGATGCCCACTTTTTCCCCGATCTCTTCGATATCGTCTCGAAATGGATTAGCATCTAAACGACCGATTTCTGATCCTTCCATCAGCTGCAGGGCGTGATGCACTTCAATGGAACGGTGGCTTGACGCACCCGGCATAATCGCTTTTGCCCCGCCGCTATATCCGGCACAATAATGATATTCCAAGTTACCGGTACAAATGCGCACATTTGCTTCGGCAACAGGACGACAGATTTCAATAGGAGTACCCCGGCTCGTTGTGCCGTAAGAGACATAATCATCACTCTCAGTACTGTCCACACAACGATAGCGCCGGTAAATATCTTTCCCTACCAATTGGCATTTTTCTTCCTCAGTATGGTTTCGGTGAATACCCATGCCAAAAACAATGGTAACTTGTCCATCAGCAATACCGATTCTGTCCAGTTCCTCTAAAATAGGCGGCAGCAATATTTTCGAAGGAGAAGGGCGGGTAATATCACTCACCATCACCACTACTTTATCCTCAGCTTTTACTATTTCATGCAGTGGCTTGCTTCCAATCGGGTTTTTCAAGGCACGGCGGACTTCTTCCAGTTGGTTGGAAACGCTGGGGAGTTCATTAGGATAAAGAACGCCCAGCAGATTTTTTTCTTCAATCTCAATTGTTGCTAATTCTTTGCCAAGTTTAAGTTGAAAGGCCGTCACTATTTACCACCTCGCGCAGCTTGCACCATTGCATTGACGTTTTCCAATGTGGTACCCAGCTTTTTCACTAATTTCTTATCCTGGTTCTTCAGTATATAGGCATATTCTTTCAGAGCCTGAGGCATTAAGCTGTCTTCATGGGGATTGATTGGCTTCATCTTTTAAAGCCTTCAATACTCTCCACCACCTACTATCGACAAGTAATTCTTCAATTTGCGACTTTATCCTGCTTATTTTTTTGAATTTTACTTTTTATTTTGTTTATTTGCCTAATATTTATTAATTTATAGTTTATTTTCGATTTTACTTAGTGACTTTGCCTATCTTCTATTTAATTGAAACACAAATATAAGGAATCAGTCCGCCCTTATTGAGAATCTCTGCCACGTTGGAAGGCATTTTTTACATCTTTATTTCACTACCACTCTCGACAACGCTCATCACTCCCCGGGTAAGATTCAATTCCACACAAAAAAGGGAACCTAGCTGGCTCCCTAAACTTATAAATTTTCTAATATAGTAAAAAAAACTTGGCTTACGCCAAGCTTCTACCCAGCGTTGCAAAGCGAAACTCGTGGTCTGATTAATTTGATAACATCTTCCTTTCCTTTTCTCTCTCTATCATAGCCATAGTAATTATACTTAAATCCATCACAAATAAGTTAGTTCCTAAAAGGTCAAGAAAACTTACCGGCTTTTTGTATCAATGATAGATGCTGTAAGCCAAGGCAAGCAGATTCTAAAAAAGTATCCTACCTGTTCCTAAAACAGGTACTAATTAAGTATATAAAAAAGGAGGCTTGCAAATACAAGCCTCCTTTTTTTAGCGTATTATGATTTACTTGTTAAGCCACTTTTTAATAGCATGTTTTATGGTATCTTTGTTCATGGCTGCAATGTGTACGGTCAATGGAATCTCTTTGGGACAAACTTCCTTACAGTTCTGAGCATTACCGCACTCTTGAAGGCCGCCTTTCTCCATTAAAGCATCAAGGCGCATTTCCTTGTGCATAGATCCGATCGGGTGTACATTGAACAACCGTACCTGGGCAACAGCAGTAGGCCCAATAAATTTAGACTTGCTGTTAACATTAGGGCAGGCTTCCATGCAGCAACCGCATGTCATACAACGAGAAATTTGATACGCCCAACGATGTTCCCTGTCTGTAAATCTTGGGCCCCGGTCAATTGCCCAGCTGCCATCCACGGGAACCCAAGCTTTTACCTTTTTTAAGTTTTCAAACATAACCGTCCTGTCGACCATTAAATCCCTAATTACTGGGAATTTTGTCAGAGGTTCTAAGACAATTGGCGTGCCAAAACCAGTTTTCTCATAAATTTTATCGATCAAAGCAGAGCAAGCCTGGCGAGGTACTCCGTTGATCAGCATCGTGCAGGCGCCGCACACTTCTTCCAGACAGTTACATTCCCAAACAACCGGATTGGTTTTCTCCCCTTTAGCATTAACGGGGTTTTTCCGGATTTCCATCAAGGAAGAAACCACGTTCATATTTGGCCTATAAGGAATTTTAAACTCTTCCCAACGTGGTGAGGCGTCCGGTTTGTCTTGTCTCTTAATTTTAAAATGAATAAATTTATCCATTCTTCTTCGAGACCTCCTTATCCACGTTATAGACTCTCTTCCTTGGCTTTATCCAGGAAATATCTACTTCTTCCCACTCAAATTTCGGACCATTGGGAGTCCACTTAGCTTTGGTGGTTTTTAAGAAATCAGGATCGTTTCTATCCGGGTATTCAGGCTTGTAGTGAGAACCACGGCTTTCATTCCTGTTAAGAGCGCCAAGGGTAATTACCCGAGCCATTTCCATCATGTTCCACAACTGTTTAGTATACATAACAGTCTGGTTACCATAACCACTGTTGTCAACAACATTAATATTCTTCCAGCGCTCCATCATTTCTTGGAGAATATCATCGTTTTCTTTCAAGTTCTTATTGTAGCGGACAATAGCCACGTTCTTCAACATAGCTTTGCCCATTTCATCGTGGAGTTGGTACGGGTTTTCTTTCCCGTGCATCTTCTTAACCTTTTCATCCCATTCAACCTGGCGCTTGTATTCCTGATCAAAAGGTTTGCTGCCAATTTCACTGGACAGTTTCTTCAGGCCGGTAACATATTTGGCTGCGGCAGGACCAGACACAGTGCCGGAATAGAGCGCAGACAAAAGGGAGTTAGCGCCTAAACGATTTGCCCCGTGATACATATAGTCACATTCCCCGGAAGCGAACAAACCGGGAATTGCAGTCATGTGATTCCAGTCGGTATGCATTCCGCCCATGAAATAGTGTACACCCGGGAAAATTTTCATTGGGACTTTTCTGGGGTCGTCACCGTGGAATTTTTCGTAAATTTCAATAATCCCGCCGAGACGACGATTCAAAAATTCTGAGGGCAGGTGACTTAGATCAAGATAAACTTGGTTCTTACCGTCAATTCCCAAACCCATTTCCACACATACCTTATAAATAGCGCGAGCAGCAATATCTCTGGGAACTAGGTTACCATAAGCTGGATACCATTCCTCAAGGAAGTACCATGGCTTACCGTCTTTATATGTCCAGACCCGTCCACCATCACCACGCGCCGACTCGGACATCAATCTGGTCTTATCATCCCCCAGCATGGCAGTGGGGTGAATTTGGATAAACTCCATGTTTGCCATATAAACGCCTTGTTGGTATACAGCACTGGCAGCACTTGCGGTACAAATAACAGAGTTGGTACTCTTGCCGAATATCATCCCGCCGCCGCCGGTAGCTAATATAACGGCATCTCCAACAAACTTATGGATCTCCATAGTATTTAAATCCTGGGCAATACATCCGCGGCAGATTCCTTGGTCATCAATTACAGCAGATAAAAACTCAAAATTTTCATATTTGGTTACCATCCCGGCTGCTTCATGCTTACGAACCTGTTCATCACAAGCATATAAAAGCTGCTGTCCGGTAGTTGCCCCAGAAAACGCCGTACGGCGGTTTTTCGTACCCCCGAACCGGCGCAGATCCATCAGACCTTCCGGTGTCCGGCTAAACATGACGCCCATTCTATCCATGGTATAAATCAAACCAGGTGCCGCTTCACACATATTTTTTACGGGTGTCTGGTTTGCCAAAAAGTCGCCGCCGTAAATGGTATCATCAAAGTGTTCCCACGTTGAGTCGCCTTCACCCTTGGTATCAAGAGCTGCGTTAACACCACCCTGGGCGCATACAGAGTGGGAGCGTTTCACCGGTACCAGGGAAATCAGGTCAACTTTAATTCCTTTTTCGGCGATTTTCATTGTAGCCATCAGTCCGGCCAAACCACCGCCTACTACAATAATTTTAGGTTGACTCAAACTTTACCCCTCCCTATCAATATATTGAGCCTCACATTCTTACTGACAAATCAGATTAAAATGATGCAATTTTCATTAATATGCCTACTCCCCAAACCCCCATGGCAAGGAAAATCAGCGCTGAAACTTTGGAAAAAATATTTTGGGAGTGCTCTCCAATGGTAATACCCCAAGATATTAAGAATGTGAAAAACCCATTGGCAAAATGGAAGATGGCTGAAAGAACACCAATAATATACAATACAAAAAACACTGGGTTCTGCAAATGCATGACAAGAGTATTAATTATCGCCCCTGGCTCATGCTGCATTAATCTCAAGGTGTACACATGAATAATCACAAATATCAACGTAATCAAAGCTGTTATACGCTGCAGGTAAAACATCCAATTTCGGTAGTATTTGAATTTCAATGCATTGTTCTTTGCCAAATAAACAATCCAGATTCCATAAATACCATGAAAAATAATAGGAATAGCAATAATTAATAATTCTGCAAAAACAATGAGTGGAATGGCTTTCATCCCTGCGATCGTAATTTCATAGGTGGAAAAACCATTCAGAAACACTGAGCTATTTAAGCAAAAATGGACACACAGAAAAATACCAATTGGAATGATCCCTAGCAGAGAATGGACCCTTCTGATGAGGAAATTGCTCTTTTCGCTCAATCTCTATTACCCCTTTCCTTTAGGATTCTGAAACAAACGACGGTTTTAAAAATTTTTTCTCCTATAGGCTATCTACTCCTTTCTTAATAAAAATTGGCGTTAAAGGAACTCCTTAACTATATTATTAATATTTAGATAATTATCCATTATTTACAATTTTCCTGCACGATTTACTAACTTTTTTTTACAAATTTAATATCTATTAGAAATTTTTTTAATTTCTTTTGTTTCAATAAAAAAGACACCATCTTTTTGGCATCTTTTGACCTATTTATTTGTCAGGAGTCACAATAACGCTGGCAAAAATAGTTTAAACTTTTAAGCAATTTTAAACTAGTTGGAATTAGCCATCGATTTTAAATTATACCACAGGAGAATGATAAGGGGAATCATTTTTTAACGATAGATAAATAGATTTAAAAGCCGCCGCATCTTCCGCCTGACACCCCGCCGATTCGCATATTACCCGCGGTGCTAAACCGTGCTTTCTAATTATTTTAGCAAAAGGAAGAAACTCTGGCCCGTATTCTTTATCCATTAAGTTATGGTGCTTCCTTTCACCTCCTGCGGTAAATTCCACCGGAGAAAAATGCACATGAAGATTTTTTACCACATCAGACCCCAGTACCTTTTCAATTTTTTCGATGACGCGCTGAAATTGGGCTTCACCTTTCAAGCTGCCCCCTTCTAAAGCGTGAATATGGCCAAAATCCACGGTGGGAATAATCCGAGGATGGATTTTACAAAGTTCCAAAATTTCCGGTAAAGTACCCAGGTTATTAACTTTCCCCATCGTTTCCGGACAGAGGCAGCACTCATCTAAAATCTCCGGGTCAATTTCTGTGACAATCTTCTCTAATAGAATTAAGGCATTTTTCATCGCCTCATTGCGCTGCAATTTTGATACAGAACCGGGATGCATCACTACCCGGTCTGCCCCCATCCATCTGGCAGCTTGAAGGGATTTTAAAATATGTTTTTTACTGCTTTCCATAATAGTCGGATCAGGGCTGGCCAAATTGATATAATATGGAGCATGGATACTTAATGCAATGTGAAAACGTTCTGCCTGCACCCTCAACGCGTTGGCAAACGCTTGGGTAATTCTTACTCCTCGAGTACACTGGTATTCATAAGCATTTAAGCCCCTTTCATGCAACCAACGGGGTACGTCCAAAGTAGTTTTCCGACCTTCTGCATAAAAAGAATCAGAATTACCTGCCGGACCGAATCTGATCATATAAGCCTCCTAAATAATATGTATTCTCCACCTTTAGTATTCACTGGCTTTTATATCATAACACCCGAAGAAATATTTGTTCAACAAAAAACACTTCTCGAAAGAAGTGTCAGATAGCTTTAATTTTTATTATTGCTCTTTACATACTCCACCATATTTTTTGTCCCGCTGTGAAATCCTACCGCCGAAGATGCAATGAAAATACCCTGCATAATTGCCTGAGGGATATCGCCCGGAAAGAGATAAAACCAAGCAACGCCAATACTGAGAATCGTTGCCACCAAAGGACTGAACTTGCGCGGTAGTCCGGCCTGATTACCTACCCACACTAAAAACATGACTGCGCCGACAATGGGTACCTCATTTGCGAAAAACTCCATCATATCCTCTCCCGGTCCGTTTCTCTTGGACGCACTGTCTAGAATATATTATGATAGCAGAAAACAAAATGTTTTCCTTTTCTGTTATTTTGCATCTCTCCCATTTTATTAAACTTCCTGTCACCGGCCCGGTAAGAAATAATATTAATTTTATAGGCAAAAAAGTTTCATTAGATATTTTTCAAGTGTCTGATAACGGTAATGGTCATTAATTGTCCACACTTTGTTCCACATTTCCACAAGTTGTATGAATATTTAGTAATTTCTAAACTTTATTGTAAGGCCTTTCAAATCACAACCACCCGCTCAGCGGGTGGTTTGCTCTAGCCCTATAAGGGCATGGTACCAGGCTGAGCCTAAAGGCTTGCTGAAAGTTCCGCCAACTGCACGTTTTTTCAAACTACCCCTAAAGGGGTT
>JBMNTN010000013.1:0-45173 GCA_050945755.1 Bacillota bacterium | reverse complement strand
CGTTCTAAATGCTCTCCTTCTATATAAGCCATCCCATAGTCTTTTATATATTCATCCTCAATAGTTTTATCCTCACAGTATTCATCTTTAGGATATATATTGCCTCGATATCCACTATCCATGATTAAAAATTTTGGGTTATTAGCATATCTTTCCAATATCTCTATGTTGAAATAAATTATCTTAAATTGTTTCTCGCCTTTTTGCATCAATACAGTATAAGGGCTACTATAATCAGCAGATATATTTTTAAGTGCTTTACGGGTTGGGTATAGTACAGAATGCTTTGTTCTTCTTGAGACGTTTTCTTTTTGTCGCTCGACAGGGATATTAAAATCGAACCCCTTAATATGCGGATTTAAAACTTCTTTTTCAGAAAGTACTTCAATTACGCCGTCATCAATCAACTCGCATAATATTTTGTAATCATAGTACTTCATTTGATAAATAGGCAACCCGTTAAAGTCATGAGATTTTAAATAATACTCAATTATTTCATTGAGCACTTGTTCTTTTTCTATCATTTCGTCTACCCCTCTAAACAAAAATTGTCAACTTCCCATTATAGACATAATTATATCATAAATTCTGGTAAAACTTGTTGATAGACTTTTATTTGACTAATTTTTCAGAATATCATTCGTGCTTTCCTGGCGAGCTATACCCCCATATTTATAAAAGAAAATCGAGTCAGTCAATTTATGCGTTTCTGGTTGCTTATATTTATAAAAGTAAAAACCCGATCATTTTAAAAATAACCGAGTTTTTATCATCGTTTCTACTCCTTAAAAACTGTCTTTCTAAAATGCCGGGAGCCCTTATCCCATGCGGGTTTCGGCGCGTTTTATCTGAACTATGCACTCAACGTGCACAGTCTGGGGAAACATATCCACCGGCTGCACTTCGACAATCTCAAATCCTTTTTCTGCTAAAATCCCTAAATCCCGGGCCAGGGTTGCCGGGTTGCAGGAAACGTACACAATTCTTTCCGGTTTCATTTCCGCTATAGCATTAAGTGCCTCAGGAGCACACCCTCGGCGCGGGGGGTCAAGAACAATCACATCTGCTTTGATTCCCTTCTGAAGCATCCCCGGCAGCAACAGCTCACTTTTGCCTGCGAAGAATTCCGCATTCGATACGTTGTTTAATTGAGCATTAAGTTTAGCATCTTCCACGGCTTCCTTGAATTCTTCAATCCCGTAAACCTTCTTTGCCTTTGGCGCAAGCCACAGGGAAATACTGCCTGTCCCACAGTACACATCAATTACTTCTTCTCTGCCGGTCAGCCCTGCATAATCCAGGACCTTGGTATAAAGAGCCTCTGTTTGTTCCGGGTTCACCTGGACAAAAGAACCCGGGCTCATAGATAATATCACCTTACCAATTCTATCCTGAATCCGCCCACTGCCGAATACCGTGCGCCACTTTGGACCAAAAACAACAGATGTTCGACCGGGGTTAACATTTTGAATCACCGAAACTATTTTGGGAAAAAATTTTGCAAGTGCGAGAGCAGTATTTTTTAACTCTGAAACCTGCGCCCGGCGGGTGACAAAAATCACAGCAACTTCGTCTTGAATCCGATTCTTTTTAATCACCACATGTAAAAGATCGGAAACATCTGCCCATTGGCTTAACTGCTTTTCTAAAAATCTTACTATATCGTTAAAAATATCCGGTAAAAGCCGGCACTTTTCAACCGGCGTTAATCTTTGTGTTCCCGGTTGAAAAAAGCCTAAGCAAACTTTACCATCTATTTTTTTAACGTGGAACTGTGCCCTGTTTCGATAACCCCACGGTTCTTTCATTCCTATTACCGGATGAATTTTAACATTTTTTAGTTTTCCGATCCGTGATAAAGCATCGGAAACTAACGTCGCTTTCAGTTCCAGTTGGGACCGGTAATTAACGTGCTGCAGCTGACAGCCTCCGCAGGAATCATAAACAGAACAGCATGGAGCAGCTCTTTTTTCCGGCTGTTCCTCCACATCTATTGCTTGAGCCATAGCAAAGTTCTTTTTGACTTCCTTTATTTTCGCTTTTACCTTTTCCCCAGGAAGGGTACCGGGAATAAATACAGTGAACCCGTCAAACCTTCCCGTCCCCCAACCTTGGTAGGTTATTCCATCAATTCTGATATTGATGATTTGACCTGCTATTACCGGAGGCGTCCTAACCATAGCTTTCACTCCTCCTCATGTTTCCCAGGAATATTTTCCCCAATCATTTGCCAAACTAATATGTGTTATTACCTGTACTCTAATCCCAAGATTTCATCGCCTCATCTGTTGACTAAATAAGTTCTCTCAATTCATTGCAATTATCAGGATTTCCCTTAACGTTTAAAGAGGCAAGATCATCACTACGCTAGAAAATAGACAGGAGAAAATCTTATGTTAAAACCGGCATCTCAACTATTCATTTCTCACCTTAGGGAAATACTGCAAGAACCATGGGAGAAACCAAACCCGGACCGGTTTCTTCATCTTTTCAAGGCATTGGAAGTCACTCCTGAAATATTATTAGCCGATAAAAACAGTATTCCCCCAGCGGATCCTTTAACCGATGCTTGCCAAACAATAATCCAACAGGCACGGGAATTATCTCTTGCCAATACCCTAAACGGCATTAATGAAATATATAAAGAATACTTGCGTCAAATAAATCCGGAAAATCAATGCCGTTTGACAAAGTCTCTCATCGAAAACCTGGAATTAGTTTTTCTTTATATCATTAGTGATAACTTCCTCTATGCAAAAAAGCCTGGGAATGGATTTCTACCTCAGCCAAACCTGTTGCCTTGTTTCTATTAAAAAATAACCTCCCACAGGCAGCTTCCATGTTTCTAGAATTTATAAGCCGGAACGGAAAATTGGCAGTCAAGAAAAATTTTAGTACAGGAACCCTTCAACATGTTTTTCGGATTTTGGAACTGCGCGCCCAAGACCAGGGTTGGAAAGAGCTAATGCTAAAAATAAAAAATTTACGCCGAAATTTGGAGAGTTAAACTGCCGTGTTTGATTCCAGTTCCTACTTCTTTATTATTATCAGTCTTTCTGGAGGCTTACTTGCACTACTCAGCGCGGTAGGTATTTTTGTTTCCTTAATTATTCAACGGAGAGTAGAGCGGCTTCAGGATATATTAGAAGAATTTTTGGACTTGTCCTATTCAAATGAAATAAACATTTCCATTAAAGTACAAAATCTCATTTATAAATACCAGATGCAGTATAACCTGCCGGTTAAACCGATTAAAACCGTGATCGCTTATATTACACTCACCATCGTTTCAGCTATTTTCTTATGGAGTTGGCTTCTTTTGATAATTTTCGAACCACCCTTTAAATGGCATTCTCTTATTCACCTCTGGCCGCTGTTTGCAATTATCGCCATCATGATTTTTTATCGACATCTGATCAGAAGCGCCATCAATCCGGTAGGCAACCATATGTTTAAATCTATTATCCCAGCTCCCCGTTTTTTGAGGAGTATCGCATTTTTATCAGGTCATGTTAATGTGGACGTCACCAACATCATTAGTCAGGCTCGTCCCTTGCCGGTTATCCGGGAAAAAGCACCCAACAGCATGTCTGTTGTGCTTAAGGAAGAAATACCATTCGATGACTATCATTATTATTTTTCTCTTTATCATGAGGAAGAAGTTTTCTTTATTAGTTTCGGCCACATGAAAATTGACTTGGATGATGATCCCATTACAGGCAAGCCTCGACCGACGGCACGAAACCTTAATATTCCCCTGGGAGAATTAGAATTAAATTCAAACAATAACTTCTTCGAGGCTGTATTTTTGGTCTTCCCCAAAGGGGAAAAATACCCAATACAGTTTAAGTTTATCTTGAAAAAGGAAGGCCGGGTCTACTGTGCACCCCAGCCACCGGCCGTTTCTTTAAACCACCTGATTACCTATTGTTTTGATCATAATAATCTACGCATTATCAGCAACCAGGCCGGAAAAATTTTCTCCCTTATTCCAGAGATAATCCCTGCTGACAGTATGCGCCGATACACAACCAGCCAACACAATGAGCCGGTAGAAGAAACCGGCCCACCTTATGAAGATTAAATATTAATCTCTTATCAGCGATAAAATATCTCAAATCATACTTCGATAGGCACCGATAATCAGTGCAATCATCACTCCATTCCAAACAGCATGAGCGATAATATTAGTCCAAATATTACCTGTTCTTTCATAAAGGTAAGCAAGCCCCGCTCCTCCGGCAGCAATAGGCAGGAGACGGTAGATATCAAAATGCATGATGGAAAAAAACAAAGCGGAAAGCACAATACCCCCCCGCATGCCCCAGCGCGCCCTTAAAGCAGGATACAGAAAACCACGGAAAAAAGCTTCCTCACCGATTGGAGCCAGCACCACACCCATTAACACCATTAACACTAATTCCTCAAAGGAATCGACCATCAGAATGATCTTGGCAAATTCCTGTAAGTCCGGCTCTACCGGGTAAATCATTGTAATAATCATACCCAAAAACATCACAAGGAAAAATAAAAACAGTCCCCATTTAATCCCTATCGGAAAAGCTCGTAAAAATCCCCCCCGGATAAAACCCAAATCACTCCAATAGTGTCCGTATCCCTTAATGGCAATAAAGGCGGGCACGCTGACTAATAAAAAATTTTGAAACACTGTCCCAGCAAAAATTATGAAAATATTATTTAATCCAAAAGCATTTGCTAAAAACTCTCCAAAATAACCAAACCCAAACATGATCCCCAGTATTCCAATAATCACAATAATCCCTTCCCAGACTTTCCAACGAGGTTCAACTGTATTTATATTCAAACATATCTCCCTTTCCCCATATATAAAGGTAATTGTTGGTAATAGATATAGGCTTTTGTTAGCAAAAGCTGACATAAAAAACTTATTTTTCCCTAGAAAATACTGTGAATCGTTTTTTTCAAATAGTCACAACAAAACAGGGAATAATACATGATGTCAATACCAAATCTAATTATATCATCTGCTCCCAAAAATATTTAAACCGGTGTCACCTTGAGGAGGATTGTTATGTCAATTATAACCTATTTAGTACTCCTGTTGTTAATCGGTCTTGTGATTTTTGTTCTCCTTTTGCCCAGAAAACAGAATGATCACCGTCCTCCTGTTACCGCAAAGCCACTTGAAAAGAAATTTACAGATGAATTTTCCCTTGAACTGTCCCCAAACCATGACTACTGGTGGAAAGGTCCGGTGAATAAGAAACCCCTCACCCCTGAACTACCCTCAAAATACCAAGAAAGCAAATTAGCTTTATTGGTGCAAAACCCCAACTGTATTTTTGCCTATTGGGAACTGTCTGATGACCATTTAGAAAATTTACACCAACAATATGGCAGTGAATGGGTGAACGGTTCGGCTCGCTTAAAAGTATTTCATGCAACCGATGCTGCTGGAACATCTTTTCATGAAATTTTGCAGTTTGATTTACCATCGCAGTCAAATAATTATTACATCCAAGTTCCCTACCCAGGTCAGAGTTATTTTGTTGAATTAGGAAAGGTACTGGCATCCGGTCGGTACATTATGCTGCTCCGCTCGGAAACTGTAACCACTCCCCGCTCCACTGTTTCTACCCTGCTTGATGAAAATTGGATTCCCTGTGATATTTATCGTTACATGGAGAACATTTCATACGGTAGAAGTTCGGCCGATTTAATTCGTAATAATGAGAGGAAGAAAAACTAATGGCACAAGGATACTTGATGATCGTGCTCCATGCTCACCTTCCCTATGTACGCCACTTGGAGCATGAACACTATTTAGAAGAACGATGGTTAAAAGAAGCAATAACAGATTGTTATATACCTCTTCTAAGAATGATGGATAAATTACAATATGAAAATATTCCTTTTAAACTCACAATGTCTTTGACCCCTACTTTGCTTTCTATGTTAAACGATTCACTTTTATGTCAGCGTTATTTAAAACACATTAATCTGTTAACTGAATTGGCAGAAAGGGAAAAAAAGCGGACGGAAAATAATCCCGAGCTTAATGCTCTGGCCAAGATGTACCGAAACTTATTCTACCAGGCCAGAAAGGAATTTGAAGATACTTATCGCACCAACCTTATTAACGGTTTTCGGCGACATATGGAATCAGGCAATTTAGAGATTATCACTTCCGGGGCTACACACGGGTATTTCCCTTTGATGGAAAGTACGAGAAAATCCGTGCGAGCTCAAGTAATGACGGCATGTCAAACTCACGAACATTTTTTTGGCCGAAAACCCCAAGGAATTTGGCTTCCTGAGTGCGGTTATTATCCGGGAGACGATAAAATTCTCAAAGAAAATGGGATTAAATACTTTTTTACTGATACCCACGGTATTTTGTACGCCTCACCCCGGCCAAAGTACGCCGTGTTTGCCCCTGTTTACTGCCCTTCCGGTACCGCAGCCTTTGCCCGGGACCCGGAATCATCAAAACAGGTTTGGAGTATGTCGGAAGGATATCCCGGCGACAGCGACTACCGAGAATATTATCGCGACATCGGTTTTGATTTAGATTTTGGATATGTTTGGCCTTTTATTCACCCGGAAGGAATTCGGGTAAATACCGGCATTAAATACTACCGCATTACCGGAACAACATCTGATAAAGAATTGTATAATCCTGCTCGGGCATCAGCTAAAGCAGCGTTGCACGCTGAAAACTTTGTAGATAACCGCATTAAACAAATTAATTACCTTGCTGAATTAATGGACAGAAAGCCCCTGGTTGTTTCACCTTATGACGCAGAATTATTTGGGCATTGGTGGTTTGAAGGCCCGCAATTTTTAGAACAAGTAATAAGAAAAATTGCAGCCCGTTCTCAAGAAATTCAGCTGGTAACACCTACGGAATACCTGAAAATCTATCCGATAAACCAATTAACCCAGCCTTGTATGTCCAGCTGGGGAAATAATGGATATAATGATGTTTGGCTGGAAGGAAAAAACGATTGGATTTATCCGCACCTGCATAAAGCTGCAGAAAGGATGACAGAGCTGGCAAACGAGTTTCCCCGTTCCGATGGAATACGAAAAAGAGCGTTGGACCAGGCAGTCCGAGAATTAATGTTGGCCCAATCCAGTGACTGGGCATTTATTATGAAAACCGGTTCAATGGTTGAATATGCAGTTTATCGTACTAAGTTACATCTCAATCAATTCAATTATCTTTACAGGCAGATTAAAGAGAATCAAATTGACGAAAACTATACAGCACAGTTAGAGCAAGCAAACAACCTTTTCCCCAATATTGATTATGCTGTTTTTCAATGACTTGGGTTATTTTCCCCATATATGATTTAAGACCATTGGAAGTATTCCAAGGGTCTTTTTATGCGCTGAACTCACCAGACTGTTTGATTGCATTTTTGCCTTCATTTATCCCAATGGCAAAAGCCTGTAAATTTACTTCAAGAAGTTCCGGAGAAAAATATTCTTGCAGTGTTTCTAGGACAACGCTATCGGAAACCATTTGTGTAATCGTGATGATTGTCCCTAAAACAACCATGTTGGCATATATGTCCTGACCTAATTTTTCCCGGCACTTTCCGGTAATGGGAACTTTATAAAGCTGGCCTTTTGTCGGACATGTTTGAGACACCAGCGTTTCATCTAAAATCAAGATTCCATCCTCAGCAAGGGAGCCGGCATGGGTTTCAAAAGCAGTATCAGACATGCAGACAAGTAAATTGGGGTGATTAATTTTGGGATAATAAATATTTTTGTCAGAGATTATGACCTCACCCCGGCAAGCCCCTCCCCTGGATTCCGGACCGTAGCTCTGGGTCTGAACAGCGTTTTTACCGGACCTAATAGCGGCATCAGCTAATACAATACTTGCTGTAATCAGACCTTGTCCGCCTTTGCCACTTAATCTGACTTTCCATAATTTAGTCATCATAACCCCCTTTCTTTTGCGCCTGTGCTGTCATTTTTTCGTATTCTTCCATAAATTCAGGCTGTTCACACTGAAAAATTTGACCGTAGTATTTTCCTAATTTTTGATCTGATTTTATCCGCTGGATTTTCTCCTTTTGATGTACAAGCATCTCTACAGGGCTTCCCATTTCATTCCTCCGACCATAATTAACAGGGCACTGGGAAATAACCTCCAGCAGGGCAAATCCTTTATGGCGGGAAGCTTTCACAATCAATTCCCGTAATAAATTAACCTGGTATATTCCTACCCGGGCTACAAAGGTTGCTCCCGCCGCCTGTGCTAAAGCCGCAATATCGAAACTCTTTTCCACTGTGCCATACGGTGCCGTACTGGCCTTTTTCCCTTTCGGGGTTAAAGGAGAAAATTGTCCTCCTGTCATCCCGAAAGTACTGTTATTAATAATAATTGCCGTCATATCGATATTTCGCCTGCAAGTATGAATCAAATGGTTGCCTCCAATAGCTGTAGCATCACCATCACCCATAAAAGTAAAAATCTTCAAACGAGGCTCAGCTGCCTTTATCCCTGTGGCAAAAGCCAATGCTCGACCATGTGTTGTATGGAGTGTATTAAAATCCAGATAGCCGCTAATTCTCCCTGAACATCCAATTCCCGAAACAACTACAACCTCGTTCTGACTATATTTTAAATCTTCCATCGCCCGGATAAACGCCCCCATGATAATGCCGTTGCCGCACCCAGGACACCAAATATGCGGAAGGTTATCAAGACGCAGATATTTATGATAAACAGCACACATTAAAAGGCCCTCCCTATTACTTCCAAAATTTCATCCGGAGTAATCAATTCCCCATCTACCCGGTTGACTGGGAAAAGCAGGTTTTTGTCAGGTAATACTCGCGCCACCTCTAAAGCAAGCTGTCCCATATTCATTTCCGGTACGATCACAGCCTTTTTGTTAAGTACTGCAGCAGAAACTTCTTTTTCAGGAAACGGCCAAATGGTAATCAGCCTAAGAAGACCGGCTTTTTTCCCTTTTTCCCTGGCTCTTACCACTGCAGCTTGTGCTGAACGGGCTGTACTCCCATAAGCAATAATTAAAACTTCCGCATCATCCGCGTAAAACTCTTCCACCTGTACAATCTCAGCAAGATGTTGAGATATTTTATAATGCAGTCTCCTAATTAGCTTGCTAATTTCTTTCCGTTGGCTGGTAGGAAATCCCGATTCATCATGCACCAATCCGGTAACATGATGCCGGTGTTCTCCTCCAAAAGAAAAGAAGGGAGGAATACCATCTGCTGTTTCTTCAAATGGCTGACTGTTATTTGTACATTGTTTCCTTTCCCATTGAACTACTTTTTCATCCGGTGAGAAAGCGACCTGCTCCCGGAGGTGTGCAATCACTTCGTCAATTAATAAGATTACAGGCACCCGATACCTTTCCGCTAAATTTACTGCCCGTACTGTTAAACAAAAAACTTCTTTGACAGAACTAGGGGATAAGGCAATCACCAAATGGTCGCCATGGGTACCCCATCTGGCCTGCATGATATCACCCTGAGCCGGCATAGTAGGCATTCCGGTACTAGGTCCAAGCCGCATTACATTGACAATTACACAGGGAACCTCAGCAATGGCTGCAAAACCTATGTTTTCCTGCATAAGAGAAAAACCCGGCCCACTGGTTGCAGTTAAAGCCTTTTTCCCTGTCAGTGAAGCACCTATTACCGCAGAGAGACTGGCAATTTCATCTTCCATCTGCATAAAAACTCCACCCAGCTTAGGAAGTTCCCGGGCAAATATTTCAGCAATTTCCGTCGAGGGAGTTATGGGATAGCCGGCAAAGAAACGTACACCTGCCGCCAAAGCTCCCAAGGCACAGCATTCATTCCCTTGCATGAGCTTGGGCCTAACCATAATATTCCTCCTCTACAACAATACAATAATCCGGACAATATAATTCGCACCTTCTACAACCTGTACATTTATCTTCCGAACTAACAAGAACACGATAATCAATATCTAAACTAAAAACATTTGCCGGACAAAAAGCGATACAAATCCCACATGCCTTGCACTTGCTCCTGTCAAAATGCAATTTGTATCTGCTTTTTGCCATCACAAATCCTCCTAAATAATATTCCACAAGTTTTCAAACCCTCAATGAAAGAAAATCCTTGAAACTTACCCGGCTTCAAGGATGTCAACTGAGCCACTAATTAACATTGGTTCCATTTATTTCCTTTTAATATTATGTGCTTATCCGTGAATTTTGTCAAGTAATTTTAATAATTAATATTAAAACATTATGTGGTAAAAGCAAAAAAGCACGTAAAAAACCGTGCTTAAACTAAAGAAACATTTTTTAGAATAACTTTATTGCTTTTTAAAATTATTAACTTTATTTACATACAGTGTGGTCAGATCTTCCGCAATTTCCATATCCATCCCCTCACTATAAACGCGACAGACAGCTTCATCTGAATCAGGCAGTACCAAGGCCCAACCATTTTCGTGATAGATTTTTACCCCGTCAATTAAATCCACAGGTCGATTTTGATCCTCAATTAGTCGGCGCATGACAGTTCCTTTAGCTTGCCAGGGGCATTCTATTTCCTTTCCTGTCATGTAAAAACGGGGTACGGAATCAATTGCCTGTGCCAAAGAGATTTTTTCCCTGGCAAGATAATCAAGAATGGTGACAAAAGTTTTGAAAGCATCAAACTGCAGTTGGTACTGTTTATATGTGGTCTGTGTGTTTACAACCTGAGTGTCAAGTACTTTATTCATTAAAAACTGACGTGCTGTTTTTGTCCGAATTATCTTTCCTTTATATCGAGCAGCAATTTGATCAATCACACTAGATGCCGTAACGGGAACCACTACTGTACAGTGTTGGTTGGTTTTAAACATTATCAGCGACACAAGGGCAGTAATCATATTATCATCCAGAGTTCTTCCCATATGATCAATTAATATCAATCGTTCTCCATCGTCAGCAAAAATTGCGCCCAGATCACAGCCTTCTTTGGTAACATAATGAGACCCATCTTTACTCTGCTGCTCAAACCCATTATTATCATCTCGTGCAAAAACTGCATCACAACCTACTTCCTCAAGAACCCGCGGCACAAATTCCCCCAAACAAACATTATCATATTGAATAAATATCTTAAAACCATTTCGGGTGATTGCCCGAACATCCAAACCATTTGTCAGATCCTTTAAATAACAATTAATAATATCCGGAAAAATACTTGGCAAGCTTACTTGATTTCCTGTGACCCGAGAAAAATCCTCTCGGAAAAAAGCATTTTCAATTTTGCGCTCTTCCGCCTTTAAAATATTAGCCCCTTTTTCATTAAAAAAAGAAATTCTGGTTTTATCCCCGTCAAAAGTACTAACCTGGAGACCACCATTGACACCAAGTGTCCGCACAGCATAACGCCCTAAGGGCGCCACTGTCTGCCCCAGGTCAAGAACATGGCATCCTGCGGAAAGAAGTCCGGTTGTAATGGCATTTTTGATCATTTGAGAAGGGCCGGAACCATCCGCGCCTACCGCTACCTGACCCTGTTTTTTTATGCAAACCCCATAAGCAGCCCCTAGTTTACTGGCAAATTCCGGTGTGATATCCACATTGATTTCGCCCGTAATACCATTGGTACCGAAAAGATTTTTGGAAACCTTTGTACCCCAGACAAGGCTTTCGCTGAGGACCGTTCCTTTTTCCACATTTTTGTTAGGCCAAATTTTTACTCCTGGCTTAACTACCGCATACATATCCAATATGGTATCATCCCCCACTACTGCTCCTTCATAAATAGCAGCATGGGATTTTACTTTTACTCTGTTGCATACGGTAGCTCCCCTTAACGTGCCCTTTTTCCCGATGTAGACATTACTCCAAACAATACTCTTTTTTAAAGAGGCACCTTCATCCAAGATACTGTTAGACCCGATTACAGAAAAATTATTGATGGAAATGTCTTTGCCAATTTTAACATTATCACCAATAAAAACGGGAGGCTCGAAACGCGTATCCGGATCGATTTCTGTACCGTCCCCTACCCATACCCCTTTAACCAATTCTTTACCGGGTATTTCTATGCGCGCCGCTCCGGACAAAATGTCATAATGGGCTTGCCGATATTGGGCAAGGCTACCAATATCGCACCAGTAACCCGGCATCACACAACCATACATTGGATAGCCTTTCTCTAACAGCAACGGGAAAAGATCTTTACTGAAATCAAACTTGGTTTTTCCCGGAATAAGCCCTAATATTTCCGGCTCTATTACATAGATACCGGTATTAACCGTATCACTGAAAACTTCACCCCAACTGGGTTTTTCCAAAAATTGTTTGATCCTGCCTTCCCGGTCGGTAATGACCACGCCGTATTCCAAGGGATTTTCTACTTGAGTAAGCACAATAGTAACGGCCGCTTCTTTTTCCCGGTGAAAACGAATTATGTCTGAAAGATCAAAGTCTGTTAAGGCATCACCGCTGATTACCAAAAACGGCTGATCTAAAAATTCCTCCCCATTTTTCACGCTGCCTGCCGTTCCTAAAGGGGTTTCTTCTACAAAATATTGTAAATTGACACCATATTCCCTGCCATCACCAAAGTAATCCTTTATTTCTTCAGGTAAATACATTAAAGTAACACCAATATCTATTAGATTATGTTTTTTCAGGAGTTTGATTATATGCTCCATTATTGGCCGATCCATTACCGGAACCATTGGTTTTGGCCGATCACAGGTAAGAGGACGTAGGCGAGACCCTTCACCCCCGGCCATAATCACTGCTTTCATGTCATCTCCTCCGTTTCAGTCCGCTTGAAAATGTGTATTGTTAACTATACCTTCCTATAAAATTATTTTCATATCGAACTTGGGGTGTTTTCCATTCACACTTTTGGGCGGCTTCTTGAACAGCCCGGTAAACCTGACGGGTTTCCCGAGAAATTTTATCCCAGTTAAAATACTGTGTCACTTTTTCAAAGGCTCTTTTTTTCATGTATTCACCTAAATCAGGGCTCTTCAGTACATGAATTATATTATCGGCAAGAGAATTTGGATTTCCGCCGTAAACTTTCAATCCATCAATTCCATGACTAATAATTTCACTTAATCCGCCCACATCAGACACTATTACCGGTGTTTGAGCCGCCATTGCTTCTAAAGCCACAATGCCAAAAGGTTCATAAGTACTGGGAAATACCGCCGCTTGAGCACTTCGATATAAACCGTTTCTGGTACTATCGTCAATGTACCCGGTAAAGTATACTTTGGCATCAATATTAATCATATGGGCTTTTTGTTTTAAGTATTCTTCACTGGGGCCTTTACCGGCAATAATAAACTTTGCTTCCGGACAGTAATGAAGTATCTTCGGGGCAGCATCAAGCAGTACCTCAACCCCTTTTTCCGGAACCAACCTCCCGACAAAAAAAACAATCTTTTCATCGTCTGCCGCATAGTTTCTGCGGGAAAAACCCGGATCAACTTGAGAAAAGCTATTTGGATCCACACCGTTGGGAACTACGGTTAATTTATTATCCGGCAGCTGAAAAATATTTTGTAATTCATTTTTCATATAGTGGCTGCAGACAATTACTCTCCATGATTCATAAGTAAGCCACCATTCTGTATCACTAATATAACGTTGGACATCATTATGTAATCCTTGGTTTCTCCCATACTCTGTGGCATGAATTGTAGAAACCAGGGGAATTCTGTATGCATGTTTAATAGTCCAAGCGGCAAAAGCTACTAACCAATCATGTGCATGGATAATATCAAAGGGACCATAATCCTGAATTATTTCTACAGCTTTTTTCAGAAGGGAAAAATTGAGCTGAAGAATCCCTGTTACAAAATCCTTCGCCGGCAAGCCAAGCGGGTTAGTACGAAATACTCTTACATTATGAACATTTTCCTCATCAGGTGCCCCATCTACCCCACAGGTCAATAGAAAAATATCCTCTTCCTGGCGGGCAAGTTCCTTTGTCAAATCATACACGTGCCGGGCTAAACCACCCACACTTTTAGGTGGATACTCCCAAGATAATGTTAGGATGCGCATAATGCCTCCCCCTTAGAAAATTTCTTAATTATTTTCTCAATCTTTGGCCATAATTATTACCGACAGCTTTTTGCGAGCTCAAACAATCAGCCGCCTGACGGCGGCTTAAAATTACTGCTGCTGCCCGGTATGAATTTCAAAACTCCAATTATTTCCTCCGTTATTATCCCAGTTACCGATGGAATCTCGAAAACAGAAATTTAACCTACTGGGGTCGTTCACATTAAAAGTTTTCTCAAAGCCGCGTGTAGTACGACCCATTTTATACTCATAAACATCTTCCCAATGATTAACCGGCCCGTACCCGGTATGCAGATAAACTTCATCAGCACCGCTTTCTGCCAATAGGCCATAATAAAGAACAGTAACCTTTGCCCCTGCTGTAATCGGGGTAGGATCAACCACTACTCCTCCCGGAAATTCAGCTTCACGCATTAACCTTAATCTATCATCTTGTTTAGAAAAGTTTGTATACTTTTTATCCAATTAAATGCACCCCCACACAGTTCTTTCTAATTTATTATTACTATGTCAAAATATGAAAAACTTTATGTCTGGTAAAAACAGGCTTCATAAAATTAAAAGGTGTCGAGAAAAATAATAATGTCTTTTAAATAATTGTAAGGAGGTAATTCTATGTACGGTTACAGCGAACACGGCATTGCGATAAATCCCATGCCAAGTAAAATAGGAGAGCAATGTAATATTCATTACGACGGACTATTAAAAAAATCAGGAGCAGATCAGGTTTATCTTCATTGCGGATACGGGCAAAGTTGGAGCAACCCCCAAGATATTCCTATGTTTAACACGGCTACCGGTTGCACATGTGATATTACACCAATGTCAGACGGTACTTTCAACTTCTGTTTCAAAGATAGTGCCAATAATTGGGATAACAATAATGGGAAAAACTGGACGTTATTTATAAAAAGATAATAGTTGACAAATATTTTCTAAATAAAAAATCCGGACTTTTAAATCCGGATTTTTTATCATTAATTTTAGCCCCTCGGTCCAATAGGGAGAACCTTTCTTCGAAAAACATTATTGAGTACACTGGCTGCTGAGGTGTAAAACGCCCCAAGAGCAGAAGCAATCCCAATCCAACCCCCTAAAACAGTGGTACCATAACCGAATTCGCCAAGGGTTAGAAAGAGAAAGGCGAGAAATAATGTGGTAAAAGTAAAAACAAGAGCATTATTTAATTTGAAAGTCCCAATCCACATATAAAACGTAAAAATGGTAAACGCCAGCAAAAACAACCCCACATCATAAGCACCAAAGGTATAAATTCCTGCTTTGACAAAAACCTCCATGGAGGCAAAGGCACACCAAAAAGCTCCGTATGTAGTAAAGGCTACAGCACCAAAAAGATTATTCCGTTTGACTTCCCACATACCTACCAGGATTTGGACAATGCCGCCATACCAAAATGCCAGCATAAAAACAATTGCTTTTCCCGAGGCAGGCAGCAAGCCAGCATTATAAGTACATAAAGCCAGAGTACTGGCAGCATAACCGGCTAACCCCAGAGGACCAGGATCAGCGATTGGGTTGCTGTTGTTCGTATTTGCCATCAGCATCTTCCTCCTTCCTATAATCAAACCAGTAAGCTAATCTTGTGTTTTTGTCCCCCTCCCACCCCCTTCTATTAAAGAGCACTACAGCTTCAGTTAATTTAGACCGATCTTGCCCCTTTAGAGGCAGTACATGATAGCGGGCGTCTTATTATCTAATCATATGAGGAAGCAGATACAATTAGTTTTATTTTATAATTCTTTTCTTACTAAAAAAGTATTTTATTTTTTGAATATTCTGAATTTTTTATGACCACTTAGCTCTCTCTATATTATTATTCGCAAGCTTCATCCAAAGACCTTTGAAATTTTATGTAAATTATTGGTAGATAATGTTGCTTCACAACGTCTCAAAATTTTAGCCCGGCATAATGCCGGGCCACATCGCAAATTACTTCAATTTTTCCCTTAACAGACTGTTTACCAACCCAGGATTGGCCTTTCCTTTTGATAGCTTCATAACCTGTCCGACTAAAAAACCAATGGCCTTTCCTTTTCCGGCCCGGTAATCCTCAACCGATTTCGGATTAGCCTCAATCACCTCATTCACCATTTTTTCCAGCGCTGCTTGATCAGATATTTGGACAAGACCTTTTTCTTTAACAATCTCCTCCGCCCGTTTTCCTGTCTCAAACATCTCTTCAAATACCGTCTTAGCAATTTTGCCACTGATCGTACCCTTATCGAGGAGCTGAAGCATTTCCACCAGCATTTCCGGGGTAATAGGAGAATCAGTTATTTCTTTCTCACGGGCATTGAGAAGCCGAGTTAATTCTCCCATCAACCAGTTGCTAACCGTTTTTGCTTCCGGATAGGCACTAACACAAGCGGCAAAAAAATCAGCTAATGCTTTTGAACTGGTAATAATGCCAGCATCATATTCCGGAAGGCCATACTCTTTGATCAGCCTTTCTTTCCGAGCTTGGGGTAATTCCGGCAAAGTTTTTTTAATCCTTTCCACCCAATCCCTGCTGATTACCAGAGGCGGTAAATCCGGTTCGGGAAAATACCTATAATCATGGGCTTCCTCTTTGCTTCTTAAAGGAAGGGTAATTCCCTTGGCATCATCCCAGGTACGAGTTTCCTGGATCAACGTTCCTCCCTCTTCTACCACCTCAATATGACGTAGCATTTCATAGTCCAGCGCCCGCTGTAGGGCACGAAAAGAATTCAAGTTCTTGATTTCTACTCGTGTCCCAAAAACGGAGCTTCCCTTCGGCATAATAGAAATATTGGCGTCACAGCGCAGGGACCCTTCCTGCATTTTGCAATCGGAAACATCGGTATATTCTAAGATAGCCTTTAATCGCTCCAAATAGGCCTTAGCTTCCAGCGATGAACGCATATCAGGTTCGGAAACTATTTCCAAGAGAGGTACACCTGACCGGTTATAATCAACCAGAGAATAATTAGAACTGGAAATCGTTTCCCCACCATGCACCAGCTTCCCGGCATCCTCTTCCATATGAATCCGGGTAATGCCAATACGTTTTGTTTCTCCACTCACATCAATGTCAAGATGCCCGTTTGAACATATGGGCAAATCAAATTGAGAGGTCTGGAAGTTCTTGGGGATATCTGGATAAAAATAATTCTTTCGGTCAAACTTAGTATACTCGGCAATCTCACAATTTAAGGCCAGCCCAGCTGTTATGGCAAAGTCCACCACCCTTTTATTTAACACAGGCAGCACTCCCGGAAGCCCTAAGCAACCAGGGCAGACATGTGTATTAGGTTTGCCCCCGAATTTTGTTGTGCAATTACAAAATATTTTTGTATTGGTCTTTAATTCCGCGTGAACTTCAAGCCCGATTACTACTTCATATTTATCGATATTCATCAAATTACTCCTCCCCTGTGCGGTTTGGCCTCTGCCGGTAAAAACCTGCCGCCTGCTCGTAGGCGTAAGCAGCTTTTAAAATGTTTCCTTCGTCAAAGGCTTTTCCCATAATATGCAATCCAATCGGCAATCCGTGGGCAAAACCGCAGGGAACGGAAATGCCTGGAATACCAGCCAGGTTAGTGGGAATTGTCATTCTATCAGACATATGCATGGCCAGCGGATCACTTAATTTTTCCCCAAACTTAAATGCGGTGTTCGGGGATGCAGGACTGATCAGAATATCATACTTTGCAAAAGCCCGATCAAAATCTTCTTTAATTAAAGTTCTTACCTTTAGTGCTTTCAGGTAATAAGCATCATAATAGCCGGAGCTTAAAGCATAGGTGCCCAGAATAATCCGCCTTTTTACTTCCGGCCCAAACCCTTCGCGCCGGGTTTTTTTGAACATAGTGTCAATATCTTCCGAGTCCTTAGCTCGATATCCATAACACACACCATCATATCTTGCCAGATTAGAACTACACTCAGCAGAAGCAATAATATGAAAAACAGGAAGGGCATACTCCGTATGGGGCAGAGAGACTTCCTCCACCCAAGCACCCAAGTCAGCAAATTGCTGGACAGCAGCCATCACGGCATCTTTTACTTCCGGCTGGATACCTTCGGCAAAATATTCCTTGGGAATACCAATTTTCATCCCTGCGATGTCACCAGTCAAGTATTTTGTAAAATCGGGTACCGACACATCAGCCGATGTAGAATCTTTGGGATCATGGCCGGCAATGGCATTTAACACTATGGCACAGTCAGTAACATCTTTAGTCACCGGCCCAACCTGATCTAAAGATGATGTAAAGGCAACCAACCCATAGCGGGAAACATAACCGTATGTAGGTTTCAGCCCAATTACCCCGCAGAAAGATGCAGGCTGCCTGATGGATCCTCCCGTATCCGAACCCAAAGCAAATACTGCTTCATCAGCCGCTACCGCAGCTACAACCCCGCCACTGGAGCCTCCCGGAACGCAATCGGTATTCCAAGGATTTCGCGTGTGAAAAAATGCCGAATTCTCTGTGGAAGACCCCATCGCAAACTCGTCCATATTTAGTTTCCCGAGAAGTACCGCTCCTGCATCTGAAAGCAGTCGGGTAACAGTAGCATCATAAGGTGGTACAAAATTTTTCAGCATCTGAGATGAACAGGTGGTAAGAATCCCTTCCGTACAAATATTGTCTTTTAAAGCCATGGGAATTCCTGTGAGCAGGCCGACATTTTCACCTCGGGAAAGTAAGTCATCCGCTTCCTGGGCTTTTACCAAAGCCTGTTCCTTAACCACTGTAACATATGCCTTTATCTTAGGATCAGTTTCTTCAATCCGCTTAATAACACTTTTTGTCAATTCTAAAGAACTAATTTCCTTTTTTACGAGCATTTCATGCAGCTCGTGTATCGTCAGCTTAAATAAATCCAAGGTGTTGAACCTCCTTTTTTGGGAAGCGTCTTGTTCCTATGTAAAAACCCATAATACTTCAGTTTATATAAAAATAGATTACTGGAATACAAAGTGAGCTGAGTTAGCTAAATTAAACAATTTTTGGTACCCGGAATTGGCCGTCTTCCCTTTGGGGAGCATTCTGCAATACTTTTTCCCTGTCCATGGAAGGACGTTCTTCATCTTCTCTCAGTACATTATGTATGGGAAGCACATGGATTGTCGGAGGAACATCAGTTGTATCCAGTTCTTTTAATTTTTCGATATGACCTAAAATCACATTGAGCTGTTCGGTGTAAATGTCTTTTTCCTCCTCTGAAAGCTCTATACGAGCCAACAAGGCAACATGCTCTAAATCTTTTACTGAAATCGCCAATTTTTTCACCATCCTTTACCAAACTACTACCTTTGCTATTATAACAAAAATAGAGCCGGCATGGCAAGAAACCCCAATTGCCACACCGACCGATTACAAAAGATACTTCTTATTCACTGGCAAAATATGTTCCCGCTAAAACAACCAAACCTCCGATTACAATATAAACGGTAATGGTCTCATGGAGAACCAATGCTGCAAAAAAAGCGGAGAGAACCGGCAAGAGGTAAATATAGGCGGCAGCCGTAGTTACCGCCACTTTTTTAAGTGCGGTGTTCCAGAGAAGATAAGCAAAGGCGGAAGCAAGAATACCTAAATAAAAAACGTTCAGCCAACCTATAAAGCTGATCTCTTTTAAATTCGCCGGATTGTCCAAAAGGAAAACCGGTACTAAAAACAAGGTGCCTGCCACAGTACAGTAGGTTAACACGGATACCGGCGGATATTTTTCCAAAAGAGGTTTGATGCTGATGCTGTAACCTGCCCAGGCAACAGCTGTAAGAAGCATCAAAGCATCTCCATACAGCCTTAGGAAATCTAAAGCCAGATCACCTATATGCCCGTTAGTGGACACCAGCACTGAGCCGACAAATGCTGCCCCAATCCCCACAAGCTGACGAACCTTAGGCCTTTCCTTTAATAATGCCCATGCAAAAAGAACCATAAAAACGGGGGAAATTGATGTCAGAATTGCCGCTTCAGTAGCACCTGCGTAGCGCAAGCCTTGGTTCTGCAAAATATTGTACAGGGTAACACCTGCCAAACCACCAATGATTACCTGCAGCCAATCTTTTTGGGGAATCCGGGGCTGGTGCCTGATCATAAAAAAAACTACTAAAACAATACTGGCCACCAAAAAGCGCAAGAATGCCAAAGTGTTAGGTGGGACTTCATTTATAACAATCTTAATGTTTACAAAAGTAGTACTCCAAATGAGTACAGCCAAAAATAAGGAGCCGTGATAAATAAGAGTTGATTCTTTGCCATTGTTGCTTTTGTCGCTCATGTTCTTACCTTTAAACATTTCCTTTCTTCATGAATATCTAATTCCGGAGAAAAACAGCATAAAAAAATAAACATCCGGGCATGGTATTGATTATATCATCTAAAAAATTTCATAAGTTTCGGAGGTATAAGATGATTATCGATATACAAATTGACCCAAATCATTTTTTTAATTACAACAATACAAGGATAAGAAATCATTATCTAAAATGCCGGCCAAAAGAAAATAGGCATAAAATCATTGACCCCTTGATTGACCCAAACATCTTCATTGATATTACTTCCCGGTAAACCTGTACCCCCAAGAAATAATCTATTATTTTGCATCCAGAAAAACCTTCGATAAATTTCGGTCCCGCCAAAATAAGTGTTGCAGAGAGAACCACCTAAGATATCGAGATAATGAAATGCCGGGCTCTTACCCACCGGCCCTATATAAAGGATATCGTATCACCGATTCTTTTTTGCTGCAACACCTTTTCTTGTGCAAAAACCAAAATCTGCTGGGTAAAGGCCTCTATCCATGATATACTTAATTTAAGATCAATGTTTAATTGATACCTGCAGCAGGAAATCCCTGCTTAACCGCGAAATAAGGGAGTTATGTTTGGATACATTAAGGTGCACAAAGATGAACTGAAAATAAAAGAATACTATCTTTTCCGGGCATATTATTGCGGGCTGTGCCGGGCATTAAAAAAAAGATACGGACATTTTGGAAGGCTTGTTTTAAACTTCGACACCACATTTTTAGCCCTGTTTCTTTCTTCTTGGCATCGAACAGAAGAACATCTGATAAAGGAGAGATGCTTAGCCCATCCTTTACGGAAACGCTTAATGATTGCCGACAATCCGTTTGTAAATTATGCCGCTGATATCAATATCCTTCTTGCCTATCACAGCTTGAAGGATAATTGGAACGATGACCGTTCCCCGGTTTCCTGGGTGGGAATGAAGATGCTTAAAAGAGCCTACAAAAAAGCGGCCCATCTCCACCCTGATACTGCAGAACTGATTTCTGCCAAAACCAATGAATTATCTTTTTTAGAAAAAGCTAAGAGCGCAAATATTGACCAAACCGCTGATACTTTTGCCAAAATTCTTGAAAACCTATGCCCGGGGGAAGGCTGTCCGAAAAGGGAAATCAGCGCAGTAAAGTGGCTGGGGTACAACTTAGGCAAATGGATTTACCTGATTGATGCCTATGACGATTTAGCGGAGGATATAAAAAAGAAAAAATACAACCCTTACCTTTATGCCTACGGATATCAGGGAGAAGAATCGGATATTTTTCAAAAAAGCATTAAACCCAAAGTCGAATTCTTACTCACTTACACATTAAGTCAAATCAGCCGGTCTTTTGAACTGCTTGATGTCTCTAATAATAAGGGAATCCTGGAAAACATTATTTATCTGGGCATGATGAAGCAAACAGAAAGTGTTTTAAATCAAAGGAGCTGTAAAAGAAATGAAAAATTATTACGAAATACTTGGTGTCAGGGAGAATGCAACCAAAGAAGAAATCCGTGACGCTTACCGGGAACTGGTAAAAAAATATCACCCTGATAAATACCGGGATAATCCTTTATCCGACTTGGCTGAAGAAAAAATGAAAGAAATTAATGAAGCATATAATTATTTGATGAATCATGTCCAAAACCCGCATAACGGTTCTCAATCATACCAGAGTCATCAGGGATACCAGAACCGCAGTGAAAGCAATGAAGGGTTCCAAAGAGTACGCGCCTTTATCCAGGCGGGAAATCTTGATGCTGCCTATGCCCTGCTCCAAAACCTTGACAGGAACCATTCAGACTGGTATTTTCTCAACGGGTTAATTGCCCTAAACAGAGGTTGGTACCAACAGGCCGCAGACAATATTCAAACCGCCATGCGCATGAACCCGGGAAATCCGGAATATGCTGCCGCCTGGAACAGTATTAATATGTCTCAGCGGCATTACCAAGCCGCCTCTCGCCAGCGGGGATACAATCAGGGTGGTCTTTGCGACCTTTGTACCTGCCTCTTTTGTTCCGACTGTTGCTGTGAATGTTGCGGAGGAGATCTCATTGAATGTTGTTAAAAACTCTCCGGCCCGAAAAGCTGCTTACGGAGGGATCTTAGCAGCCTGTGTACTGATAGTTTTGTTTTTAGCAACCATTCTGCCCACCAATCGAATTTTTTTGTACGGGCTAAGTTCGGTGTTTATTGCCGTGATGATTCTGGAATACGGAACTGCTGCCGGATGGATATTTTACATAGCTACATCCTTACTGGCTTTAATCATCATTCCCCAGAAGCTGCGCTTAATCCCCTACATATTAATATTAGGCCACTACGGAGTTTTTAAAACGCTGATTGAGGGTTTAAATAACCGGTTTTTCGAAGCAGTGTTAAAGCTCTTGGTATTGAACATTGGTTTTCTCTTGGCTTATTTAACAGTCACCATATTGTTAGCTGTTAAAATTCATCTTCCCTTTCACCCGGCATTTATCATCATCGGAGTACAGCCGCTCTTTCTTGTCTATGACTTTGTGTTTACCTTGTTTATCCGCTTTTATCTGGATAGAATTAAACCCACCATAAAAAATTAAGTTTATGCCACAAGCTATGCCCAAAGCCGAGCATGGCTTTTTGTTTTACGGGCTAAATATCATATGAAACACATTTTCAGGAATAACCAACAAAGATCCAGCAAAAAATTGTAGGTAGGAACTTTCTTCGGGGAGTAAAAAATGAACAGAATTGATATAACCCATAATATTTTAGTAAACCTGGCCAAACACATTAAAGCAGGAAATGATAAAAAACGGGATAAGCTAATCAGAGGAATTATTGAAGAATGCCTGCCGGAAAAAAAGAATGACCCTGAGACCTATCGGCTAGTAGAAAGACATTTAAATTATCTTTTGGAAACTCCCCAGGACACAAACCCTCCTCTGGTGGAAATGTTAGAGGAAATTTGTCCAAAATGCAGTCCTCAATCCCAGCCCTGCAGCCATGTTTGCCCAACTGGGGCAATTACTTGTGAAGAATCCGGTTTGCATAAAATCAACCATGATTTGTGTGTGGAATGCGGTCATTGTGTTAATTCCTGCATTTCCGGCGCCATCGTCGCCCGCTCAGAATTTGCTCAAGTAGCCACCATGCTTCTCCAAAGTACCATCCATCCGGTCTATGCCATTTTGGCTCCCTCTTTTGTCGGCCAATTCGGCCGGGAAGTAAGTCCCGAGATATTTAAGTCCGCCTTAAGATCACTTGGATTTACCGAAGTCTATGAAGTGGCATTGGCAGCTGATATCACCACCATTTACGAAGCAGAAGAATTCGTTGAACGAATGCATCAAGACAAAAAATTCATGATTACTTCCTGCTGCTGCCCGGCTTTTATCAAATTTATCGAAAAGTTGCGGCCCAAAGTAGCAAACCTGGTTTCGCCTACGGTGTCACCGATGATTGCCATGGGCAGAATGCTGAAAAAAAAGGATCCAAACTGCCGGGTGGTATTTATCGGCCCTTGTATTGCCAAAAAAAATGAGGCAAAACGGCCGGATCTCCAGCCTGCTGTTGACTGTGTACTTACCTTTAAAGAAACAAAGGCTCTCTTGGAGGCAGCGGAAATAAAATTGGACGGTTCCTTGGGCAGAACCGAAATCAACGATGCTTCCCATGACGGCAGAATTTTTGCCCATACCGGCGGGGTCACGGAAGCCATCATCAGAGCCGTGCGAAGATTTGATCCCAATATTACTGTTAAGCCGGTGAAAGGTAATGGTTTGAAACAGTGCGGTGAACTGTTAAGAGAGATTGAAGAAGGAAAAATTGAGGCAAATTTTATGGAGGGAATGGGATGTCCCGGAGGATGTGTAGGGGGACCCGGTACGATCATTGACGTTGAAGAAGCAGCTCAATTGGTAAAGGACTTTGCCCAAAGATCATCCCAGTTGGAAAGCTTCGAAAACTCTACCGCTATGCAATGGATGGAATTATTCTACAAACCCACGCACACAACATCTGAAAAGATTGATCTCCACATCCCCGAGAAATACTACCCTCCGGAAGAAACAATGTAATCAAAATAACTTAAAAAAGTATCCCGTCTCATTAGACAGGATACTTTCTCTTATATATCATATTAATAGTTAGTAGCCATTACTTCAAAATGAGCTTTGGGATGAGCACATACCGGGCATTCTTCAGGCGCTTCCGCTCCTTCGTGGATATGGCCGCAGTTCCGGCATTTCCAATAAACTTTGTCATCCTTTCTAAAAACCTTTCCGTCTTCAATATTTTCTAAAAGTTTTTTAAAACGTTCCTCATGTTCCTTTTCGATTTTGGCTACCCCTTCAAACAATTGTGCAATTTCTTCAAATCCTTCTTCCCGGGCTTCCTGAACCATCTTAGGATACATTCCTGTCCACTCGTCATTTTCTCCTGTTGCTGCTACTTTTAAATTTTCAATGGTATTTCCAATGCCTTTCAGCTTTTTCAGCCAGATTTTCGCATGTTCCTTTTCATTTTCGGCAGTTTCCAAAAATAAGGCAGCAATCTGTTCGTAGCCTTCCTTCTTGGCAACTGAAGCAAAATATGTATACTTGTTCCTCGCCTGTGATTCGCCTGCAAAAGCATCAAGCAGATTCCGCTCCGTCTTTGTTCCTTTTAATTCTTTCATTAAACATACCTCCTAAATTTATTTTTTGCTTTTTCATTGTCCATCCAAATTAATACTAGTCGCGATGACAAAATCTAACTGCCTATGCCGGTTTTTTACATATTACTAATATCTTCAACAACAACAAATATATTCCTCTAGTATATTATCATATAATAGTAATCATTATTTTTAATGTCAAGCTAATTTTATCCAAAAAACATCCTTAAAACAACGCTCATCTTCCGCTTATATTATTGATTACTGAAGGAAATCTGAATATAATCACAAATATAAATATTTCTATTTTTTTCCATACGGTTTTTTAACTTGGTTTATTATGGTATACTGTAACTAACCATAAATTGGTTGCCAATCTTTTAAGAGGGGTGATACCATGATAAAATTTCAAATTCCCGGTTGGGAAAACTTTGAGTTGCACTCTCTTGTGCTGGATTTTAATGGAACCATTAGTTGTGACGGAAAGCTAATTCCCGGTGTAAAGGAACGTCTGGAAACCTTATCTCGAGATTTAGATATTTATATTGTTAGTGCTGATACCTTTGGTACATGCAGCAAGGAATGTGAAAACCTACCTGTCCAATTACACTGCCTGGATAACGCTACTTTAGGCAATATTCAAAAAGAAAAATTTGTCCAATCCCTTGGTTCCGCAACTGTCGTCGGCATCGGAAACGGAGCCAACGATGTCGCCATGTTGGAAGCATGCGAATTAGGAATTTCAGTACTGGGAGACGAAGGACTGTGCATCAATGCATTGACGGGTGCGGATTTAATCGTAAAAAATATTTGTGACGCTCTGGATTTATTAATCTACCCCAAACGGTTAATTGCTACATTACGCAGATAGTAGTTGGGGAATATTTTCTTTGTCCATACAAATCATCTTTTTATATTTCCAAAATTATAATTTCAAAAAGCTCAGCATTGATCATAAGCCATCGGCACTCCTACTCCTCTGGCAATTGTCTCATCAAGGGCAAACAAATCATTTTTAGTCACATCATTTAAAGTTGTTTTTCCCAATGCCCTTAATCCAACTTCCAATTCTTCTTTACAGGAAAGAAAAAATTTGTACAATGCTTGAGCTGCTTTTTGCTTATTAAATTTACCGGCAAATTTCCCATCATACCATACCACCTGGGTAGGAGGTTCAAAAGGCATCGCTTTTAAGACCTGGTCATGAGACATAGCAAATAAAGCAATAGAACCAATATAACAGGCATCAGCCCCGAGAGCAACTGCTTTTAAAGCATCACCGGGTGTTCTAATCTTTCCGCTGGCAATTAAAGAAACACTTTTTTGAAAACCGTTTTTCTCCAGCCATTGTGCCGCTCGGGGCACGGCAAAAACGGTGGGCACCCCAAAGTCATCCTGTAAAATCGGCGGTGCACCTTTGGTGGCAGCCCCCGCCCCGTCAAGTACGATATAATCGATTCCCGCATGGCATAATGCTTCCAAATCTTTTTCCAACCATTTGCCCGCCCCAATTTTTGCCCCAATGGGAACTCCGCCGCTTATCGTTTGCAGCTCATTAATTAATTTAGGAAGATCCTCTACATCTGTCACATTTGGTTGCTGCGAATGAACCACCGCGTCCTTTCCTTTGGGAAATTTAAAATACCTACGTAAGTTTTTATCTATCTGCTTGGCAGGAACCACGTGGCCGGCTCCCCCGAGAGCACCCTGGCCAAACTGGATCTCAATGGCTGTAGAATTTTGAATAATTTCCTCGTCTTTACCCCAATCCCCACGGTTGAACATATAGATATATAGATCGGCTGCATCCCTTTCCACCGGTAAAAACGGACCCTCGCCGGAACAAGAAGCGGTCTTTGCCAGGGCGGCGCCTTTCGCCAATGCCCATTTGGCATCAGCACTGAGAGCCTCTCCGTAGGCCATTCCGGATACCATCATCGGCAGACTGATGGTAAACGGTTTCTTTGCCTTTTTCCCAATGGAAACTGAAACATCGACTGGCGTCTCCAATGGTGTTGGGAAAGGATGAAATTGGGCAATATTAAACATCAGTTGTTCCAAAGAAGGAAATTTTTTCGGCGAGCCTAACGGCCTGTTAATTAATGTTCCTTCCTCTGCTCTCATATTGGTTTCCACGATTACCTGCTGACCTACCCTGTTAGAAGCAGAAATAAATTCCCAAAAATTTTCGTCATAGGAATCAGTCATGATTGTCCGAATAGAGGAATCGGCTATAGTATTAACAAGCTTTCTCCCTGTCCATTTTGCCCCATAATAACCAAAAATCGTCCCTGCAACAGCAGTCATTAAAACCTTTCCCCGGTTTGAAAGAAAATTCACACGCACCACATCCTGTTGTCTTTTCCCCTGCTAAAAAAGATCCCAGATATACAAAGTTCTTATCTCCCTCTTAGAAGAAGAGAGATTCTTAGAACTGTTAGCTAGCTATCGGATAAAAAGACTAGCTATCGATAAGCTACCCAGAATGTGATCGTTTTTATACCAGTTAGATTTTTTGACCCCAGCAGCGTTAATCTCATCATTTTTCTTGGGTGGGAACAAAACCGATGATCACCGGTAAATTTGAACCACCCGGCGGCATAAAAGTCCATTCCACTTGGTCGCCGCTTTTAAAATGACCAAGAATCAAAGCCCGGGAGAAAGTTGGACACTGTAATAATGGCAGTACACCCTGGGGAACGGCTACTCCTCCGCTGAAACTGTCCCCGCCGACAGGAACCAGAAAAGCAGTTCCCGGCTGAGTAAATTCCGCATGCAATCGATAATGGGTGCCATAATTACCCAATAAAGTGGCCTTTAGCCCGGATGGTTCATCTCTTCCTTCCAAAACCGGGTCGGAAAACCCATCGCCGATCATTAAACCGGAAACCTGACCGTCAAAAGTTACTTGGAGAAATTGATTCCCGTTAGGAAAAGTACCACGGTCATGACGTCCGTCAGAAGCAAGGACAGGTCCCCGGGCTTTTTGAGGTATATCATTAAAATCTTCTTCCGGAAGCATGATAAAGCTAAATTCCAGTTCATGGTCTGTATAGAGATCCATAATGCCATGCAACAATTCTCCGTTTAAGTAACTGACACTGTCCGGGTTAAGAATGATGCTATCTTTCGCCGACAATTGCCAAATTTCTACGGGAGTATCCTTTTCCTGCCGGAGGTAGTCCAATGTGACAGCCGCCCCTAATTCCTGCCAGTTGCGGCGATTAGAGATCTGGTCACCGTTAGCATACCTTCTGATTTCAATTCGAGCCGGTTCGTTCCCCGGGTTATATGCGACAAGAGCCAGGCGAGCAGATTTGCCCAGTTGATTAATATGGTAGTAGACCAACCGGATGTCTCCCTCACCTCTTCCCCGGTAGGTTACACCAGGCTTTCCCACATATTCCGGTGAATCGGAAAAAAGGAGCGTCACATCTCTAATTGACTTGCTTCTTTTTGGGATAATTTCCGGAACACGTATAATATCCACGCCAGAGATATCTGCCAGTTCTCCTGTCTTCTTTCCTTGAACGGCCATTCTCAAAGACTGGGAAAGAGGTGTAAGATCTCCTGTTTGGGGAGGGGAAATATCTACTGTCCGCTCTTTACTGTGCCATTGGACCTGGGCAGAAAAAAGGCTTTCACTGATAAACCGGAGGGGGACCATCGTCCGCCCCTGAATAATTCTTGCCGGGACATCCAGTGAAATATTTTCGTTGCCGCGCCGAGCCAACTTACTACCTACTTGCAATCTTAAGTCAATCAGGCCATAGCGGGCGACCACCGTTTTTACCTGCGGTTTCCACTGAACCTTTCCTCCTAAGGACTCAAAAACAGCACGAAAGGGTACCAACACCCTTCCCTTTTCAATCCTTGGTTCGGTATCGAAAATAATTTCCTCACCGGCTAAGTATACTTTTACCTTACCTGAACTGTCTTCTGCTTGAGCTATCCCTGCTGAAACGGTAAGAATCAACAACATCGCAAAAAAAAGCATTCTATTAATCAACTTCCACCAATGATGCATGATAAGCCGTCACTCCCTAATGCAATTAATTTTTATCTGTGTAGCTGTGTGTATCCACTTTTTTGGAAAGAGGGGTCTAAAACAGTTATTTTATATTAGACGTTTTTCCTCCAGTTACAGTTCCGGCTAATACTTTCCAATTAATTGAATTGAATTTTTCCCAAAGGGGGACTTTTCAACACACTATGCATGTCACCAGGCTTTAAGCAAAAAAATAAAGAGGTTCCTTCAGTGGAACCCCTCTGGTAAACTTGTTACTATTTTAAACATTAATTATTCTACACTAATTTGAAGGGCGATAGAGCCGCATGCTGTGATTTCAACCGCAAGTTCATCATCATCTTCATATTCGTCCAGCAAATCATCTAAATCGGCATCATCATCGTCAATCTCGATTTCAGCGTCTTCAATATTAAATGTATATTCCCGCCCAGTCTTTGTCTTAATCGTCATAGTATCATCGTCTTCGTCTAAATCTATGATCGTGCCTTTATATTCTTTTACGATAGCCTTAATGGTAACTGCCTCTTCTTCGTCATCTTCAGCTTCAATTACCACCTGGAATCCTTCCTGTAAATCATCCCAATCTGGCTCATCAACATCCCCTATCTCAATTTCGGTATCTTTAGTAATTGCAAAGGAGTACGTATCCTTGCCCTTTTTAATCTCAATCTCATCACTATCTATATCCGTGATTTCCCCTTTAAATTCTTTAAGCTCCACTTTTTCTTCATCAGGCTCTGATGCTCTAATGATATAAACCTCACCATCTTCATTAAATGTTAATTTTACGTGGTAGCCTTCCTCCAGCTCTTTAAGGGAAATTTTGTCTTCGCCGTCTTCTCCCACAAGATAAACCTTCACTCGATCTGCTAATTCAAATTCCCGTTCTGCCCCATTTCGTTCGATGATAATCTCACCATCATCTACTTCAATAAAAGTCCCGCTTACTTTCTTTAACCCTATGTAACCCTTTTTATCATCATCCACCCGGCCTAAAAGTACTGCCATCTCGGCCCGGGTAATAGGTTTGTTGGGCAAAAAGCAGTTTCCCGGAGTACCTTTCATGATACCGGATTTAACCATTAATCGCACTACACCAATTAAGTCCGAAGGAATATCATTAACATCCTTAAAATTGAGAGCTTCCATGGTAGCATCTTCGTCTAATTCCAAAGCTCGGGTAATCATTGCTGCAACAAAAATTCTCTTTGCTCCTTGATTTGGTCGGAATGATTTTAAATCTTCTTTAGTTAAAATCCCTAATTCGTATGCGATTTTTACTTCTTCCTGCGCCCAAACAGGAATTTGTTTGGCATGCTTAAACTTACTAAGGTCTACATCATCAACATCTGCTGTTAACCCCAGATCATTAACCAGCATCACTACTGCTTCCGCTTTGGTGACAACATTACTAGGCCTATAACAACCATCCGGATAACCTTTAATCGTGCCTTTTAAAAACATTTTCATAATGGCTGCTTCCGCCCAGTGCCCTTTAAAAACATCCTTAAATTTAAATTTCTCGTATTTCTGAACATGTACTTTTGCCTGGACACCTTTCCCCACACCCTGAGGAGCGGCAAATGCCGGTACTGCAATAACCGTGATAAAGGCCACAGTCAATAGCAGTGCTAATACTTTCTTCACTTTTCTCACCCCTGTTTAAGTTTTCATAAATATTATTCGGGTTGAGAAAAACTTTTTTGGGGGTTGTTGTTTCTAATCATTTATCTTACATGAAAAAGGCCAAACACAGCCGACCTTTTTTACACATCTCTCTCCCTTAAGCTGCGATAAAAGACGACAATAAAATCATCCATTCGCTCGCTTTCTATGATAACAGCCTCATCCTGAAGATTATATACATGTCTTTCAACGGTATCTTCCAGTCTTTGTCTTTCTCTTTCTAGTTCACCTATTATTATTTCTCTTTTTAAGAAGCTCTTCATTACCATACTTCCCTAGTTATTTCTCACAAGTGGCATTATACCATGACTGTTGCTGAAAAGATGTCGATTTTGGAGGAACAAATATTATATATTTTATAAGCTATAATAAAGTTGATTCGGTAAAAAATTGCGGCTAAAACCCATGCTCCGGGACGATAAATCAAAAAGCGGGCTATCACTTCTCGCTCTTTCCAGAAAAAAAACTACGTAAAATGCTTTTTCTTTCTTCAATCTTGTATGCGATAACCTGCTCAATTTCTATCCCTTTTTCTTTTGCCATCTGTTCTATTATCTCTTGATCCCTTACTTCCGCCTGCAAAGCAATACCGCAAGAGGAGCTAATGGATCGGGGAACAGGAATCAGCTTGCCGGGTATGTCGTTAGCCTGACAAACCGATTCCAGTTTTATGGCAAAGTGAGATGAGTAAAAAGTCAATATCAGACAAACCCTTTCTCCCATGCTAAGCCTCAATTTCCAAGGCGTAGTAGTCTTCTTTCTTTGTTACTTCCATTTTTAGATTTTTGGATGTAACCAGCCGGGTAATGTTTTCCCGTGCTGTATCACTGTCCACAAGAACACGCAACTTCTCTCCGGGAGTTATGTTCTTCAATTCTTGCTGTGTTCGAATCACCGGTTCAGGACAGGACATGCCGCACACATCAATTTCTCTCATTTGATAAATCCTCCTTCCGCCCTTGTTGAGCAATGATACTTACAGCTTCCACCACTTGCTCAATGTCAGATTTAGTATTGAAATAACCAATGGATAACCTAATTGCCCCATAGGGGAATGTGCTAATCGTCTCATGGGCCAAGGGAGCACAGTGTATTCCGGGACGGGTCAATATACCAAACTGTTCATCCAAAACTGCGGCCACCTCCGCCCCATCCAATCCGAGAATATTAAAGGATATTACTCCTGAGCCCAGTTCCGGAGTTTCAGGTCCATAAACCAAGACTCCTTCAATTTCTCTTAGCCCTGCTACAAGGCTCTTTGTTAACGAAAGTTCTTTCGCTCTAATACTATCTAGCCCTACCCGTTTAATAAAACGAACTCCTGCCGCCAATCCTGCCAAACCAAAAGCATTAACAGTACCTGCTTCCAACCTGTCCGGCATAAATTCCGGCTGATACTGGATATCAGAACGGCTGCCCGTACCTCCTACCCGCAAAGGCCGAACCTCTACCCCCGGTTTTACATATAGGCCACCGGTTCCTTGTGGCCCAAACAACCCTTTGTGCCCGGTAAAAGCAAGCAGAGAGATATAATATTCTTGGACATCAATTGGTAAAATACCGGCACTCTGGGCAGCGTCCACCATGAAGAAAACACCCCGGTCCCGGCACAATCTGCCAATATCTTTGATTGGTTGGACCGAGCCGGTGAGATTGGAGACATGGTTAACAACTACCAGACGGGTATCTTGTTTAATCGCCTTAGCAATCGCTTCCAATGATACAAAACCCTCCGGCGAGCAATTCACAACAGTGAGACTGCCCCCATTGCGTTCAAAATCCCGCAGAGGTCGGATCACAGAATTATGCTCCATACTGGTGGTTATCACATGATCACCCGGATTTAAAACGCCCTTCAGAGCAATGTTAATGGCATCTGTAGCGTTAAGAGTAAATACGATTTGCTCGGTGCGTTCTGCGTGAAACAATTCCGCCAATTCTTCCCGAGCATCCAAAACCGCCCGCCCAGCAGCAATAGAAAGCCTATGCCCGGACCGACCTGGGTTACCCCCACAATAGGTCCAATGTTTCTCCAGCGCTTCCCAAACTTCTCGGGGCTTAGGATAGCTGGTTGCGGCATTATCAAGGTAGATCATCTCTTAACCTCTTGCCGCCGCTTTTTTATCCGTACTTGAAAAAGCACAAACAGCTCTGCTCTGAAGAATTCCAATCACAATGAGCAAAATAATAGAAGCAATAACCACATATTTACCAGCCGGGCCAACTCCTTTGGCGCTGGCGGCAATCCCAAAATTATGGGCGAGAGCAGCTCCCACAATAAAACCGATAATTGTTGCTGCAGAATCTATATTACCCTGTCCTGCCAAAACTGTCTGGCGTAATGGACAACCGCCTAAAAAAGTAGAACCTAATCCGACGACATAGAGACCAAGAAAATTCCAGAGATGGTCAGTATGGGCAATTGGCTGTTCGGTAAAGCCCAAATTAAATTTATGAAAGATCAGATTCATAATTATTGCAGCAACTAAAACCCCTGCAAACCCTGAAACTAAATGAAAATCTCTCATTAACAGGACATCCCGAATACCTCCGGCTATACAAAGGCGGGTACGCTGGCTGATAATGCCTACCAGCAGTCCTGCACCAAGAGAAATTAAAAACGGAGCATGTTGGGAACCGGGCCCCTCGTTACTGGCAATAAATAATGTCGTAAAAAATGCTAATGCTGCCAGTACCAGAAAAATAAACGGCAACACCAAACCGGACGCAGTTGTTTGATTATATGCACGTCCCAAGGTGAATCCCTTTTTCAAAAAATAAATTCCAGTCAATATCCCACACCCGAAACCGGCAAAGGCAACCAAGGCATTGAGATCACCGCCACCTAAACGTAAGATCATGCGTAAGGGGCAGCCCAAAAAGACCAGCGCGCCAAACATGACAGCAACTCCCAGGAAAAAACGCAAAACCGTTGCCGACCCTCCCTGGGGTTTAAATTCTCCTGCAAATAGACTGATTAAAAAAGCACCTAGTAAAATCCCCAAAATTTCCGGTCGCATATACTGAACGACGGAAGCCTGGTGCAAGCCTAAAGCCCCGGCTGCATCCCGGTAGAAACAAGCAATACATACTCCCATATTGGCCGGGTTCCCCAAGAGAACAAGTAAAACTCCCAAAAACCCTACAATAAGACCTGAAACAATGATACCGCTTCTCGTGGCAAAAAAATGCATTAATCACACCGCCCCCATTGAAATATTTCTTTAATCCAGTTAAATTTTATCTCCGGCGGTGTTTTACGTCCAATCAATTGTTTTTATGAATAACTCGGTCCTGATAAAATTTAGTTATCCCCCCTCGTTCAAGTCCTATTAATTAGAACAAAAGCATTTCATGCCTTTTGGCATGCATTGGTAATGCTTTTGTTCTTTCCCAGGGAACCCATATGTTCCTAGGACGCTTCGCTGTGACCCCCCTTAACATTAAAAAAGCCCGGCTGTCTTCAGAAGACCTCCATGGCTCTTTTATTCTTTTTTTGCCCTTTGAAGACAGTCCGAACAGTAACCGTAAAGTTCCATCCGGTGCTCGGTAATGGTAAACCCTTCCCTTTCACCTACCGTTTTCGCAAAACTTGCCAAGGGACATTCCGTTATTTTAACCACCTTACGACAGTTCAGGCAAACTAAATTATGGCAATGAGGATCACTTAACAGTTGAAATTGGGCCTTATCATCATGGAATCCTTCTCTGGTAATCAATCCTGCCGCAAGGAGCTTTTTTAAATTTCGGTAAACTGTAGTTAAGCTGGTATTTTCTTTTCTTCCACGAACTAAAAGGTAAACCTCTTCCGCCGTCAGCGGCTTATCACTCTCAGCCAGTACTTCTAATATCGCCCGTCTTTGTTTCGTTATTTTTTGGCCTTGGGCTTGTAATTTGCTTGAGAGCTTTTTTACCCTGTCCACATGATTCCTCTCCTTTTAGGCCGCACTGCACCATACCAATCTTTTAGTCTTCAGCCCCAAATACGCTTCTGCACAATAGTTCCTATATAACAAAGGGCCATGAGCAGGACAATTGTTGCACCGGTCGCCGTATCCCAGTAATAAGAAAGAATTAGTCCTGCTATGCCGCACACAACAGCAATTAATACAGATATCAAATTATAAGTACGCATATTTACCGCCATATTCCGTGCTGCTGCCGCCGGTAAAACCAGTAGAGAATTAATAATGAGAATCCCTACCCATTGTATACAGACAGTAACAATTACAGCCAGGCATATAGCAAAAGAAATTTCTACAAAGCGGACATTGATCCCCCGGCTCCGGGCTAGAGAAGGATGAACGCTGACCAACATCAACCGGTTAAAACCGATAAACCAAAACACAAGAAATGCTACCGTCACCAAAATAACTAAACCAATCTCAACCGGTGTAATGCTTAACAGGTCGCCAATCAAAAAACTTGAATATTTACTGAAACCTCCCCCACGAGACAGAATAACAACACCTAAAGCAACCGCCGCCGACGCAAAAACTCCGATCACTGTATCTGTGGAAGTACGGGTCATTTCCTTCACGTTGCATACGGCAAATGCCATGAAAACAGCAAATGCTGTCATTGCTCCCAACGGGTTTTGTAAACCTAAAATCACGCCCAGCGCAATTCCTGTTAAAGCCGAGTGTCCAATGGTATCTGAAAAGAATGCCATGTGATTGTTAACCACCATTGTGCCCATCATACCAAAAAGGGGTGTCACCAAAAGCACCGCCAGGAGAGCATTTTGCATAAAAGTGTGCTGTGCCCAAGAAAAAGGCAGCAACCAGCTTATTAACCCGCTCCAAATTTCCATTACAACATGCTTCCTTCCTCAAGGCTATAGGGCATCATCTCTCGTTCCGTCAGTTTAGGAATAACTCGGCCAAATATTCGCTTAACTTTTTCATCCTCCATTACCTGTTTGGGGGTTCCTACACACTGCACAATCTTATTTAGTAAAATCATCCGGTCGGCATAATGGCTGACTAACTCCAGATCATGAGAAACCAAAATTACAGAAAGATCATACTCTGCTCTGAGCCGGGAAACTGTTCGATAAAATAGCTGCCTGCCGCTAAAATCAACACCCGATACCGGTTCATCTAAGAGAAGCAATTCCGGAACCGGTTCCATCGCTAACGCCAAAAGAACCCGTTGGATCTCACCACCGGATAATTCCCCCAACCGCCTGTCAATCAAATGTTCCGCTTCCACCCTACCCAAGCTCTCCAAAATCTTATCCTTCATTTTTTTGCGTCCGGTAAGCCAAACAGGAATAATCCGCTGGCTGGCAATAAATAAATCACAAACGCTTACCGGTGAACCAAAATCAAAATCCCATCGTTGAGGCACATAGCCAATGGTCGGTACGGCTTTCCTCCGTCCTAAAGAATTCTGAAAGCTTACCCTTCCCCGATAAGGAATTTCACCAATCAGCGCTTTTAGCAAAGTGCTTTTTCCAGCGCCGTTGGGCCCGATTAATGCTGCCAATTCACCACAGTGAATGTGCAAGTTTATTCCATCCAAAATAACCGACTTCCCCCTGGTTACTTGGAGATTTTCAATTTTTGTGCAACATTTCCCGCAGGAAAAACCTTTTTCCTGCAAGGGGTATTTGGGACATGCAACCGCCATTAGTGTAAAGCCTCCCGCAGTGTTTCCATATTTTTCTCCATAATTGTGAAATAGCTGTCAAGATCCATCGGTCCTGTCACCGCCGGGTCCAGTGCATACACCGTCGCCCCTGTTTCCCGGGCAATTACTTCAGCAGTTTTTGCAGGGTATTGAGGCTCGGCAAAGATAGTTTTTACCCCTGTCTTTTTAATAGTGTTGATACAGTCAGCCAATTCCCCGGCACTTGGTTCCGACCCGGAATCCTTTTCAATCACAGCCACAATATTCAGATTAAATTCCTGAGCGAAATAAGGAAAGGCATCGTGAAAAGCTACGATATCTCGCCCGCTGATATCATCCAAAGACTCATGCATTTTTTGCCTTAGAGCATCAAGTTTGCTTAGATAAACATCTGCATTTTCCTGGTATTTTTCAGCATGGCCAGCATCCAATTCCTTAAGCTGATCTCTAATATTTTTTACTTGATCAATAGCATAACTAACACTTACCCAAAGATGGGGATTCGGTTCTCCGCTATGCTCATCTTTAATTAATTCCAGGCCTCGGCTTGCTTCAATCAGCTTCAACTCTGGGCACCCGTCTATAACCTTATCGAGAAAACTTTCCATGCCCGCCCCGTTAATCACCATGAAATCGGCATCTGTTAAACATTTTAGATCTTTTGGCGTGAATTGATAATCATGGAGGCATCCGGTAATAGGTTCCGTCATGTTCACTACTTCTACCCCGGGAATATCTTTTGCAATATTAGCTGCCATCAAATACATAGGATAAAATGAAGTAACGATCTTAATATCTTCACTCTCGGCAGACAGCGAAAGCTGCTGGACTGCATCCGTATTATTTCCTCCACACCCTGCTAAACTAAATATCAAAAAAGCAATTAATAATAAAACAATCCTTTTTTTTACTTGCACAGGCATTCTCACCCCGTTTTTTAATTAATGACATTTATTATGCCCAACATATTTCCAAATATTCCTAATACCAAATGAAAATGATTTTCATTTACATTCCTTATTATATTACCTTGTTGAAAAAAAATGCAAGTTATCAAAAAAATTTAATAAAAAAACTTCGGGACAATTCCCGAAGAATTACAAAATTATTTTATATAAATCCTTAACTTTCCTGCCCAACCATTATTTCTTATCAGTAAAACAAAAATAATCCGACACGGTACACAATAAAACAGACGATCCAGGCAAGGGCAAAAGTATATCCAACTAAAAACAAAGGCCAGCGCCACGTTCCTGATTCCTGATGGAAGACAGCAATCGTGGATATGCAGGGAATATAAATTAAAATAAACAGCATAAATACATAAGAAGTAAGAGGGGTCAGACCAGACTGTTCCTTGACTCTTTGGGTAAGACCTTTTGTTGACCCATCTTGAGCAGTAGAAAGGGCAGTATTGTCTTGGATGCTGTAGAGAGTACCCATAGTGCTGACGACAACCTCCTTTGCTGCCAAGCCGGAAAGAAGTGCTACCCCCGATTTCCAGTCTAAGCCCAGCGGAGTAAGTACCGGTTCCAGAGCATGTCCAATATCTCCGGCAATACTAATCTCAGGGGCGGCCGGATCGTACTGAACAATACCCTTATTTCCTGAGAAAGAAAATGAAAAGAAACACCACATAATGATGGAAGCCAGTAAAATTACCGTCCCTGCTTTTTTTATATACATCTTAGCCCGGTTAAGCATTTGGATAAGTACGCTCTTCATTACGGGCAGACGGTAAGGAGGCAGTTCCATAATAAATGGTTCGGAAGGTCCTTTGACCACACTGCTTCTTAATACCTTAGCCATAATCACCGCCAAAATCATTCCAACCACATAAAGAGAAAATACGACACTACCCGCAATGTCTGCTTCAAAAAAGGCAGCAGCCAGCAGCGTGTAAACAGGAAGGCGAGCCCCACAACTCATCAGAGGAACCACCAACATTGTCACAAGTCGGTCCCGCGGATTTTCTAAAATCCTCGTTGCCATTAAAGCCGGAATAGAACAGCCGAATCCCAGAAGCATAGGAATAAATGACTTCCCGTGTAAACCCGCTTTAGCCATTAGCCTGTCCATGATAAAAGCCGCCCGAGCCATGTATCCGGTAGACTCTAAAAGAGCTATCCCCAAAAATAGCAAAAGTATGTTAGGAAGAAAGGTAATTACCCCGCCTACCCCGCTAATAATTCCGTCCACAAGGATTGATCTAAGCAATCCTTCAGGCAGGAAAGTAATAAGTAATGCGCTTAAAGAAGAAAATCCCCAGTCTATAGCATTGGTAAAATGGCCCCCTAGAGAAAATATCAGCCGAAAAAGAATCCACATAATGCCAAAGAAAATGGGCAGACCAAGATACTTATTAAGTAATATTTTGTCTATTTTTTCACTGGGCGTAGTCTTCTTCCCCTTAGTCTCAAGGACCACTTCTTTGTATATTCTCCGGGCAGCAAAATACCGTTGATTGACGATTACTGCTTCAGGGTCTTTGCCCAAACAACGAAACACCTCTCGGGAACTCTTTTGTACCACCTCCTCTAACTTACCATCCTGTATCAACGTCTTTATTTCAGCTTTCACCGCCCGGTCGCTTTCTAATAACTTAACGGCAAGCCAACGCAAAAGAAATGATTTTTTTATTCTCCAATCATATTGACCATCTAAATTCTCTGAAATCATCGGCGTAATGGTATCTATCGCTTTTTCAATTTTCGCCTCGTAAAAGATATGATTAAACTGGGTATTTTCCTCTGCAGCCCTAATAACCGCCTGCAAAAGATCGGGAAAACCTTCTCCTTTGATCCCCACTACTGGAACGACGGGGAAATGAAGACACTGGGACAATTTAGTGTCATCAATAGTAAGGCCTATTTCCCGCGCATCATCAACCATATTTAAGGCTAAAACTATGGGGATACCCAGTTCCTTTAATTGGATAGTAAGGTTTAAGCCCCTTTCTAAGCTGGTAGCACCTACCACATTGATAACAACATCTATTTTTTCTTTCAGCAAAACGTTGCGGGCAACAACTTCATCAGGTGAATAGGCTGTTAAACCATATATCCCCGGTAAGTCAATCAACTTCAATCGGTATTCCTGAAATTCTACCTCGCCAATTTTTTGTTCAACCGTTACCCCCGGGTAATTTCCCACGTGATAGCGGCTTCCTGTCAACTTGTTAAAAAGCGTGGTTTTCCCGCAATTGGGATTTCCCGCGAGAGCAATTGTCAATTCTCTTCTTTGCATGCTACCTCAACCATCCCCGCTTCTTCTTTTCTGAGAGTAAGAAAATAACCCTGCATTCTAATTTCTATCGGATCACCCAAAGGAGCATATCGTTCAACCTGTACCCGGGATCCCGGTACTAAGCCCATTTCAAAAAGCCGCCGACGCAGTATCCCATCCCCGCGGACATCAACGATGATCCCTTTTTGGCCTGGGTTTAATTGTTTTAATGTCAAACTTGACAATAGTCTCACTCCTTCTCTCAGCAATAATGTTAGGGGGCCCTAACTTTTTTCAAAAAATTTCTCCTGTTTATTTTTTACTTAAACTTTCCTGCAGTCTTTCTTCCATAAATTGCACCAACCTGGCCACAGTATCACTGCTCACGGCATGCTCCATCAAACAAGCATCCTTTTCCGCTAATGAGGGAGAAACTCCAAGGACATTAATTAAAAATTGCCTTAAAACAAGGTGACGGTGTCTTACCTCTAGCGCCATTTTTTTGCCCTTAGCGGTTAAAAACACCGGACCATATTTTTCATGCTTTAATAGCCCCTGTGCTGCCAAAGCTTTTACCCCTTCTGTAACACTGGGTTTGGTAATTCCTAGTAGTTGGGCTAAATCGGAAATCCTCACTGCTTCATCTTGTTCATTCAGTATTAAAATAGCCTCCAAATAATCTTGCAAGGTATTGGAAACAGGCAATGTCAAAAGTTTCACCACCAAAATGTTAGGATGCCCTAACTTTTAAGCTAAATATATCACTTGCATTTTATCCTGTCAATAACGCGAACCCAAAATCATCTCATTTTCTTTACTGTTTTTTTACAAAATACTTTATCTCTATTACTTGAGGAAATTGCATAAATCAAAAAATATTTTCAGTGATACAATATATTGGTTTCTGATCCCGGGATAACCCCTATATATTGAGGACGTTTTTTATAATGTAAATTATGCAATTTGCTCACTTAAATCATATTAAAAAATTTTTGCCGGATATTATTAAGCATTTTCTTTTTGATTAGGAATCGGATAAAGACCGTTGTGCCGCTTTTTCCTGTGCGAATGTTAATCTGCGCATTATGCCGGGCGGCAATGCTAAAACACACCGCAAGACCTAACCCAAGATGAGCATCTTTTGTCGTTTGAAACGGGCTGCCAAGATAAGCCAGAATATGGTCCGGCATACCCTCGCCTTGGTCGGAAACGGCAAAAATAATCCCATTGTTTTCGGCAAAAATTTGCACATCCAGCCTGCCCCCTAACGGCATTGATTCTATACCGTTGTAAACTAAGTTAAGCATCAGCTGCCTGATCTCTCTCTCATCTAGAGAAAGATCGCTCACAGTGCGGAAATTCTTTTTCAGAACAATACCTGCCGATTTAATAGCAGTATTGATGTTTTCTTCAATACTGTTCCAAATGTTTTCTAAATTTGTTGTTTTTAAATCAAGGTGTTTTTCCGAAGATAAAAAAAGACAGTGCTGAATTATTTTATCAGCATGATCAATATCCTTAATAATTATTTCAAATGTTTCTCTATAGGGACTAAATTCTTTATAACTTTTAAAAAGTTGTAAATAGCCCCGAATAGTAGTTATCGGATTTCTGATTTCATGTCCAAATGCAGTTGCCAAATATCCTACTTGTTGCCTTGCCCATGACGATTTGATTTCCTGGCGGACAGATACATTAATAATGTTTCCTTTTCCGGAAACCAAAAAAATTATAAACGCCACAAAAAGAAAAAATACTGCCCGGATAAGCGGTGCCGGCAGAACACAACCTGTCACTAAGAAGTTAGAGTAAATATGGAGCATGCCTAAAATTGCGGCAACTAAAAGGGAAAGGGAGCCAAACCATAATCCGGCAAGAATAATGGGAAGATAAAAAAAATGTGTATATAATAAATCAGTCTTATTTTCCATATTAACCTTAAATATTAAAAACAAACTAACGAGCATTAATATAAGGATCAAATATTTTTTTATGTCCTTCTGCCTATTTTCTAATTGAAAAGTATATCCCTGGTCCACAATTTCCCCTCCCCATTATAAATATGACAATATAATTCTATCAATAGAATTCTACAGGCTTATTCTGTATCCCTTTTAAAATTACAGAATATTTAAAAAGCTCCGGGATATTTTCCAGAGCTTTCATCTAAACTTATTAGATATTTGAGATTTATACTGATTAAAAACTGCATGTGATATCCGCCGTTTCTCCATTAAAACATTAAAGTGCAGAATCTTTTGATTCCACCTGCCCTCTAAAAGAGACTTTTCCTTTTCGTCGGAACAGCAGTCAATCAGTTTTTTCAGAGAAATTATTTCTTTTCTTATTTCCATTTCTTCCGGAAGGATGTGGGCATTTTTTAAAATCTTATATGTCATGCGCAGTTCTTCCGGAATATTGGAAAGATCCTCAATTTCTACCGGCTTTCCTTCATAGGCAAGATTATTTAACTCACCCTTTGCCATTGCTTCCTGAATTTTTTGTTCCGCCATCATCGCAATAATATCCATGTAAACCACCCCAAATTCTTTGCAGGTCCCCTCCCCCCGCATCTATAATTATTTTACTTCAATAATACCTGTTTTTGAAGCATCAATATACTTACAAAAGATTCTTTATCGTGACTACTGGAAAAGTTAAATTTTATTGCGAACAACCCAATTGTCATCCTGAGCGTTAGCGAAGGATTTTTGTTGTATTTAACAGCTTGTCATCAGCCATTGTTTAGCTTTTGAAAGCACCACCAGGAATAGATCATGGAAAATACCGCTGTGCCAATGATCAATACAAAGAAAATGGTTCTCCCGATCTTGGCATTAAGAAGGAGTGCAATAATTGCCACCAATCCCGATCCAAACCAGAGTCTTCCGGCGAGACGATGGGTCTTTCTCCAAACTTCTTCACTGGCTAACGTCCATGGGGTACGAATCCCAATAAAGTAATTGTGTCGAACAGTGGTAAGGTAGTTTCCGATGACAATAAAAAGAATTGCTATCCCAACGGGGACCACAATATTAATTTTTATGGGATAGTCCATAGCCGCAAGCAAAATAACGATATAAAGCCCATAAAACAACAAGGTAAAAGCGTATTTAAACATGGTATAAGCCTTGGTGAATTTTGCATAGTTTTCTTTCCGGGGATCGATAAAAGGCAACAACTCGAACAGGAAAAAACAGCCTAAAATCATCAGGGGTAACCCAAATGCTCCCCAAAACCTGGATGAATAACCGTCTATCTCTCCCTGAAAGTTCCAGTGGCTGGGGACTCGCTGAGGTAAATCAGGGTAAACATACCACCCAATCACAAAAGTTGAAGCGATTATTAACAGTAAAGGAAAATCTTTCTTTATCTGCTGCCAGATTTTCATCTTTTGAGTCCTCCTTCTTCTTTTCCGGGTTTGCTCATTTCCAAAAACCAACCTATTACTTCCTGAAAGACGGTAGCATTTAATGAATAGACAATATTTTGCCCCTGCCTTTCGTCTAAAATAAGTTCCGCCTGCTTTAAGATATTCAAATGGTGAGAAATTGATGGCTTAGATAAGCTAAAATGGTCGGCAATTTCTCCGGCAGTGAGGTCACTGTTTTTAAGCAGCTTGATAATCTGCCGCCGTGTTTTATCCGAAAGTGCCTTAAACATATTATTGAGAGTCATCGGGTGCACTTCCTTTTAATTATTTTGATATTTAGATAATTTTCTAAATATCTAAATCTATTATAGCAGCTTTACTTCGCTCATGCAAGATCGTACCTATTTGTTAAAAAATGTTATTCTCTATGAAAGGGTATTTAAGTTTACAATTCTTTGTCCGAAGCCGTGGAGCGTAAAAAAGGGCGCCGTAATGGCACCCTTTACAAAATAAAAATATATCTCTACAAACTGTTTTTGAGAATATCGACTTTGTCCAACCGTTCCCAAGGCAAATCTAAATCAAGCCGTCCAAAATGCCCGTAGGCTGCTACCTGCCGGTAAATAGGCCGCCGCAGGTCAAGTGTTTTAATAATTGCGGCGGGACGAAGATCAAAGTACTTATTAACCAATTCCGCTAACTTTTCTTCACTGATTTTCCCTGTACCAAAGGTATCGATCATAATTGAAACCGGACGAGCCACACCAATGGCATAAGCCAGTTGAATCTCACAGCGATCTGCCAAACCAGCGGCAACAATATTTTTGGCAACATAACGGGCTGCATAGGCAGCAGACCTGTCCACCTTTGTCGGGTCCTTACCGGAAAAGGCTCCGCCGCCATGTCGGGCAAATCCGCCATAGGTATCTACAATAATTTTACGTCCGGTCAATCCCGCATCACCTTGAGGTCCCCCCACCACAAATCTCCCCGTGGGATTAACAAAATAGCGGGTTTTCTCATCTAATAGGTTTAAGGGAATCACCGGTTTAATAACTTTTTCCAACACCTCTTTACGAATAGTCGTTAAACTTACATCCGCTCTGTGCTGGGTAGATAATACGATGGTATCTACTCTCACCGGTACATTGTTCTCATATTCCACTGTTACTTGAGACTTACCGTCTGGACGCAAAAAACTCAGTTCCCTGTTTTTTCTTGCTTCCGCCAGACGCCTGGTTAATTTGTGTGCCAAACTAATGGGCAACGGCATATATTCCGGTGTTTCATTAGTTGCATAGCCAAACATCATCCCCTGGTCTCCGGCACCGATGGCTTCGACAGATTCATCAGTATCTTCCCCTGTCTTCGCCTCCAGTGCCTTATTCACACCAAGTGCAATATCCGGTGATTGTTCATCAATAGCAGTAAGGACCGCACAAGTATCCGCATCGAAGCCAAATTTAGCCCGGGTATAACCGATGTTGCGAATTGTTTCCCTCACGATTTTCGGAATATCTACATAACACTTAGTGGTTATCTCCCCTGCCACCAAAACCAACCCGGTAGTGACAGTTGTTTCACAGGCAACACGGGCATTAGGATCATCACTGATAATTGCATCCAACACCGCATCAGAAATTTGGTCGGCTATTTTATCGGGATGCCCTTCTGTTACTGATTCAGAAGTAAAAAGTTGCCTCAATGGTATCACATCCTTATGATTTATTTATCTCCGCAAGTAGCCTGATTTGATCCAGAATGGCATGGGCTGTATCATATTTTGTCATTTGCGGTAGTTCTTTTAATTCTCCATACCGATTGAGGATGGTTACTTTGTTTGTTACCCCCCCAAAACCAGACCCTTCTTCCGATACATTGTTGGCCACAATCATATCTAAATTCTTTCTTTCCATTTTCTCACGGGCAAATTCAATTAGATTACCTGTTTCTGCAGCAAAACCTACGAGAAGCTGGTGATCTTTTTTCTGACCGAGTTCCCACAAAATATCTGGGTTTCTCTCCAGGGTAAGCTTCATTTGACCATCGGTCTTTTTTATTTTTTCCGCTGCTGTCTGTTTCGGTCGATAATCTGCCACGGCTGCTGCTTTAATTACAATATCTACCTGTTCATATTTATCTAAAACTGTCCGAAACATTTCCCGGGCGGAAACCACTCTTTCGACAATCACCCCTTGCGGGTCAGCTAAATCGGTGGGACCGGATACTAAAAATACTTCCG
>JBMNTN010000012.1:0-49222 GCA_050945755.1 Bacillota bacterium | reverse complement strand
GCCGCAGCCTGTGCATTTAGAGTAATCAACATATTTTGCTTTTTTCTTAATTTTAACATCGAAGTTTCCAATAAAGCCGTTAACTTCCTGCACCTCGGAAAACGACATCAATTCAATATTAGGGTGCTGTGCCACATCAACCATTTTTGGTGTGCTGATACAAGCGGAACAGTCCATAGTTGGAAATGTTTTATCCAGCATTGGCATTTTTCCGCCAATGGTGGGTTCGCGTTCAACCAAAGTGACTTTATATCCGGCATCGGCAATATCCAAAGCGGCCTGCATACCTGCAATCCCGCCTCCGATAACCAGTGCTTTTTTGTTGACTGGAATATAGTCTGAAAATAATTCTCTGTTTTTTTGTACTTTGGCTACAGACATTTTTACTAAATCAATCGCTTTTTCCGTAGCTTTTTCTTTGTCTGAATGGACCCAGGAACACTGCTCGCGAAGATTGGTCATCTCAAAGAGGTACGGGTTCATCCCAGCTCCGGCCAATGTTTTTCTAAAAGTAGGCTCGTGCATTCTGGGAGTACAGGATGCCACCACCACCCGGTTTAAATTATGGGTCTTAATGGCTTCCTTGATCACAGCTTGGCCCGGATCGGAACACATATATTTATAGTCCATAGAGAAGACTACACCCGGAAAGCTTTTGGCAGCTTCCGCAACTTTTTGACAATCAACAGTAGCTGCAATATTTGTTCCACAATGACAAATAAAAACCCCTACTCGTCTCACGCGCCTTCCCTCCTTGCTCCTGTACGGCTAAATACATCTTGAAGAAGTTTTTCTGCTGGGACAAAATGTCTCGGTACACCTACATCCTTGGGAGAATACCCAAAGGACAAAGCCATTAATTCGGTGAAATAATAAATTGGAATATTAAAGTTTGTACCCCACTTAGCATTGATCTGTTTCTGCCTCATATCAAGGTTCAACATGCAAAGGGGGCAAGCGGTGGCAATAGCTTCCGCCCCGTTGACCTGGGCATTATACAGGATATCACGTAGCATCTGCTTTCCTACCATCGGTTTCGTGACCACATGACTGGCCCCGCAGCACTCCGTCTTATATCCCCAATCTACCGGTTCTGCTCCTATGGCAGCCATAAGATCGTCCATAACCATGGGGTTTTCCGGATCATCAGATTGGGCAATTTTCGGCGGCCGAACAAGCAAGCAACCATAATAGGATACTACTTTCATCCCGGTAAGAGGTTTGGCCACGTTTGCTTTAATTTTTTCCACACTAATTTTTTTCCCAATTACGTCCAGTAAAGACAGCACTTCGCCTTTTGCTTCATAGTCCATTTCGATAATGCTGCTTATTTTCTTTTTAGTTTCCTCGGAAGCCTTCACTGCTTCGGCTGTAGCTTTAAACCTGGCAAAGCAGGCGGCACAGGGAACAGCAATATCCAGGCCTTCTTTTTCGGCAATGGCAAGGTTCCTTGCGGGAAGAGCCAGAGCTAGTGTGTGGTTGGTCAGGTGTGCTGCAGATGCGCCACAGCAGTTCCAGTCAGGGATCTCCCATAAATCCAGCCCCAGCTTTTGGGCTACCAATTTATTGGAGGTACCAAATTCAATTCCTGTAGAGCCTAATGAACAACCGGGAAAATAAGCATATCTCAACTATGCTCCCCCCCTTCAGCGCATTTTGCAAAGATTTTTTTGATCGCATCCGTGTTTTTGACTTTTTCCGGAAGAACATGAGCTTTCCCCGATAAGAATAGGTGGGGAACAGAATCAATATCCTGGAAAAGATGTCCCGACCTTAAATTGTAAAGAGCACTTAAGATAACTTCCGGAGACCTGCCAAAAGCCTTCACATTCTGGAGGAAAATGTCATTAAAAACGTTGATTTCCTTCTCAGCAATAATACCTTTCTTCTTTGCCGCCTGCCGAACGGCTTCCATTAATGCCGGCAGATCCACATCTTTCGGGCACCGGGTAACACATGTCTGGCAAGTTGCACACAGCCATATTGTCCGTGATGCCAATGCTTCTTCCAGTAATCCCAGCTGCAATAGCCGGATGATCTGCCTAGGCGTTTTGTCCATTGCAAACGCCACAGGACAGCCGGCAGAACACTTGCCACACTGGTAGCAATCGGTAAGTTCCACGCCGGACTTCTTTTCTATAGAATGAATTTCTGCCCGGTTTTGCTCTGCGGCGATTGCCAGTTCAATTCCTTCCATGCTTTCCCTTCTTTCTTAATTTAATATATTAGCAAATTCACGAAGCTTTTATCTTTTAAAGGTTTAGAATAGTATTCTTCACCTTTAATTCTGAGGCATTTTCATAACAAGTTCCTGATTATAAAGATATTTTATTTATTCTATTAATTTTTTTATATTCCTACCTAACATTAAAATATTTTATTCCTTGTATAAATTATTTTTATGCATTTTGTTTTTAGTAAAAGTTATTGTTATATTAGATTATGCCTCGCTAGAGACACCCTTACCATTGGCAACGGCAGGCGCTCGCCAGCCTCTGTTTCAGACTTCACCGTATCGATAACTCCCATGCTTGGGCAGACAACACAAAAAGCAGGGAATCCACCCTGCTTTCTGCTTTATACTTTCAACTTTCTACAATCCGCTATTGTCTTACTGAATTATCTGTGTTCCAGCCTGCATTCCGGCTTGTGCGCCGAAAACCGACTGAGGCTTTTCCAGCGGTGCAGAATTATTGATTTGAGCAAACTGCCCCTGTTGCAAAGCTTGTTCAGCATATGCAACCATCTTCTTGGTCATGTTGCCACCAACATAACCGTTCATCCGGGAAGGCAGGTTCCCTTTATCAATGTTTTCATAATTGGCGATTCCCAGTTCATTGGCAACTTCTGTTTTGAATCTGTTTAATGCGGATGCGGCTCCACGAAGGACAGGTTCGTTATTATTGTTGTTGCTCGGCACCTTTCATCGCCTCCTTAAAATTTATCAGAATTACTTAGTCAGCATTATAGTTGTTTGGGCGTTCGGTTCTGGCAGAATTACCAATATTGGCATCCAGGCCCTGCTGTAAAGCCTGCTCGGCAAAGGCAACCATCTTCTTGGTCATATTGCCACCCACATACCCATTTTGGCGGGAAGTAAGGTTTCCTTTGTCTACCTGTTCATAATTAGCCAGCCCCAGTTCATTGGCAACTTCTGTTTTGAATCTATTTAAGGCGGATGCGGCTCCACGTTTTACCGGTTCATTATTGTTGTTGCTGCTTGGCATTTTCTTTTTCACCTCCTTTTTTAGGTTGTTCTTAGTTTAATCTTTGGCCCCTCTTTTTATGCGCAATCGAATCTAGTATTATTTTCCGAACAATCTGGATGATGTTACCTCTATATTAAATTTATTCTTTTAGTTTTTTTTGCTTTTGATCATTTCTATCTGCCGTTGTACCTATTTCTTGAGTGAATTCATATTTGTATTTTTCTTTTGTTAATTCCCGGTTTCTATTTTTGACATTTGTCGACAATTTGTTCACCTCCCTCCTATATTTATTTTGCTTGTCAATTTAAGCTCCATACCAGGAATTATTATGCACTAAAAACATAGATACCCAATGTAACTAAATAAAAAAGGGACCTCTTCGGTCCCCGAAACTTATTAACCTAATTAATCACCTTAAATTTTTCCTGCACCAAGCGGCGAATCTCCCGGTGCTCCGCTAAAATTAGTTTTGGATCCTTTTCCAAAATCGCCAAAGCCTCCTGACGGGCTGATTCTAAAAGGGCGGCATCATCAATAATACCGGCTACTTTCAATTCCGGCAGGCCATGCTGACGGGTTCCGAAAAAGTCCCCCGGCCCGCGCAAAGTTAGGTCTGCTTCGGCAATTTTAAAACCGTCATGAGTTGACTCCATAATGTTCATGCGTTCCCTTGCTTCCTTTGTTTTGGCATTATGCATTAAAATACAATAAGATTGAAAACTGCCTCGGCCAATACGTCCCCGCAGCTGATGCAGTTGCGCAAGGCCAAATCGTTCCGCGTCCCGTATTAACATTACCGTAGCATTGGGAATATTAATGCCCACCTCAATTACAGTGGTGGAAACAAGCAGTTGGATCTCTCCGGATCTAAAACCTGCCATCACTTTTTCTTTTTCTTCCGATTTCATTTTACCGTGCAAAAGAGCTACAGTAAAATTGGAAAATATCTGTTCCAGCTGTTCCGCCAATTCGGTAGCCGCCTGCAAATCAATTTTTTCCGATTCTTCCACCAAAGGGCAGACCACATAAGCCTGCCTACCTTGGCATAGCTCTTTTTCGATAAAGGCAAAAACCCGCTTTTCCAAATTGTATTTAACAGCATAAGTTTTAACCTCTTTCCGACCGGGAGGCATTTCGTCAATTAATGAAAGATTTAAATCTCCGTATAAAGTTAGAGCAAGCGTCCGAGGAATGGGAGTAGCAGTCATCACCAAAACATCAGGTGATAATCCTTTACTTTGGAGAGCAGCCCTTTGCCTGACACCAAAACGATGTTGTTCATCTGTTACAGCCAGACTTAGTTTTTGAAATAAGATTTGATCCTGTATCAAGGCGTGGGTACCAACAAGCACACCGGTTTTCCCGTCCCGGAGATCAGCAAGAATCCTGCCCCGTTCCTTGGTGGAAGTGCGTCCGGTGAGAAGGTCTACTTTCACCCCCTGATTCCCCAGGAGGGAAGAAAGACTTTGAAAATGCTGCTCAGCTAAAATTTCCGTAGGAGCCATCATTGCCCCTTGAAATCCGGATAGAACTGCTTTATATAAGGCTGCCGCCGCAACTACCGTCTTCCCGGAACCGACGTCACCCTGCACCAAGCGAGCCATCGGCCGGTCTGATTCCATATCCCGATAGATTTCCCCAATCACCCGTTCTTGGGCAGCGGTTAATGGAAACGGGAGAATTTCTTTAAACTTATTCCAAACACTTTCATCTTTTATGTGTTTAATTCCTTTCTCTTCAGTTCCGGAAGCACCGGCTAATATTCCCAACTGCAAAAGAAGCAACTCCTCAAAGGCAAGACGGTTACGAGCCGCCCTTTGTTCTTCCGGCGAATTGGGAAAATGCATGGCCTGGAGAGCATGCTTCTTTTCCATCAATCCGTATTTCTCACGCAAAGAAAGGGGTAGACACTCGGTCACATATGCTGCATATTTCTCCACTGCTGTAAAAATAATTTTCCGGATGGCTTTTTGGGGCAAGTTCCCGGTGGTACGGTAGACAGGTACAATCCGGGAACCGGCAAGAGCATCTTCTCCCACTAAAACCTCATAATCCTGTACCATTATTTCTGTCTCGCTAAACTTTCTTTCCACCTTGCCGTGTACAAGGATTTCACTTCCCGGTTTAAGCTGTTTTTTTAGGTACTGTTGGTTAAACCATACCGCCCAAACAGCACCTGTCTCATCAGTTAAGCGGATCTTTAAAATTGACAACCTTGGCCGAGGCTTAAATTCCTCCCATTGAGCAATCCGACCCTGAACAGTTTCCACCTGTCCTGGCAGAAGCCGGTTAATTTTTTTTAGCATGCGCCGGTCCTCATAACGCCAGGGATAGAACTCTAAAAGATCCTCTACTGTTTTAACGCCGATTTTATGAAAGAGAGCATCTCGTTTTGGCCCCACATTTTTTAGATACCGGACAGGGGTAACCAAAGCAGAAGTTTGGGCGACTATTGGCTTTTCCGGAGAGAGCCGGGGTAAATATTGGGGGTTAATCCTTTCCAAAAGAAGGGTCATTTTTTTTAGTGTCCCTGCCCTTTCCGCTAAAGTTTCCTCCTGGTAGCGCCGGGCCAAAAGCTGCATTTCACTTAACTGCTCCTTTATAACAGGCTCACTGATTTGAGGCAAAATTTGCTCCAGCGCACTAATAAAATAATTGGCAAAGCCTCCAAACACAGCGGCATTTGTCAACCCCATTTTTTCTTCTTTATTTACGATCTTTCTTAACTGTCCTAAAATTTTCTCCATCATTAACACCAATCCTATAATAAGAAAACCCCTTTTAGTTTTCTCCTAAAAGGGGAGTGTTTCCTTTTATTCAATAGAAATAAGATAATAATATAAGGGCTGTCCACCATAATGAGTTTCCACTTCCAAATCCGGAAACGATTCGGCCAACTTTTCCGAGAGCCTTTCCGCTTCCTCATTACTGACATTATTACCAAAAAACAAGGTAATCAGTTCATCACTCGGTCCCACCATTGTTCCGATAAGTTTTTGGACTACTTCGTTTATATCCTGCCCCAACACTTTGATCTCACCGTTAAAAAGACCGAGAATATCGCCTTCCTTGATTTCCAAGCCACTATACGAAGATTCCCGTACAGCAAATGTCACTTCACCAGTCTTCACATGGGCAAATTCTTTTGTCATCTTAGCAACATTTTTCTCCATCGGATGGCCTTCTTCAAAAGCCAGCATGGCAGCCAGCCCCTCGGGCAAGGATTTAGTCGGCACCACACCCACCGGTTTATTGGCTAACGACTGGGCCTGCTGAGCAGTAAGAACGATATTGCTGTTGTTAGGTAAAACCACCACCTGTTTTGCCCGCACACTGTTAATTGCCTTAACCAGGTCCTCGGCACTGGGGTTCATGGTTTGCCCACCGCTAATAATTTTCGCTGCGCCAAGGCTGGTAAAGATTTGCGCCAATCCCTCCCCGGCAGCCACCGCCACTACCGCACAATCAACCATGTCGGCCTGGTCATTAAAAGCCAGAGTTTCCCGGTGTTGTTCCTTCATATTGTCAATTTTAATATCGTGAAGTGTCCCGTAGGAAACAGCGCATTCCAGCACCGCGCCAGGGTGATTGGTATGGACATGGATTTTAATCAATTGCTCTGTACCAACTACGAGGAGAGAATCACCCTTATCTTCTAAAAAAGCCTTAATCTCTTCAAGAGGCAAGTTGTCCCCTTTGATAATAACCTCTGTACAGTATTGAAATGTAATATCTCCTAAATCCGCCATCCTTGTCTCAGGAGCAGGTTTTTCCGGAACGGGAACTTGGTTGAAGGCCAGTTCGCCGATAAGCGCTTTCAAGCCGCCCTCAATAATCATGAGAAACCCCTTACCCCCGGCATCGACGACACCTGCTTGTTTTAATACTGGAAGCTGATTAGGAGTATTTGCCAATGCTTTTTGCCCTTCTTGCAGGGAGAATAGTAAAACTTCCTTGATGTCGTTAGTTGTTTTTGCCTTTTCTACACTGCCATTAGCGACAGCTTTACTTACAGTTAATATTGTTCCTTCTACCGGTTTCATCACCGATTTATAAGCCAGCTCTACGCCTTTTTGCAGGGCATAAGCAAAATCATTTGCAGAAAGAGCCTTCTTTTTCCCCGCCCCTTGGGCAAAACCGCGAAAGAGCTGGGAGAGGATTACTCCGGAATTACCCCGGGCACCCATTAAAGCCCCCGTGGAAACGGCGTTGACCACCTCCTGCACCGACTTCAGTCCGGAAATTCCCTTAACAGCTGAATTCATCGTCAAGGACATATTGGTGCCTGTATCCCCATCTGGTACAGGAAAAACATTCAATGCATCAACAGAATCTTTGTTTTCAGTCAAAAAACTGCAACCTCCGGAAAAAAATTGGATTAAAGAAGTCGCAGTCAACTCAGTCAGCTCCAACTTTTGTACCTCCCTCAGTCAACCACTCGCACACCCTGAACATTAACCTGAACATGATCTACCGATAACCCAGTATATTTTTCTACTGTATATTTAACTTTGTTTATAACGTTATGGGCAATCTCTGATATTTTTGTTCCATAACCAACGATGATAGAGACATTAATCTGGAGACGGTCATTTTTCAGGTCGACCTGAACCCCTTTGCTCAAAGCCTCCTTGCCTAGTAATTCTACAATCCCATCTTTGAATTTTTGGGAGGCCATGCCCACTATTCCGTAGCATTCCGTTGTTGCAATCCCGGCAAGAGTAACTATTACTTCCTGGGAAATAATAATTTTCCCTTTATCGTTGGCTATTATCCTATTCATGTTATGCACCTCCCGCTAATTAAATTTAATAATATATGTCTATGTCCTGATCAGAAAAAGAGAATTATCAACTACCAAAATAGTTTCGACACAACTTATCACTTACCTGCTTCAGCTTTATTTTATCATTTTTCCAAGAATAATCAAATAGACCTTGCCAGCGCATAGTGATTTTGATAGAATACTAAAAGGTGTTTATCAGCAACATCCAGCGTTGCATTGTCAAAAGGAGGTGGATCACCAATGGCAGTATGTGAAATTTGCGGCAAAGGCATAAAAACCGGCATGAAAATCAGCCATTCTCATATTAGAACGAAAAGAACCTGGAAACCAAACCTACAATCTGTAAAGGCAATTGTAAAAGGTTCACCAAAGCGGATTACTGTTTGTACCCGCTGCTTACGTTCTGGAAAAGTTCAAAGAGCAATCTAAAACGTGACTCAGGTCACGTTTTTTAGTTTGTTGAAAAAATGGTGTTTTTTTCTTCTTGTCTCTTCACCACCGGGATCTCTCATTAATATTATATAGAAAGAACCCTGGAGGTGAACTGTTTGAAAACTCCGGAAGAAATTCTACAAAAGGTAGACTGCTATAAACAAAAATTAGCCTGTGCTATAAAGGAAAAAGAAGAGTTCCTCTCAGCAAATAACCCGGAACTGGATTTAATTATTCTTTCGCTGGTTGATAAACTTGAGGCGTTATTATGGGTTTTGGAAATTGATCTCCCGGAAGGCGATATTTTGGATCGCTTAGAGGGATTAAATCACTGATCTCTCTCCCAATTAGCACAAAACACAAAAAGGGGGACCCCATTGGTCCCCCATACAATACCATGCGGTACCATCATTCCGCACCGCTTAATGTTTATTTATCCATTTACCTGGGGCTGTCCCAGGCTTTAATGACCAATGCCCATCCTTCTTTAATTTCCAGAGATGCCTTTTCTTTTACCAACTCGTTGGCTACTCCGCGGGTTGTCCCAAAATCAAGAGCCTCATCATGCAAAATATATTTCAACCCTTTGGTAAAAACCCCAAAAGCCCCCGGAGTAAGAGGAAGGACAGAAACATATTCCCCGGGGCTTCCTTCAATTGGCATATGATCTCGCACAAGAAAAATTTCATTTTGCTCATTAACAAGGCGGGCCGGAATCCCAACCGGAACCAAGGCGAGAAGAAAGATACTTGCTAAGCTGTGGTCAAACCTTGTACCCAAAGCCCCCAAAATAATAATTTCCTGTGGGTTTTGCTTAAGGCACCACTTTAGGGCCAGTTCCGTATCTGTGGCGTCTTTTTCTGCCGGAAAGCTTTCCACCCGGCAATTAGTCTTGAGCAAATCCGCTTTCATACTCGGAGAAAGGGAATCAAAATCTCCTAATACTACATGGGGTACAATGCCCATAGCTAAAGCATGCCGGGCTCCTCCGTCCGCGCAGACAATAAAATCATCTTCTCGGATTAAAGACCTGTGCCAAGAATAATTGGTAATTTCTCCGTTCGCAATAATAATTGAGCGCTGTCCCATAAACTTGTCACCACCGGTTTCATAGCGGCTTACATTTGTTTGAGAAGATTAGCCATTTCAATGGCAGATACCGCCGCATCCCATCCCTTGTTTCCTGCTTTAGTGCCCGCCCGTTCAATAGCCTGTTCAATGGTATCAGCAGTAATTACACCGAAAATCACCGGTTTTTCCTGCTCCAAGCCAACATGGGCTACTCCTTTAGCTACCTCGGCCGCCACATAATCAAAATGAGGGGTTGCTCCTCGGATCACCGCGCCTAAGCAGATGACAGCATCGTAATTTCCCTTAGCCATTTTTTTTGCCGTCAGGGGAATTTCAAAAGCTCCCGGTACCCAGGCAATATCAATATCTTCTTGGGCTGCGCCGTGCCGTTCCAGAGCATCCAAGGCTCCGCTCAACAGCTTCCCGGAAATAAATTCGTTAAAACGGCCAACCACCAACCCAAACCTTAATCCTTCTGCAATCAGTTTTCCTTCAATGGTTTTTCCCATATCTTCTCCTCATTTCCTTTATATATTTAAAAAATGGCCAAGTTTTCTTTTCTTGGTAGTCAGATAAAATTTATTATTACCGTTGGGACATATTTCAATGGGCACCCGTTCTACTACCTCCAAGCCATAGCCTTCCAATCCTTTGATCTTCCGGGGATTATTAGTCATAAGTCTCAATTTACGCACACCCAGATCGGCAAGAATTTGCGCTCCGACACCGTAATTGCGTAAATCAGCGGGAAAACCCAACTCCTCATTGGCTTCTACCGTGTCTCTTCCCTCGTCCTGAAGTTTATAAGCACGCAGCTTATTTAAAAGACCGATGCCCCTTCCTTCTTGTCTCATATAAAGAAGAATCCCTTCACCTGCTTCCCCAATCATGGAAAGAGCCCTGGCCAACTGGTCCCCACAATCACAGCGGGCTGAACCAAAAACATCACCGGTCAAACACTCTGAATGAACCCTAACCAGAGTAGGACGATCCGGAGAAATCTCTCCTTTTACCAGCGCTACATGGGTGAAATCATCAATATCATTTTCATAACCTACCGCAGTAAACTCACCGTACTTGGTAGGCAGATGAGTGGAAACCATCCTGTGCACCAGCTTTTCCGTTTTACGCCGGTACTGAATTAAATCCGCAATCGTAATAATCTTCAGGCCATGCTCTTGGCAAAACTTCATTAGCTGAGGTACCCGAGCCATCGTTCCGTCCTCATTTAAAATTTCACAAATTACACCGGCAGGATAAAGACCTGCCAACCGGGCTAAATCCACCGCTGCCTCAGTGTGCCCGGTGCGTTTTAAAACACCACCGTCTTTTGCCCTCAAGGGGAAAATATGTCCCGGTTTTTTTAACTCTTCCGGTTGGAGATGAGGATCCAAAAGTGCTTTAACGGTAGCCGCTCTTTCAAATGCGGAAATCCCTGTAGTAGATTCCGGCCCGTCAACAGAGACCGTAAAGCCCGTTTCATGATTATCTGTGTTATGCTCAACCATTTGAGAGAGCTTTAATTCGTCAATCCGTTTTGCCGTCAAAGGCACACACACCAAACCTCTGGCATAGGTAACCATAAAGTTAATTGCTTCCGGGGTCACCTTTTCCGCGGCCATAATCAAATCTCCCTCATTTTCCCGATCCTCGTCATCAACCACAACGACCATTTTGCCTGCTTTAATATCCCAAAGTGCTTCTTGAATAGTGTTAAAACCCATTACATATTATCCCCTTTCTAGATAAATCCGTGCTCCGCCAAAAAATCCATGGATAAACGGGACTCGGATTTATTTTTGCTGTCGTTTTGATAATGCACCATGCGTTCAATATATTTTCCAATAATATCCGTTTCTAAATTGACCTTATCGCCAACTTGTTTAAATCCCAAACTGGTCACTTTGGCCGTATGGGGAATTAAGGAAACGGTAAAACTATTTTCCTCTACCGAAACTACTGTCAGGCTGATTCCATCTATTGCTACCGAGCCTTTGGGAATAATGTATTTTAACAGCTCCGGCGGCGCTTCAATTTCGGTGACGATCGCAATATCCATTACTTCCTGACGGATTATCTTCCCTACTCCGTCAATATGCCCGCTTACCAAATGACCACCAAGCCGGTCACTTAAACGCAGCGCCCGCTCCAGATTTACCTTTTCCCCGGGGCGCAAATCCCCTAAATTACTCTTATTGAGGGTCTCTGCCATGACATCCGCTTGAAAACCCTTTTCATTAATTGCCACTACGGTCAAACATACTCCATTAACCGCAATGCTGTCGCCAATTTTCCCATCCTCTAAAACCCGGGATGCGCCAATTAATAATCGGGCTGAACGAGCTCCTTTCACGATGGAAGTCAATGTCCCTAGTTCCTCCACGAGTCCGGTGAACATGCTGTTCCCTCCTTATAAATAGGATAACCGGAAATAAGTACATCGGGTCCGATGATCTCAACACTTGTTTTGTCCAATAAAACAGCATCCTGCATATCGCTAACTCCGGACCCGGCAAACATACCTGGGGCAAGATGGCTGCCTATTACTTTCGGAGCATAAAAAACGTACATTTTATCTATCAGTTTTTGATCAAGCAGAGTACCGTTAATCCCGGCGCCCCCTTCCACCAAGATACTGCTAATACCCCTTTGAAACATATCTTTTAATGCTTCTTTCAGATCAACCTGGCCGTCCGGTCCCGGACACTTAATTACTTTCACCCCTTGGGACTTAAGTTTCTCCATCTTTTCCGCCGCCGGCCTGGCTGTATAAATCAGCGTGGGAGCCTGACTCTGATTAAGTACTTGGGCATCCGGGGTAATTCTTAAAGAAGAGTCGATGACAATCCGCACCGGATTTTTTAAAGTCTCACCGGGAATCCGCACCGTTAACTGGGGGTTATCTGCCAAAATGGTGCCAATACCGACTAAAACTCCATCATGTATATGGCGCAAGCGATGAGCCTTTAATCTCGCTTCATGTCCGGTGATCCACCGGGAACTGCCGGTCTTGGTAGCAATCTTTCCGTCCAGCGTCAGAGCGGATTTCACTGCAATATAAGGCAGTGCTGCCGTAATGCTTTTTAAAAATATTTCGTTTAACACCCGGGCTTCATTTTCCAGAACGCCGGTGGTTATTTCCACACCGTTCTGGCGCAGCTTTTTTAAGCCCCCTCCGGCTACTTTAGGATTAGGATCTTCCATCGCTGTAACTACCCGGGCTACTTGAGCCTCTAAGATGGTGTCGACACATGGGGGTGTCCTTCCATAGTGGCAACATGGTTCTAATGTGACATAAAGCGTAGAGCCTTTTGCTTCCTTTCCAGCCATCCTTAAGGCGTGAACTTCCGCATGAGGGGTACCTGCCCTTTGGTGATATCCTTGGCCGATAATCCTTCCATCCCGCACAACAATTGCCCCGACCATGGGATTGGGACTTGTCCAACCTTCTGCTAACCGTGCCAGTTCCAATGCTTTTTTCATAAATAGTTCATCCGTCAAGTCCTTCACCACCTTTTTACGTGCCATAAAATAAATACCCCGGAGAGAAAATCTCCGGGGATAAATACAAAATAAACTATGCCCTGACACAGAGCACATAAAAAAACCCTTCTTCCATCCAGACTTTAACTGTCGACTCCGGAATTTCACCGGATCAGCCATTTTGGCACGCGGGTTATACCGCCGATACGGAATTTCACCGATCCCCGAAGGAATATTCTATTTTTTTTATCATAGCACAAAATAAATAAAAAAACAATAGTGGGGTCAGGTTTTACCTTTTGAATAATTGCTACGGGTTTAATACTTTTTTAATCCCTGTTTAGTTCTTTATTCCACATCTCCCGCGCTGTATTTTCCGCCAAGGATTTTAACTCTACAACCGCATGTGTAATATCGTTTGAAGAAAAAACAGCAGAGCCTGCCACGAGAATGTTTGCCCCTGCCCGGACAATACTCTCGGTGGTTTCCGGTGACACTCCCCCGTCCACCTCAATATCTATGTCTAAATCCCGTTCTTTAATCTGATTTCTTAACCTTCTAATTTTATCTAAAACACCTGTAATAAATTCCTGCCCGCCAAATCCTGGATTGACGCTCATGAGAAGGACCATATCCAGATCAGGAAGGATCTCTTCAATCGTACTTAAAGAAGTCGCCGGGTTTAAAGCAACAGCAGCCTTAACACCCAATTCCTTGATGCTCTGTACTGTGCGATGCAAATGAGGGCAAGCTTCTACATGTACACAAATCAAGTCAGCACCGGCAATAACAAATTCCTCCGCAAAAAGATCCGGATTTTCAATCATCAGGTGCACGTCAAAAAACATCCCGGAGCGAGGGCGTAAATTGCGCACCAGACCAGGTCCAAAGGTAATATTAGGCACGAAATGGCCATCCATCACATCCAGATGCAAGTATTCCGCCCCAGCCTCTTCCACCTGGCGAATCTGTTCAGCCAGGCAGCTAAAATCTGCTGAAAGAATTGACGGTGCTAACTTTATCATCTCAGTATCTCCTCTCTTTTTCCATAACTTCCTGCAGTAGGGTTAAGTACCTCTGGTACCTCTCAAAATCAATTTCCTTCTTTTTCAATGCCTCTTTCACGGAACAATCCGGTTCCGAATTATGCAGACAAGAATTAAAACGGCAGGAATCGGCTTGTTTCACAATTTCCGGGAAGTAATGCTGTAGTTCTTCCCGGGTGATATCGGGGAGTTCCAGATTGGAAAACCCCGGTGTATCCGCTACTAAACCTGCAAACTCTAGTTCCAACAATTCTACATGCCTTGTTGTGTGACGCCCCCGTCCAATTTTTTCACTGACATCACCGGTTTTCAAACGTAAGCCGGGCTGAAGAACATTCAAAAGACTCGACTTTCCCACCCCAGAGGGACCGGCAAAAACAGAAATCCGATCCTTGAGAAGAGAACGAACTTCTTCAATACCCAACCCGGTTTTAGCACTGGTGACCACTGTTTGATAGCCGGCATTTTGATATATCTCTTGAGTTTGAGAAACCTTCATCATGTCCACGGTATCAGCCTTGGTAAAACAGACAACAGGAGATATCTTTTCATACTGGGCCATTATTAACATCCGATCCAGCAGCAAAAAATCCGGATCTGGGGTAGAAAAGGCAAACACCACCAATACCTGTTCCACATTGGCCACAGGTGGGCGGTACAACCGGTTTATCCGAGGCAATACACCTTCAATCACACCTCTTTTTTCATCCAAAACGGAAATCAATACTTTATCTCCGGGGAAAAAGTCCTGTTTTAATTTACGGAATTTACCTCTTAAAGTACATTCCCACAACAATCCTTCAGACTTGACAAAATAAAAACCGCCATACCTCTTTAAAAGAATTCCTTCTTTCATTAACGCCTCCTAAGGGACATTCTGGCCTAAGACGTATTCTCCGTCTAAATATACGCTCACTTTGCCGGTTCCATAAAAAGGTATATCCTGAACGATTAGATCCCCAGGCTGGTGAACCCGGTCATATTCCTTGTGCTCGCCTTGGTTGTCTTGGACAACTACCTGAAAACGGTGCTCCTTGTCGTCATCAGGAATTTCATAGGTTACTCTGACAATATCGGCCATCGGACCCGGGCCCTGGCTAACGACCAAGTTTACGGTAGCTCCTTCAAGGACAAGAGTTCCCTTTTCCGGTTCCTGGCTCATCACCTGCCAGGTAAAGTACTCGGTACTTTCTTTCTGCTTAACCTCTCCTAATTCAAAGCCATTTTCCTTTAATTTTTTTTCGGCGTCTTCCAGCATCATTTTATGCACATCAGGCATTGGAATATATTTGGGTTCTACGCCGGCACTGAGCACCACCTTAACAGTGCTTTTCTCCGGCAACTCTTCCCCGGCACCGGGCCGCTGGGAAATCACTATTCCCTGGGGAACATCACTACTAAATTCCTCACTGAACTCAGCTTTTAATTTATAATTATCTAAGTCTATCTCCGCTTCCCGCCGGTTCTTTCCTTTTACATTAGGTACCATCGTCATCTTTGGTCCATCACTGACCACTAGAGCAACCACACGGGTCTGTTTTACTACCTGTCCGGCAGGAATGCTCTGGGATATGACATAATCCTTTTTCACACTATCATGAAAACTGCGGTCAATGGTATATTCCAAACCGGCAGCTTTCAGCTGGGCTTGGGCATCCTCCAATCTCTCACCTACCAACGGCGGCACGGTAGCTTCAGCAACATTAAAAAGGGACATTGCATAATAGGCGCCTAAAACAATTAATAAGAGCAATAAAAGAGCGCCGGCCCCAATAATCCATTTGGAATATGGTTTTAATCTTTTTCTTTTTGGCATTGGTTCTTCACCCCTGATCAAGGGGATTCTTGCTGTATCCTCATCCTGCGGTCCTTCTTCCGGTTGGGGAAAGGCTATCTCGTGAAGCCGCCCTGATTGAATCTTCTCCAAATCGTTGCGCATTTCCCGAGCCGATCCATATCTGTAATCGGGATTTTTTTGCATTGCTCGACGCACTACCTGAGAGAGCTCAAAGGGAACCTCTTCGATAATCTGATGGGGCATCTCCGGTTCCCTCTGGATATGCTGCAAAGCTACAGCAATCGGGCTTTCCCCGGTAAAAGGCAGTTGGCCAGTTAACATCTCATACAATACTACCCCGGCCGCATAAATATCGGCCCTGGCACCAATCACAGAACCTTTTGCTTGTTCCGGTGAAATATAATGGACGGAACCGACAATGGTTCCTGTATATGTGACGGTTGCTTCACTTGCCGCCCGGGCTATTCCAAAGTCTGTCACTTTTACCCGGTTATCTTTGGTGAGCAAAATATTGTGGGGTTTTATATCTCTATGCACTACTCCGTGCTCATGTGCATGCTGCAACGCATCAAGAATTTGCATGGCAATAGGAACAGCTGCTTTTGGGGGAACCTTGCCATTCTCCCGAATAAATTCCTTTAGGTTTTGTCCCTCTACAAATTCCATAACCAGGTAGTAGAGATTCCCTTCAGATCCCACATCAAAAATACTGACAATATTGATATGAGATAAACTTGCTACTGATTGGGCCTCCCGGCGAAAACGCCGGACAAAATCTTCATCGCTGGCATATTGTTCACGCAACACTTTAATGGTTACCAGGCGGTTTAAAAGAGTGTCTAATCCTTTATAGACAACGGACATCCCCCCGGAACCTAACTTCTCAATAATTTCATAACGGTTACCAAACTTCTTGCCGATCACACCGTTCACCTCGCAAAATCAAGGGAGCTTATTGGTTGGCCACCAAAATAGCCGTAATGTTATCATACCCACCCCGCTCTAAAGCCAAATTAAGAAGCTGCCGGACAGATTCCTTAATATTATCACTACTGTTAATTATCCTGACGATATCTTCGGAATTAACCAAATTAGACATTCCATCGGTACAAAGGAGCAGGTAGTCACCCTTATGAAAAGAGACTTCAGCAACATCGACTTCTACCAAAGGATTGCATCCCAGTGCCCTGGTGAGAATGTTTTTCTGGGGGTGGGTCATTGCCTGTTCTTCCGTCAGCCCACCCTCTCGCATTAACTCTCCCACCAGAGAATGGTCCTTAGTGAGGCTGGTAATTTCCCCGTTTCGAATCAAATATGCCCTGCTATCACCAACATGAGCCAAATAAATTAGATCTTCGACAATCCAAGAAACAGTAATAGTCGTCCCCATTCCAGCATACTGGGGATTTTCTCGAGCGATTTCGTATATCCGGTTGTTAGCTTGGTAAACTGCATTACGCAATATTTCCCCCGGACTCTCTCCCGGATTGTTGAGCACAACCTGGGAGACCGTCTCTACCGCCACAGCACTTGCCACCTCGCCGGCGGCACATCCGCCCATTCCATCAGCCACAATAAAAATCTGTCTGTCGAGATCAGAGAAAACGGCATCTTCATTTTTTTTCCTTACTAAACCAATATTGGTGATAACTTCTGCCTGCATATTTGCACCTCTTAAATTGAGGATTAGAACCCTCGGATCAATAGTGAGTCAGGGGACGATTCTTTAATCTATCCTATTAAAAACAATATTATGTTCGCCAAGATATTTTTTTCTCCTGCCGTTCTGTTCCTTTTTCCCGCCTCGTCGACTGCATCTAAGTAACCCCCTCATTGGTCAAGCGGCGTCGTAACTGACCACAAGCAGCGCTAATATCAGTACCTTTTTCTTCCCGAATATAAGTACTCACTCCACAGGAAGTGACAATTTGGGCAAATTTGGTGACCACTTGAGGGTCAGGACGTAAAAAACCTGTCTCCGCTACCGGATTGGCAGGAATTATGTTAACATTGGCCAGGTGACCTTGCAGAAGCCGGCCTAATGCCCAGGCATCCTTTTCCCGGTCGTTAACTCCCTTCAAGAGAATATACTCATATGTAACACGCCGCCCGGTTTTTTCCGCATAGAAGCAGGCAGCTTCCAGTACATCTTCAATGGGAAACTTATTGTTTATCGGCATTAATCGGCTGCGCAAGGAGTTTTCCGCAGCATGAAGGGATACTGCCAAAGTTACACCCAGGTTATCCTCAGCCAATTGATAAATCTGGGGTACCAAGCCGCAAGTTGACACCGTAACCCGGCGCATTCCAATGTTTAAACCCTCCGGGTGGTTTAAAAGAGTAATACTTTTGATAACCGCAGGAAGGTTGGCCAGTGGTTCACCCATTCCCATGTATACTATATTCGTCACGTTGGATAGATTCTTGTCCTGACACCAATGCTCTGCGGCCCACACCTGGGCGACTATTTCCCCGGCACTTAAATTCCGTACCATGCCGGAAAGCCCGGTAGCGCAAAAAAGGCATCCCATCCCGCACCCCACCTGGGTACTCAGGCATACCGTATTACGATCCCGACTCTCTTCCCGGTCATAAGTCATGAGCACTGTCTCAATTGAAGAGCCGTCTTTAAACTTCAATAAAAATTTAGCAGTATCACCCAGAACCGATTCCACTCGGGCAGACACCTCGGGTGCACAAATAAAAAACTTTTCGTCTAAAATAGCACGCAGATCTTTGGGCAGATTATTCATTTCCTGAAAAGACGTAACCCCTTTATTCTGGATCCAGTGAAAGATCTGCTTGGCCCGAAAAACCGGGTACCCCAACTCCATTACCAGCTCTTCAATTTCTTTGATATCAAGTCCTAAGAGATCTATCAATTTATTATCCTCTTTCCCTGCGACGTAAACGAGCAATAAACAACCCGTCTGTCCCATGCACATAGGGCAACATCTGGATCATGCCCCGTTTGTTTCCAAGTATTTCTTCTTCGCCCTGGAAAAATGCAATAATATTATCAAGTGGCTCCAACGCAAACTCTTCGTTTGTCTCAAGAAACCATTTAATCATCTCTTCATTTTCTTCAGGAGAAATGGTACAAGTGGAATAAACCAATACTCCGCCCGGTTTCACCGTCCGAGCAGCTGAAAGCAAAATCTTTTCCTGCACCGGTACCAATTCTTTAATTGTGTTTTCCTCTTTGTTCCAGCGGGCATCCGGCCGGCGGCGCAAAACTCCCAACCCGGAACAGGGAGCATCCACTAAAACATAATCTGCCCAACATTTGAGATGATTAGGCAGGTGCCGGGAATCCCCCGCGCATGTTTCAACAATCTCGATTCCCAGCCGTCGACAATTATCTTTAACTAAATCCAGTTTATGCTGATGGATATCAAATGCTTTAATCCGTCCCTGGTTATTCATTAACTGACCAATATGGGTTGTCTTCCCCCCCGGCGCGGCACAGACATCTAAAACATTACTTCCCGGCTTGGCGCCCAAGACATGCGCAACCAACATGGAACTTTCATCCTGCACCTGAAACAGCCCTTCCCGGAATGAAGGCAAGGAAGCAATTGGAGGGACTCCATCCAGGATAATACTTTCCGGGGTAAACCGCCCGGGACGGCAGTCTATTTCTTCCTGGGTAAGGCGTTCCATCAGCCTGTCCCGGGAGGTTCGTAAGGTATTGGTACGCACCGTTACCGGCGGTGCTTGGTTATTCACGCTGCAAAGCTTTTCCGTATCTTCCGCACCGAAAAGGGAAAGCCAGCGTTTCACCAACCACCGGGGATGGGAATAGACAATTGAAATAAAACCCTCTAAATCTTCATGGCGAGAGGGGAACTTAATATTTTCCCGGTTCCGGGAAATATTACGTAAAACCCCGTTCACTAACTTGACGGTACCGGGATGACCATATTTTTTCGCGAGATTAACCATTTCGTTAACCGCCGCCCTATCCGGAATTTTGTCCAGATAAAGCATCTGATAAACGCCAAGCCGCAAAATCAAGAGAATCCACATAGGCAAGGAAGTTAAGGACTTTTTTAGAAAGATATTCAATACATAGTCAATACTTCCCTGCATCCGAACTGTGCCGTAGACCAGTTCCGTCGCTAATGCCCGGTCCGGGCCAGCAGCCGAGTTTTGGGCCAGCGCCCTGTTTAGTTCGATATTGGCATATGCGCCTTTTTCTTGTATTCGGTATAATACATTTAGAGCCGTTTCCCGGGCAGAAGACCCTGTTTTATTCATCCCGATTCCCCAGCATTCCCGAAATTATCAACAAACGAACGAGTTGGAGAATTCCCATTAAGGCAGCCGCCACATAAGTGAGTGCTGCCGCATCCAGCACCTTTTTTGTCTGAGGTATTTCTTCTCTGGTGAGATAACCACCAGTTTCCAAAAGGGCTAATGCCCGGCTGGAAGCATTATACTCTACCGGAAGAGTCACTAATTGAAAAAGGACAACACCGCTGAATGCGTAAACACCAATTCTTGCCAGCCCCGGTAAACCTAAAATAAGTCCAAGAATCAACAAAATCCAGGAAGCGGAGCTGCCAAACTGTGCTACCGGTACCAAGCTTGCCCGGATGGAAAGGGGCACATAGCCTTCATCATGCTGGAAGGCATGGCCTGCCTCGTGGGCTGCAACACCGATAGCCGCCAAAGAATTACTGTGATAAACCTGTTCTGAGAGCCTCAGTGCTTTTGCCCGGGGGTCATAATGATCCGACAACCGTCCGGGGATCAGTTCCACCGTAACATCATCCAACCCTTTTTGGTTTAAAATCCTCCGTGCTGCCTGAGCCGCCGTAATTCCACTTAATGAACGCACCCGATAGTATTTATCAAAAGTAGCCGAAACCTTGTGCTGTGCCCAAGCGGCAAGTATAATTCCAGGAATAAGCAGAATAAAAGTAGGATCCCAAAAAAACATTTATTAACCTCCTTCTCACACAGATTGTCCGTTTGCTACAAATTTTTAACTGGATATTTCTCCTTTATTTCTCTATGAAAAAGCGAATTGCCTTCTCTACCTGAGGAATATTGACACAGGTATTATAACAGGGTCCCTGGGGCCGTTCATTTAACACCCCCAGAACGGGCAAGGGATTCACATCTAAAATACCGCTGGTTAAGTCACGTTCACAGGCAATTGCCACAATCCCATGAGGCCGGTATTTCTCAATAAATTTGCGAGCCAGTGTCCCACCGGTAGCCACCACCAGGATCACTCCGTATTTTTCTGTCAAGTCCCTTAAGTCTTGGACCACACATCCCCCACATTTCCGGCAGTTTAAAATATTAATCGTTATTTTATAAGGACAACTGCTTTTCTGGAGACAGTGAGGTGCCAATACCATCACCTTTTCCGGCGGGACTTTAACTTTTTGAGCAGATACTAACTGGTTATTGACCTCAATAAAAGAACTCTTCACTTTATTCCGGTTAATGTTGAAAACTCGACCAATTCCTAAAGCCAAGGGGAAAAGTAGATTGGTTGCCATGCGAATCGACCCTTGGAAGGAAGGAAAAGCTTGTGCTTTGTACAAAGTTAGCACCATGCCAACAATGCCAAAACCCACCAGGGTAACAATCCCTAAAAAAAAGCCGCCCGCCAGCACCAGCAAAAACCGGTAAAAAGGCGTTCCCCTGTTTATGGCAAGAAACCACATCAAGAACAGTAATCCAATGACTGACAACAGGCTTGCCGAAATTAAACCGATGAACAGCCTTTTTTTTGTTTTCATGGCACTACGCTTCCCAAAAACATGTCAGGTTCAACCCGGTGCCCCCTGGCAAAAGCATCCGCCGACATTGGCCGGCGTCCTTCCGGCTGTACCTTGCATAGCCAGAGACATCCGTCTCCGCATTGTACTTTTATTCCTTGCCCGTTGACAACTTGTACGACACTTCCCGGGACACCGGTAACACCTTCATTATCAATCATACTTTCCCAAATCTTCAGCACCTTGCCATTAAAAGTAGTATATGCCCCCGGCCAGGGGTTCATTCCCCGCACCATGTCATATACCTCCCTGACCGGCTTTTTCCAGTCAATTAGTTCATGTTCCCTTTTTAAAAGAGGAGCATAAGTTGCTTCCTCATGGTTTTGGGCAGTGCGGGGAGCCTTACCTTGATCAATCAGTTTCACGGTTTCATAAAGGAGCCCCGCTCCTGCTAAAGCCAGTTTGTCATGAAGAGTTCCCACCGTATCATCATCGGCAATAAGCACTTTTTCCGCTAGAATCATATCCCCAGTATCCATCCCCGGATCAAGATACATCGTGGTAACTCCTGTTACCTTCTCCCCATTAATGATAGCCCAGTGGATTGGCGCCGATCCCCGGTACTTGGGGAGTAACGAAGCATGAACATTGATACACCCTAGCGAAGGAATATTGAGTAAATCCGGTTTCAGAATCTGCCCGAAAGCAACCACAACTGCCAAATCCGGTTTTAGTTCCCGCATTTGTTGGATAAACTCCGGAGTGTTCACTTTACTCGGTTGATAAATGGGGATACCTTCAGCTACTGCCCTAATTTTAATCGGGGTAGGCTGGAGCTTCCCTCCCCGGCCTTTTGGCCTGTCCGGCTGTGTCACTACAGCTATTACCTCATGTGGCGATTTTAACATTTCCTCCAGACAGGGCACAGCAAAATCCGGGCTTCCCATGAAAATAATTCGCATTGGTCTCACCATCTTTTTTTCTATTGTATTAAGCCTAAATTTTTTACCCTCTTACCAACCTTTTATCAGTTGGATTTTTATTTGGAAACCTGCTTATCAATAAATAATATCCCATTAAGATGATCTATTTCATGTTGGAGAGCCCGTGCTAAAAGCCCTTTACCACTAATGGTAAATTTTTCTCCATTCCTGTTCTGGGCTTCCACAGTTACTTTTTCGGCACGCAGTACTTCCGCTTCTACTCCCGGAATACTTAAACAACCCTCCGTATCAACCTCTTTTCCCTCCTGGGCTACAATCACCGGGTTAATTAATTCCAATAAACCCTCTCCTATATCAATCACCACCACACGTTTGGATATTCCGATCTGCGGTGCCGCTAATCCGACACCCCTGGCCTCATACAAAGTATCTTTCATGTTTTCTAGGAGCTTAATAATATTGGGCGTAATTTTGGGAACTTTCTTGGCAACTTCCCGCAGCACCGGATCTCCCAGTTTCACAATTTGGTAGACAGCCACCAAAACCAACTCCTTTCTCTACATCATATTTATCGGCTCAACATCAATTGCAATATTCACGTCTTTTTTTATCGCTCCACCTTCACCGGCTTTCTTCAACCCGGCTTGTAAGCCGGTGCGCAGGCTCAATAATTCCTCACCCTTTAACACCAAGTGCATGCGGAACCTGTCTTTAATCCTTTCCAAAGGAGCAGGTGCCGGCCCTAAGAGAACCGCTTTCTTTGGCATTTCTTCCCGGATATAGCGGGTACATTCATCAATAGTCCGTTCCAGCACCGGCAGTTCCCGGCAGGTAAACAAGACTCGGATCAGATACCCAAAAGGCGGGTAAGAAGATGCTTTTCTATTTTCTATTTCCATCCCAATAAATGCCGGATAGTCCTGCCGGGCTGCCAGCATAATAGCCGGATCTTGAGGATGATAAGTCTGAAGGACTACTTCCCCGGGTTTCTCTCCCCGGCCGGCCCGGCCTGCTACCTGGGTAATCAATTGAAATGTTCGTTCCCCCGCCCGCATTTCCGGAATGTGCAAAGTAAGATCGGCAGAGACCACGCCCACCAATGTGACTCCTGGAAAATCCAGCCCCTTGGCAACCATTTGGGTGCCCACAATAATATCTATCTCCCCTTTGCGTACCTGGCGGTAGACCCGATCATATGACCCTTTGGGCCCCATGGTATCTGAATCAACTCTTGCCACTCGGGCTTCGGGAAATAACTTACGCACCTCGTCTTCCACACGCTGAGTCCCCGTGCCAAATTGCCGAATGGCATGGGACCCACAAGAAGGACACACCGCAGGCAACACCCTGGAATAGCCGCAATAATGACACCTTAATCTTTTTTGTCCGGCATGAAAGGTAAGAGATATCGTGCAGTGAGGACAGGTAATCACATAACCGCAAGCCCTACAGGAGACAAAGGTGTGAAAACCGCGTCTGTTTAAAAAAAGCAGCGTCTGTTCACCATTTAATAAACGTTCTGCCATCTTCTCTCTAAGAAGTGAACTGAAAATTGATCTGTTTCCCTCTTTCAATTCCTTTCTCATATCAACAATGCTCACTTGGGGCAAAGGCTGATTAAGCACCCTGCTTTCCAAGGTAATTAATCGAAATTCTCCTGTTGATGCTTTATAAAAAGATTCCACACTGGGGGTAGCACTCCCCATAATCAAAAGAGCATTCTGGAGCTGAGCCCTCTTGATTGCTACTTCCCGAGCATGAAAACGGGGAACATTCTCCTGTTTATAACTCTGTTCATGTTCTTCATCGATTACAATCAAACCCAGCTCCCGGCAGGGGGCAAAAACAGCAGACCTGGCACCGACGACAACCCGTACCTGTCCGGAGGAAATACGCATCCAGGCATCTCTTCTTTCGCCGGCACTCAAACCGCTGTGCAAAACTGCTACCTGTTCCCCCCACCGGGTTTTAAAAACCGCTGCCATCTGGGGGGTGAGAGCAATCTCGGGAACCAGGACTATCGACTGCTTGTTTTTAGATATCATCTGCTGGACAACCTGCAAATAAACTTCTGTCTTGCCGCTTCCCGTAACGCCAAAAAGGAGCACCGGACGCCTTTTCCCTAGAGCCTCTTCTTTAATTTCCGTTAAAGCCTTTTTTTGTTCCCCGGTTAAATTCTGGGGACGAGGGACAGAAAAAATCTCACCGCTGTATGGATCCCGGTAGACCTCCCGGGAAGCAATCTCAACCAGACCTTTCTTTTCCAAAGATCGGACAGAGGTACGGGATGCCCCCGTTGCCTTTAATATTTCCCCAACGGGCATTCCATTATGGGTACTCAAATAAGAAAGAATTTCTTTTTGCCGGGGCGCAAAGCGCAAATTCCTCTCAATACCGTTTAAATCCTTTTTTAAATAAAGACAATCCACATATTTTGCCCGGACACTTTCTCCAGCCATCTTCAGCCCTCTTGGCAGCATTGCCTGCATCGCCAAAACTTTGGGACACAGATAATAATCTGCGATCCAGGCAGCTAAATCCACCAGTTCCTCCTGAAATAAAGGATGATCATAAAGAAGAGAAGTGACTTCCCTAACCGCTGGAACATCAGGTTTTGCCACAAAGCCAACTACAACCCCTTCCAGTTCCTGTCTACCGAATGGAACCGAAACAACTGAACCCACTTGCACCTTATTTTTTAAGCTATCGGGGACACTATAATGAAACACTCTGTCCACCCGGTCCACCGCTTTATTTACAATAACTTCCGCATATTGGCCCGAACCCGGCAAAATGTCCCCTCCTTAAATACTTGCATTAAATTTAATTATACCAGAAAAAGGCCTTTGGCAAAAGGAAAAGACGACCTTCATGAGGCCGCCTTTTCTAATACTTTGCAGTATTTATTACATTATTTTATGACAATCTGGGCCCACTGAGGCAGTGTTGAAAAATCAACGCCCCAGACAATGGGCAGGTAGAAATAGCATAAGCAAGCAGTCAGCGGGATGCATGGAATCTCTAGAAAGATTCCTGCCTTCACCATTTGAGGTATTGTCAGATAGCCACTCCCAAAAACAACCGCATTGGGAGGTGTTGCCACCGGCAGGAGAAATGCAAAAGAACAAGCCATAGCGCCACAAATCATCAGAGTATATGGGTGAATATTCATGCCAATGGCGATTGAGGCCAAAATTGGCATCAACATCGAAGCGGTAGCAGTATTGGAAGTAACCTCCGTCAAGCAAACGGCCAGGAAAGTTACAGTAAGCATCATCAGTAAAGTGGGGATACCTTCTAATCCTGTAAGCAATTCAGCCATCCAGGCGGTCAAACCGGTAGCGGAAAATGCATTGGCAATGGACAAGCCACTACCGAAAAGAAGGAGAATCCCAAAAGGAGCTTTAGACGCCGCCTGCCAATTCATAATAAACTTGCCTTTTTGCGATGAGGGGATTAAGAAGAGAATCGCTGCCCCAAAAACAGCAATAACGGTATCGTCCACCATCCCTAAACCGATTTTACTGAAGACAAATCCACGGATAATCCACAAGAATGCCACCAGGAAAAAGACCGCACCTACAACTGTTTCATCATAAGTTCTCTTGCCCAATTTTTTGTATTCTTCATTAATTACCGCCAAACCTCCGGGAATATTCTTAATCCCCAGCGGGCAAGAAATCCTGGTTAGAATTATCCATGCGAATATAATGCCCAACCAGGCAACGGGAACACCGAACATCATAAATTCAAAAAAGGTGATATTCTGATTAAACATAGTATTGATAATTCCCACCAAGATGGCATTTGGCGGTGTTCCAATAATTGTCGCGACACCACCTAATGATGCGGAATAAGCAATGCCCAGCATTAAAGCGGTACCAAAATTAAAATGTCCTTTCCTGATGTCAATCCCCGGTTGATCTTTCACCAAAGCTGCAATCTGAGCAATAACCGCTAAACCGATGGGAACCATCATCATGGCAGTTGCGGTGTTAGAAATCCACATGGACAAAAATCCAGTTGCCACCATAAAACCGAGAATGATCCGGCTGGGGCTGTCTCCCATAATCTGAATAATTTTAAGAGCAATCCTCTTGTGTAAATTTACCTTTTCAATCGCCAGCGCAATAATAAAGCCTCCAAGGAAAAGAAAGACAATCGTATCGGAATAAGGACCACAAGCAGCTTTTACATTCGTAGCTTTGGTCAAGGGAAAGAGAATAATAGGCAATAAGGCGGTAGCCGGAATAGGAATAGTTTCACATACCCACCAAGTAGCGATCCAGCAAGTACATGCCAAAACTGCTTTCCCTTCGTACGCCAGCCCTTCAAAATTACACATCAATACGATTATAAATAATAGCGGGCCTAAAACTAAACCAACTTTTGGCCGCAGTCCAAATTCTTCCATGGGTTCGTCTGGCTCTTCCTCAGGCCCTTTAGCTGCGGAAGCAAAGTCAAATTTACATATCTGCTTTGTTTGTTTGCTGGATCTCCATAACATTCTCCAGAACTTTTTCAGATGATCCATGCGTTTGCCCTCCTTTTTAAAATTGAAAAACTATTGCCATAGAATAAAGTAATCCTGTTTCTCACCTCCCATTTGTTATAAAATCTGTTACAAATTCAAACTGCATTTTTTAATGTTTTTCGACAGTTTTTATTTTTCTGACACTTCTTTTATGTTCCTATTTTACTTCTATTTTCTAAAATTTTCAATATATATCTTAAATGTTATTTTATATTTTTTTTTACTTTTATTTACTTTTAATTTAGAACTAGCTCTTCCCCTTGAACCGTTTTTAAAACCCTATAAAAAAGAAAAAACCCAAAACTATAAGCTATTTTGGATTAGGTTAAATAATCATTCCTATTTTCTTGACGAAACCGGTTTTTGAGGTTAAAATATAGTTCGCAAGCTAATGTAAATGTGCTACTGTGGCTCAGGGGTAGAGCAGCGCACTCGTAATGCGCAGGTCGTCGGTTCAAATCCGACCAGTAGCTCCAATCACCACAAGGGATTCCGGGTTATAGCAAGCCCGGAATTTTTGCTTGTGTGCCCGCTGTGTACCCAAAAAATCATTTAATTATTTTACTGTCCAACAAAAAAAGGATTGGCGCATGTTTGAACAAAAGCTGAGTTTGCGCCAATCCCTTTTTCGTACCGAGCTCATACAATTTACTGCCTGCAGTCCGAGGAGCTGAAAAACTTAAATAACTTTTCTTTACTGTTTATACCTCTCCCACAGGTATTAATAGTTTTTCTGAGAAACATAATTAATTAATTCTGCCATATCTTGATATTTGTTTGGATAATCTATTTTTGGCCGCCTGATCATAATTGTTTTTATCCCTAATTTCAGCGCTGCCTCCAGTTTGGCCTCAGTGCCTCCCTGCTTTCCGCTGTCTTTACAAATTAAACTAGCGGCCCCTGTTTCCTTTAACATTAATAAATTCATCTCTTCAGAAAAGGGTCCTTTCATGGCAATGATCTGATCAGCATTTAAACCAAGGCCTTCCAGTTGGGCAATTGTTTCCGACTGAGGCAGCACGCGGACTCTTACCCTTTTTTTATCACTGATCTTTGCCAGCACCGTTTCAATATGGTTCTTCCCAATTGTGATAAAAATAATGCCCGGTATTTTTTCAGCCAATTCTCCGGCCTCTGGAAAACCGGCACAGTAAATAACACCGGAGTTTTTTTGATTAACCTGTGGCCTTTCAAACCTAAGATATTTAATACCCAGTTCCTGACAAACAGAAACGGCGTTCTGGGAAATGTTTTCTGCGAAGGGATGGGAAGCATCAATCACGCAGGATATGCGATATTTATTAAGAAAGTTTTTCAGATCTTCCCCGGTCATTTTTCCAGACACTACCCGACCGGGAAATTTCCCTTTGGAAACACTGTACCCATACTCGGTAGCTGTACTGACAACAACCTCTTTTTTCCTTTGGTAGAGTTCCCCGGCAATCTCCAGGGCATCACTTGTTCCTCCCAAAACAAGCATCATAACTGATACCCTCTGGATGTGATCATTAAACCGTTTGCCTGGTAGGTTTTGCTGTTGCCGATAATTACGGTGCAGAACATATCTACCATCTCCGGATCAAAATCTTCTAATGGCAATACCACCACTTTTTGCTCCTCCCGATAGGCATTGCGCACAAGGCCAACAGGCGTGGACCCCTCCCTGAATTGTCTTACCACGCTCAATGCTTTGTCCAGGTAATCAGGGCGAGCCTGGCTTCGGGGATTATAAAGGGCAATCACAAAATCCCCGGCACAGGCATGTTCCAAGCGATTGATGATTCTTTCCCAGGGTGTCATGTAATCGCTTAAACTGATGGTACAAAAATCTTCCACAATGGGCGCTCCCAGTAACGATGCACAGGAAAGAGCGGAGGTAACTCCAGGGATAACCTCACAGGATATTTCTTCTCGATCAGGGTGATCCTTTAACAATTCCAAAATCAGTCCAGCCATCCCGTAAGGTCCGGAGTCACCGCTGCAGACCACCCCGACAGTCTTTCCTTCCAAGGCCTTTTCAATGGCAATCCGCCCCCGTTCCACTTCCTGCCCCATGGCCTTTTTGATTATTTCTTTGCCGGATGAAAGTTCCTTGACCTGTTCAATATAAACGGTATAGCCCACTAAAACCTGGCATTTTTCTAGCGCCTTATATACTCTGACCGTCATATTGTCCAGGTTCCCCGGCCCAATACCGATGACAAATATTTTTCCTTTCATGTCTACCTCCCCAGCCCACTGACTGTCTCTTCTGCTGCTAATTCATAAACACAAAGGGTAATACCGTTAAACTTATTTTTAGGCACAAGACATTTACCCTGACGGGAAGCTATAAATGCCACCGGCTCACAGACACAACCGACACCAATGTTTTCTTTGACAAATGGGGAACAGGAAAAATTATTTTCGATAGCGGAAATATCTTTTCGTTCCACAATTTGAACATCGGCACCCAGCTTTTGTGCCAAATTAAGAATGGCCGGTTCGTCTTTTTTTAAGTCCACAGTGGCAATCTTCCTAACCGCTTTCAAAGACAAATTATTTTCTCGAAACATTATCTCCACAGCTTGAGACATTTCTTCCGGAGCAATATTTTTTTTGCACCCAACACCGATAACAAGGTTGCGCCAATAGAGCTTGGCAACCGGCATATCCAAATCCTTCTTCCAGGGTTTTTCCTGATTTCCAATGTAAATAACCGCATCCGGCTTTCTTTCGGGCACCTCACACTTTGTCATGGAAATGAGGTTCTCCCCAAAATTCCCTCTCCATCCATCACAAACGATGGCTACTTTCTCTCCGTTCACTAATGCGGCAGTCACTTTTTTTACCTGCTCCATGTCGGATAAAACCAAACCGTTTCTTTTGGCCAGCATGTCCACAGACTCCAGACCTAAATTATCTGAGGCAGTAGTGATCACCGGCTCTCCCCCGGTTATTTTTGCTACCTCTTGCGCCAAGTGATTTGCTCCCCCCAGATGTCCGGAAAGAAGGCTGATTACATGCCTACCTTTTTCATCCAGCACCACCACCGCCGGGTCGGAAAGCTTTGACTTAATATAGGGAGCGATACTTCTCACGGCAATACCGCAGGACATGACCATGATAATTTCCCGGTAATTTTGAAAGACTTCCCCCATAAATTCCCGTAGCCCGGTGGAAATAGGTTTTACACCATCCTGCCCTGAGTATTTGCTCGGCACATAAACGTCGCAATCAAGAAAGTCTTTGATCTTTAAAGAAGTTTCCAGACCTCCCCTGGAAACGGCAATTACTGCTTTTCTCATGGCTTCCCCGTCCGGTACATATGGCTGAAACCCCGGTCATAGAGTTTTGATAATTGATAATCATCCCCCAAAAAATCACCCACCAGGATCTGCGCATGGCGCTCAACCCCTGCCTCAATCACCTTTTTCTCAATATCTTTTAGGGTGCCACTGATAATCTTTTCATCAGGCCAGGTTGCCCGGTAAACAACCGCCACCGGGGTATCTTCGTCATAACCGGTTAAAAGCTCTTTCACAACTTGATCGATTGACTGCACGGAGAGAAAAATCGCCATGGAAGCCCGGTGTTTTGCTAATTCGGAGAGCTTCCCTCCCTCGGAAGAACCTGTTCTTCCTTCCATTCTGGTAATAATCACTGTTTGGGAAATGCCCGGAAGGGTAAATTCAGCTTGGAGCTGAGCAGCTGCCGCCACAAAGGAACTAACGCCGGGAATTACGCTAAAATCAATGCCCCGCTTTGCCAGTTCATCCATCTGCTCACGAATGGCACCATATAAAGACGGGTCTCCGGTATGGAGTCGGACCACTGTTTGACCCTGACGCACAGCATCCTCCATCACTTCCAATACCTCAGACAAATCCATCCCCGCACTATTATATATCCGAGCATCCTTTTTACAATACTCCAGAATATCTGCACTGACCAGAGAACCGGTATAGATCACGACATCGGCTTCGCCCAGTTTCTTCATGCCTTTTACTGTAATTAGTTCAATATCTCCCGGTCCAGCTCCAACAAAAAACACCATGCTATTACCCCTTCCTGCTCAATATAATCGACAAATACTGTTTTTCTTTTGAAAGGGCCTCAGTTAAATTGTCTTCAATAGAACAATCCTCAAACCCGCATCTTTTCACCAAGATGCTGTTTTCCATCATCCCGTGTTTTTCCAGCATCTTTAAAACTTTATCCTTATGATTGTAAACCTTCATAAATACCAGGCTTTGGCCGCCGGCAAAAATGCTTTCCATTTTTTCCTCCGCAGCAGTCGCAGGGATGATGGAGAGTATTTCTTCTCCTTCCACCAACGGCCTGTTGGTCACAGCAGCTGCCGCACAAAAAGAAGTAATCCCCGGAATCGTTTCCACCTCAGTTGAGGCATTAAGGTTTTTCACAATATAACCATAAGTACTGTATAACGACGGATCACCTAAAGTAATAAAGGCGACGTTCTTTCCCTCTTTAATATGTACTTCCACTATTTGGGCCGCAGTTTTTCCTGCCCGGTTGATAATATCCCGATCGGGTACCATGGGAAAGTTAACACTGATCAGTTTCGCCTGAGGATTTATCTCTTTTTGGGCTATTTGATAGGCAATATTTTTCTTTCCTGTCTGAGAATCGGGCAGGAGAACAACATCAATGGTGTTTAATATCTTTGCCGCTTTAATGGTAATCAGTTCCGGATCACCGGGGCCGACACCAATACCGTAGAATTTTGCCACCTTACACACCTCACTTTTTTCAGTGTTTTTTTCCGCTGATAATATAGATAGGATTTAACGCCTTCATCATCCATCCAGAAAGCCGTTCTCCCCGGGAGATGTTTAAGCAGATACATTCAATATCTGTAAAGTTATGGGCTTCCAGAGCAGTTAAGATTTTATATCCGCTATCTAAAAGGATGGTGTCTGCTACAAGAATTCCGTTTTTATTTAGGTGCCGCTCAGCATAGGAGACCAGTTCCGGCGCTTGAGAGCCGCCGCCCCCGATAAAAATCCTGTCAAAGAAACTATCCGGAAGATCTTCTGGAACTGTCCCACAAATCACATCAACATTTGAGAGGCCAAATTTTTTCGCATTCCTCTTGGTCAAATTTATCGCTTCTGCATTTCGGTCAATAGCAGTGATCCGGCCCCGGGGACACCTAAGACCCGCTTCGACTGTCATACTCCCCGTCCCACAGCCAATATCAAGAACGGTGGAATCTATATTTAGTTTTAATTTTGCCAAGGCTATTACCCGTACCTCGGTCTTTGTCAAAGGAACACTGCCCCGTTCAAAAAGAGTTTCCGGAATCCCGGGTGTACTATGTTGCCAAACCATTTTTTTCAATCACCACCACACATAAATCGGAAAATTTTTGGGGAAGAATCTCCCGGGGCCGGCCAATAGTTATCTTTTCATCTGGGTAGGAAAGATTTTCTCCCACATAAAGCAATGCCTCGTCAAAATGATTGTCCAATAAATAACGGGCAATAAATTCAGGATTATGGATCCGGTCGGTCAATAAAACGACTCCGTCCCTTTCCCCCAGGCATTTTTTTAAATCAAAACTTCTCCCGTGCATACTGGCCAGGGCAAAGTCTTTCCATGATTTTTTTAACCTGGCAGAAAAATATTGAAAGGAACTGATACCGGGGATTACCTCTAACTCGTTTTCCCCCACCTTTTCCCGAAAAAAATCCAACAGGCTGTAAAAACCAGGGTCCCCGGAAACAAGAACACAGACTCTTTTCATTTTTCTCTTTTCATTAATAAAAGAAAGCAGCGCTGCGGAATTTGACCTGAATTCATAAGTCTCTTTTTCCAGTTCCTGGAAAGCAGCTAAGTTTCTTTTCCCAGCCACTAAAATATCGGCGTCGGCTGCTGCTTGGTAAGCAGCCGGCGTAATATATTCCCGTGCGCCCGGACCAATTCCGGCAATGATAATTCTATGCATTATCTTATTTCCCCTATAATTTTTTCCGTCTGGCTACTTTGGGCCAGCATCTTCTCCATGGAAAAAAGCACCACACCTACCTCCAACTGATCATAAACATAAGCGGCACACCTTTGGGCACATTTCTCGGCAATCACTTGATAAAGTTCCTGGTATCCTGTTCGGTCAACCAGTTTAATTGCTTCTTCCGTCGTCTGACAATTCATTATCTCTCTAAGCTGTTCTGTTTTCATCCCCAGCACTCCCAGGTATGCCGTGAGAATTTCCATCCTGGTGTCACTGACCCTGCTGTGAGTATAGAAAATGCCCGCCGCCGGTTTCACCAGCTTTCCCAAATGACCTGCCAAGAGAATAGATGTGAAGCCAAGCTCGGCACATTTTTCCAGGGCAAATCCTAAATAGTTGCTGATTTTAACAAAGCGGTCAGGAGAAATGCCCAGCCATTTTTCACAAAACCGTTCCCCGTAACTCCCCGGAACCAAAACCACCTTATCATCGCCCGCAGCTCTTTTGCAGCGCAGTTCCAAAGCCACCGTGTCCTTCAATGCCTCTTCCGACATAGGTTCCACGATACCGGTAGTGCCAAGGAGAGAGATCCCTCCGATAATTCCCAGCTTAGGATTAAATGTTTTTCGGGCAATTTCTGCACCTTGGGGAATGCTAATCTCAATTTCTACTCCCGCCCCGACAGGTAAGACTTTTTTTACTTCATTTAGAATCATGCTCCTTGGTACCGGGTTAATCGCCGGTTCCCCCGGCGGAACCAAAAGACCCGGTCTGGTCACCGTCCCAATACCCCGGCCTCCCCTGATAACAATGTCTTGGCCTTGGATTCTCGTTGCCCTGGCATGAACTTCGATCCCATCTGTCACATCCGGGTCATCGCCGGCATCCTTAATGACAAAACAGCCTGCGGAAAGTTCATCCCGATATGGTTTTTGCACATCCAAATTAAGCTTCCAACCTTTGGGAGTATCGATTTCCATTCGACTGATTTCTTGCCCGGAAAAAAGCATAAAGACGGCAGCTTTCGCAGCCGCGGCAGCACATGACCCTGTCGTGTAGCCTGTTCTTAATTTCTTGCCAAATTTATAAACGTACTTCTTCTCATCCAACTTTTTTTACCGCCTCACGCAAAACAGCGTTAACCAAAGCCACTGCAATTGTGCTTCCGCCTTTTCTCCCCGTACTGATCACTGCCGGAATATTTGTTTTCCACAAGGCATCCTTTGACTCTGCCGCCCCGACAAAACCTACCGGGACACCAATCACCCCATCAACCTCAAGAGTCCCCTCATGGACAAGTTCTATAATTCGATATAGAGCGGTGGGCGCATTGCCAATGGCAAATACCTTTCTCCCCTCGATCCCTGCTGCCAAATCGATCCCAGCCATGGAACGGGTAATCCCTTTTTCCCGGGCGATTTTGTGGACTCGGGGATCATCCACAAAACACTCTGTTTTTATCCCAAGAGTCTCTGTCAATTTTTTATTTATTCCCACCTTAATCATGTTTGTGTCACTGATAATGGTACACCCATGACAAAAAGCATCTAAAATTCTCAATTCTGCATCATCCTTGAATTTGATGAGACGAGCAAATTCAAAGTCTGCTGTCGTATGGATCACTCTTTTGATCATATCCATTTTCAAACCAGAACGGTTTTCCGCGCCAAGAGAAGCGCTGATAATTTCAAAACTCTTTTCCTCAATCTCCCGGGGATCCTTGATATAATTTTGCTCCATGCCCCGCTTCCTCCTTATTTATAGCCTCCCGGATTACCCTTCGTACTCCAGGCATCTGCCGATAAAATTATGGGCAAAGTTTATGTTTGATGGAAAATAAATATGAGGGTACATGCCAAATACTTGTTTCTTTTTTCGACCACAGTAAGATTCCAGCACTTTCCCGTTTCTAATTTTCTCCGTTTTGACACAGTAATCACTGTCTTTTCTTTTAATCATTGACTTGTGAAATTCATGGGCTCTGATCCGGTCCCCACTGCTGAATAAAACGGTATTTTGAATTCCGGTAATTTGGGTATAGCCAAAGTTCTGCAATCGATCTGTCAGCACTGCCTCCCCATCAAAGAAACCGACAAAATCAAAAACCTCTCCGTCTTTTCCGGTGAAATTTCGATTCAGATACATGTAGCCGCCGCACTCAGCATAAATAGGCACTCCTGCTTCCGCCGCCGTCAAAATATCTTGGCGAAGAGAACAATTAGCGGCAAGCTCTTGGGCAAATACCTCCGGATAACCGCCGCCCAGGTAAATGCCGGCACAATGCTTGGGGAGAGATGCATCTTTCAGCGGACTGAAAAAATGCAAGTTCCCGCCTAAGCGGCGCAGTATTTCCAAATTTTCATGATAATAAAAACTAAAAGCTTTATCCCAGGCAACCGCGATGTTAATATTTTTCATATTCTCTTCCCCAGGCCAAATATCCAGAGGAGGACATTGGACGGGGCCGGCACTTCGCGCCAATTCCAGTAACCCGTCAAGGTCAATATAATCTTCCATCAGGTCCGCCAAGCGGGCAATAATTTGAGGCAGGTCTTCCGTTTCACTGCTTTGCACTAATCCCAAATGCCTGCTCTTTAACTCAATTCCCGCTCTGTAGGGGAGATAACCTAAAACTTTAACGCCAGCATAATTTTCAATGGCATCTTTGACGATCCGGTAGTGATTTGCTGAAGAGGGCCTGTTTAGCACCACCCCGGCAACAGTAACATTTTGAAAGTTCTTAAGGCCATGCACAAGAGCCGCCGCACTGGCCGCCATTTTGCCGGCTTCCATCACCAAAATTACCGGGGCATCCAGCAATTTGGCAATCCCGGCGGTGCTGCCGACTAATGGATGGGCGCCATATCCATCGTACAGCCCCATCACCCCTTCAATCACCGCCAGTTGAGCATCCGTCCCATAAAAGCTAAACAATTGACGGATACAATCTTCTTCCAGCAGCCATCCGTCTAAATTAATACTGGGCCGCCCGGTGATTTTGCTGTGAAAAGCAGGGTCAATATAATCAGGACCGACTTTGTATGGCTGAACACAAAGCCCCCGCCGGCAAAAAGCCGCTAATAAACCCATGCTAAGAGTAGTTTTTCCGCTGCCGCTGGCGGGAGCAGATATGATTAGCCGGGGAACGAGAGAGCTTTCACTCATGATAAAACCTCCCTGAGAGATTTCACCAGTTTGTTATTAGCATGCCGATCCTTCACGGCAAGCCGAACATGATAGGAGGAAAGATAATTAAACCCATCCGGTGTGCGAATCAGGATGCCTTTTTCGATCAGCAAATCTTTTAAGCGCCAGGCATCTATGCCCGCTCGATCGATCCGGACCAGATGATAATTTGCCTTGGAAGGGTAAACTGTCAGCTCTGCAATTTCCCTAAGCTGTTGATACAAATAATTTCTCTCTTCCGTGATCCATCTTCGGGAGGCTTTGATATAATCCTGGTCCCGGTATACGGTACAACCGGCGAGAACAGCGGCGGTATTTACATTCCAGGGTTCCAGCAAATCTTTGATCCTACCCGCTAATTCTTCGTTGGAAGTAACGCAAAAGCCCAACCTGATACCGGGCATGCCGAAAAATTTAGTAGCCGCTCTCACAACAATTAAATTAGGTGCACCGGCCAATCTTTTTACCATGCTGTTTTGCGGATACTGATCGGTAAACTCAATAAATGCTTCATCAAGCAAAAGATAAGAATCTTTTCCCCGAAGCTTTTCAGCCGCTTGACTGATCAATTCCGGCTCAAGGAAAGTCCCGGTGGGATTATTGGGATTGCAGATTACCACCAAGGAATTGGTAGGTACTTTTTCTATCAACAGGTCTAAATTCAGCCGAGTAAATTCTTCATCATAGCCGAAAAAATCAATGACCTCTTTTTCCTGCTGACGAGCTGCCCGAGCATACTCGGAAAATGTCGGGCTAAAAGTTACAATCCTAGAGCAATTAAGCGCTGCAATGGTTTTAAAAATTATCTCGACAGCCCCATTCCCCGGGATCAATAAGTCCGGCCGATCGAAACCTAAATATCCTGCCAGCACCGCGCGAAGTTCTCGATACTGAATATCCGGGTACCTGGTGAAATCATTAATTCTTTGTGCCAGCACCCTACGGAAACTCTCGGGAACCCCCAGAGGATTTATATTGGAACTAAAGTCAAGAACCGTTTTTTCCAAAGAATAAATATCTCCGCCGTGAAAATTCATGAAAAACTACCTCTCAATGCCCAGATTATCGTACCAACTAAAAGTGCAATTAAAGAAGAAAAATACATCAGGCCAATTGACTGAGAAATGTCTTGCGCCACCGCCGGCCTCTGATGATCGCCAATGGTTGGTTTCTCAAACACTTTATGAAAATATGTGTGCGCACCCCCAAGCCGGATACCCAATGCTCCGGCAGCAGCAGCCTCAGGATAACCGCAATTGGGACTGGTATGATTCTTCCGATCCCTTAACATAATACGCCAACTATCTCGCCAGTTAAGCCTTAAGAAAAGTGCCGCCGGTATCAAGAAAATACCGGTAATCCGCGCCGGAATAAAATTTACCAGGTCGTCCAGTTTAGCTGCCGCCCAGCCGAAATTAATAAATCTATCGTTTTTATAACCCACCATCGAATCCATCGTGTTTATCGCTTTATATGCCATCGCCAACGGCGCCCCGCCAATCATCATATAAAAAAGGGGGGCAATAACCCCGTCTGAGGTATTCTCCACTACTGTTTCCACCGTGGCTTTGACAATTTCTTCTTCCTCCAGCGACTCCGTATCCCGGCCCACGATATAAGAAAGATTTGTGCGCGCCTTTGAAATGTCTCCCTCTTTCAGGGCAAAAAACACTTTCATTCCTTCATTCCGCAAACATTTCGCGGCCAGGCAGGTCCATAATAAAACGATATTGCCAATGTAATAAAGCCAAGGATGCACCATCCCCAAAGCGAACAAAAGAAGGTACGGCACTAAAAAACTCAAGGTTACCGTTGTTAGCACTAAAATGACCCCGCCTATTCTCAGCCCGACAGGTGAAGAAAAAAAGCGGCGCACAGATTTTTCCACAAGACTGATATACTTCCCGATAAAACGCACCGGGTGGGGAAACCAATAGGGGTCACCGATTAAAAGATCGAGTCCAAAAGCAGCCCAAATACTAATCATTAATTCCGGCCTCCACAATTTTGTAGATCTTGTCCAAATCAATATTGTGCCGGACAATCTCCGCCAGTTTATCATACTGCTCTTCTTTAAACTGCCAGTAATCAATCACCTTGTTCGCTAGAGGAAGCATATTCTTCTTGGCACGTACTTGATTTAAAAATGCTCTGGTAAAAGGAGAACTGTCAAAAATGCCGTGAAAATATGTGCCAAAAACTGTTTTGTTTTCGTCTACCGCACCGTCAAGAATATTTGCCGGCGAGCCGTTTCTTAAATTTACTTCAATTAGAGGGGAGGCACCTTCTAAAAGCTGTGTTTCGCCCATATGAATTTCATACCCTTTGACCCGGGAGTGAAAAACCTTATCTAGCCCTTCTGTCAAGGTAGTAGTTTTTTCCCCTTGGAAAGTGGTCACTGAATTAATTAAACCAAGGCCTTTAATTGAAGAAAGGGGAGATTCCACATGATGGGGGTCCCGGATCTCCTCTCCCAGGATCTGAAACCCGCCGCAAATGCCAAAAACAATACTGCCTCTTTGATGACAGTTAATAATTTTTTGAGCCATCCCCGATTCCCGGAGCAATCTCAGATCGGCCACTGTGGCTTTAGTCCCGGGAATGATAATAATATCGGGCTGTCCCAGTTCACCTTCCGGTTCCACAAAACGCAAGTTCAGATCCTCATAAAGTCTTAAAACATTAAAGTCGGTAAAATTCGAAATGTGAGGGAGACGAATCACAGCGGCATCTAAAACTGCTTTCTTATCCCCGGAAAACTTTTCCCAGTCGGTAACACTGTCTTCATCTTCCAAATTTAAATGAAAATAAGGGACGACTCCTAAAACAGGTACCTTGATAATTTCTTCTAACATATCCAACCCTGGTTCCAAAATCTTCAGGTCGCCCCGAAATTTATTAATCAACACACCCTTTACCAGGGACTTTTCATCTTCATCCAGCAAAAGCATCGTCCCGGCCAAAGAGGCAAAAACGCCGCCCTTATCAATATCACCTACTAAGACCACCGGTGCGCGGGCAATTTTCGCCATACCCATATTGACCAAGTCATCTTGCTTTAAATTGATTTCTGCCGGGCTCCCTGCCCCTTCGATGACAACAATGTCACTTTCCTCTGCCAACTCGTAATATATTTTCCTGATCATATCTTTCAGTTGAGACTTAAAGGCAAAATAGTCCTTTGCCTCCATGGTATTGATTGCCTTACCCTTCAATACCACCTGTGACTTTTGATCAGAGGAAGGTTTCAACAATATGGGATTCATCACAGCCAAAGGCGCCCGCCCGGCCGCTTCCGCCTGCATCACCTGGGCTCTGCCCATCTCATGTCCTTCATGAGTAATGTATGAATTATTGGACATGTTTTGAGACTTAAAGGGATTAACCCGGTATCCGTCCTGAGTAAATATGCGGCAGAGCGCGGTACAGAGAATGCTTTTGCCCACGGAAGATCCGGTTCCCTGGATCATGATACTCTTGTTCTTCATTAATATCCTTCCTTTACCCTAATGAGATCCATTCTTTATGCATTGACCCTGTGCACAGTGCAAAAACCGTCGCTGATTTCCAATAAGCTGTATTTTCCTTGCTCAAATTTAAAATGCCAATAACCATCTTCCCCCATTCCCAAAAGATGGGACATGATGATGCGCAGACATCCGTTGTGGGAAACAATGAGCACTGTCTTTCCTTGATACTTGCTTAAAATATCTTGTAAACTGGATTTGACCCGGCAAAACAAATCCTGATAGCATTCACCGGCAGGCGGCGCTGTCTGCTTCCAGTCGTTTTGCCACCGTTCCCATTCCCGGGGATAATTCTCCTCAATATCCTGGTAGTGCTTTCCTTCCCAGTCCCCAAAATTTAATTCCATTAAGCGGTGGTCAGAGACTATTGACGAGGCTGAAGATCCGGCAATAATTTTGGCCGTATCCATCGCTCTTTTTAATGGGCTGGAAACAATCACATCAAAGACAATATCCCTTAATTCCTCTGCCAATTCTTCCGACTGCTCCACTCCTATCGAACTGAGGGAACAATCCGTCCACCCGTAATAAATCCCTTTTTTATTGTAGACTGTTTCCCCGTGCCTAACTAAATAAAGATGAGTCAAAGCAGCCATCCCTCTTTCTTAAGAAAATATGATTCAAACCTATTTCAACCGCATGGGAATACCGCATACCACTAAGTAAACCTCGTCTGCCTGCTCAGCCATATATTGATTTACCCGCCCTGCGATGTCTCGAAAAATACGGGCAAGAGGATACTCCGGCACTATGCCGCTTCCTAATTCATTGGTAACAATGATCACATCTGCATCTGTCCGGGAGATTCCCAGAGAAAGCTCTTTGATTTCATCCATAATAACGGCCTCAGCATTTTCCATACTGTCGCTTCCTATATCTCCGTTTTGCATGGCCGGGATTTCCAAGAGAAGATTGGTCACCATAATCGTTAAACAATCAATTAAGACTCCCCGGTAGAGATTACCCTGATGGGAAATTATTTTCCCCAACCCGTGATAAGATTCTACCGTAGCCCACTCGGGGGGACGGGATTCCCGGTGCTTCTTAATTCGGAGCTTCATTTCCTCATCAAAAGCCTGGGCTGTGGCAATATAAAGAACCGGTCCTTTTAAATCTTTAGCCAGGCGTTCCGCAAACCTACTTTTCCCGCTCCTTGCCCCTCCGGTAATCAAAATTGTTTTACTCATTCTCATATCCACCAACATTTCCCTTTTGATTTTCCCTCACAAAAAGTGTCCAGTTCATTCATCAACCCTCGGGTTCCAGGCATTTCCTGCCAAAATTCCCAAACGACACTCATTACTAATATTATGTCTAATGTGAATAAAGAAAACTTCGCTTGCGCCAGAATTTCTAGCAGCGCTTTTAACAATGGGCAGAAATTCCAGTCCTTTAGGGGAGGCCTTAGTTGCATTTATACTTTGATAGTAAAATAAAAAACCGCACTGCGAGTGCGGGGAAAATCGAAAAACATTTCATCCCTCCCTCCCGAGGTGAAACATGCACTATACATGGCAGGTTTCCTGGCTCATGGATCATCTTACTCTCCGGCCTTCTCGGTTTCCCCAATGGCATTATCGGATTTCATACCCATTATACAGTAGCGGGGGCTGCAGCGGGATTGAACCGCTTTCCCTTTTAACCCTTGCGGGCACCATGCACTGTCATATTTTTATATATCATTTTAAGTTTAACAAACCTGGAAAACAACGTCAAGAAATTTCATTGTCTAATTGTTAAAGCAGCTTTAGCAAGTCCTGCCTGGTTCTGGGTATCTGTTTCTGCTCCTTAATAATTTTCCGGCTAACCAACCGGTCATAGACTTCCAGTACCCATGGCTTTGTTAATCTGGCCTGTTGAAGCACAGTCTGGTCACGGAATACCTCCTCCGGCATTCCTTTTGCAATAATAGTCCCGCTATCCATGACAAAAATATCATCCGCCCAGGCAAAAACCTCATCTAAATTATGACTGGAAAGAACCACCGTCGCACCTGACCGATTAAAATCAGCTAAAAGCTGCATCATTTGACCGGTATAATCAGGATCTAATCCGGCGGTCGGTTCATCTAAAATAATAATTTCCGGCTCCATCGCCAAAACCCCGGCAATAGCTACCCGCTTTTTTTGCCCGTGACTTAAAAAATGGGTAGGCCGATCTTTAAGTTCCCAGGTGCCGGTTTTATTTAGTGCTTCTCCCACTTTTCTTCGTACCTTTTCTTCCGGCCAACCTAAATTCAACGGTCCAAAGGATACATCCTGATAAACACTGGCGGAAAATAACTGGGTATCCGGATCTTGAAAAACAATGCCCACAGATTGGCGCAGGTGCTTCAACTCCCGGGAATTATAATTAACCGGTTCCCCATTAAACCTAATCTCTCCCTTATCCGGGCGATGTACCCCGTTAAAATGCAAGAAAAGTGTAGTTTTGCCTGCTCCGTTACTGCCGACTAAAGCAACTTTTTTGCCCCGCCTGATTTTCATGGTTAAGTTATTGAGTGCCTTGGTACCATCCACGTATGAGAACTCAAGATTAGCTGTCTCCAAAACATAGGGTGCCATAACCCGCCTCCTAAATTGTGCACGCAACGATAATCAGAATTAAGTCAACGGCAAAAAAAGCCGCTATCCCGGCAAAAGAAAAATGATATTGGGGATCCAACACCCGGATTTCTTTTTCATACCCGCGGGAAATCAGGCTCCGAAAAAGAGCCTGAGATTTATAAAATGCCTTACCCCACAGATTAGCAAACAGAATACCAAAAGAATTAACAGATCTTTTAAAACTATAGTATCCCCACCGGGAGGATTGCGCTGTATAGATATGAAAAGCAGTTTCAATAAAAACAAAAATAAATCGGTAAATGATAATCATCAATTCTGTGACCACAACCGGAATTTTACATAACCTGAGCACATAGATCAGCTCAACCATCGGCATTGTCAAAGCAAGAAAATAAAGGCAGGTAACTGAGCTGAGGGACTGAAGAAATACTAAGCCTGCGTTCCTGAGGCCGCTTTGGGAAACCCCAAAATAATACCCTCCCAGTTTAACCCATGCCGCCATTCCCTCAGATACTCCACTAAAAGAGATGGCAATTGTCACTACTCCGACAATCAAAAATGCCATGGGAAGAAAAATTAATCTCATCAATATCCGCCCCGGTATCCCTGCTTTAATCTTTAATAGCCCCAGCATAATTAAAATTACCATGAAGTGCACCAACGGGTTTTTCTCAGCCAGGCAGATTCCCAGCGTAATCAGGGTAAATAAAAACTTCTCCATTGGATGCAATTTGCGCAATCTGCTATGATAAGCAAATTGATCTACGTAAAACATTATTTATCCTGTTCCTTTACCATACCTTTTTTTAATCCTATGTAATAACCTAAAAAACCCGCCCCCAGTGCTGCCTGCAAAGCAAAAAGCAAACTCTCCGTTTCTCCTCCGGGAGGCTCCCAGATTGGTTCTACCCAAGGTTGATATGACGGTTTAATGGCCATGATTGCTTCTTCGGCCTCGCCATCTGCTCCGCTAAATTCCGAACTTTGGTGCAAAGCTAAAGGGAAAGCAGATAAGGTAACTGCCAAAACAATCAGAACCAATGATTTTTTCCCCAGCGTCATGAAGATATCTCCCTCTTTTCTTTACCAAAATAAATACCCAATAATGACAGTTCATTTTTACTGTAAGTAGCAAGAAAATTAAAAACTACTACCGTCAAAAGTCCTTCACTAACCGCCAAGGGAATTTGGGTAAGGCCAAAAATAGTTAAAAACTTTCCGAATGAAGGGATAAAGCCGCCGTACTCCATAGGATATGCTAAAGCTAGCTGGAAGGCAGTAGTTATATAAGTTAATAGATCCCCCAGCGCTGCCGCGGAAAAAACAGCGACCCCGTTAGAAAAACCAAATTTCTTTATTAAGCGGAACACGAAAAAAGCGGCAATAGGCCCGACTACTGCCATGGAAAAGGTGTTTGCCCCCAGAGTACTAATCCCGCCATGGGCCATTAGAACGGCTTGAAATATCAGAACAATACAGCCAAGCACACTCATGGCAAAAGGTCCGAACAAAACCGCACCTAATCCGGTACCGGTCGGGTGGGAACTGCTGCCCGTAACAGAAGGAATTTTCAATGCTGATAAAACAAAAGCAAAAGCACCGGCCACACCCAGCAGAAGTTTTAGTTCAGGATTTTTGGCTACCCGCTTGGAAATTGAAACTATCCCGGCTATAACAAAAGGTAAACTTAAAGCATACCAGAAAAGACACCATTTCCCTGGCAAAAACCCTTCCATAATATGCATGGCAAAAACCGGGCGGGGAAACAATAGTAATCCCCCTAAAACAAATAATAAAATAAAGGCTTTCTCTATATACACTTTTCCATCCCCTTAATAATCAACTCTCCAAAAAAATCCCTCGGCCTATCACCGAGGGATTTTAATACACATCCTTATAACAGTCTGACTGAATATCCTTAAGTCAGGCTATCTTAAAGGCAGGTCTTCTGGCTCTCGTATCATCCTCCTCCCGCTCCTTCCCACAGTCCTTCAACTGCAGTGGTTATTGGGGATTCGTCTTCGATTACAGCGGCGGATCCGCACCGGAATATGCACCGGTTTCCCTATTCTCCCTTATCAGGCACCCTAAAGATTATTATTCAATTACATTAAATTATATCACAAGACTTCAGCAAATGTAAGATGTTTAATAAATGATTTTCAACCCGGGAAAAGTGCTGCCAACTCCTGGGGTGAAGAAACCAAAACGTCAGCGCCCCCTGCGCACAATGTATCCTTACCATGCCATCCCCAAAGCACACCGACTGTCTTTGTTCCCGCCTTTTTCCCTTCTATCATATCTCCCTTAGTATCACCCACATAATATCCGGAGAGATTCGGATATTTGGCCCAGGCTTTCTTAATTTTTTTAATTTTACTTTTCTCTTTTTCAGCCCCAATCACGTCTTCATAACAGTCAATACCGTTTTTTTCTAAAACCTCGATAGTCGCATCCGAAAGGTTAGATGTGATTACAACGACCTTATTATTTCGAGCAATACTTTTTAATGCTTCTCCCATCCCGGGAAATAAATTAAGATTATTTAGTCTGGTGTTTTGCTTAATCTCATATGACTGGAGGATCTGATTAATTTGCTCATTATTTAACCCCCGCTCCTTTAAACTCTCATAAAGATTTCCCTCAAAAAGAGAAACAAAATCTTCTCGGGAGGAAAGCTCAAAAAAACCATTATCCCGGCTGGCAGAAATAAAGCAGGTATAACATATTTCCAGGGAATCGACTATTACGCCATCATAGTCAAACATTATCAGGTTCAAATTTTCACCGCCCTTCCTCTTTTTACATACCGCTAGATATATCTGGGTCGATTAAAATAAATCGTAAAAAATATCCCCTTCCACATCAAAAAGAAGGGGATGTCATTTTTAATTAAGATCCAGTCCCAAGAAAAGGTTCCCTTAATTTATTCATACCAAGAAGCATCACCGGCAACAAGACCCGGGAAGTGAGCACGCACTTTACGATCTAATTCTTCCGAGAACCTAGCCGGATTTTCTTTAGTTAAAATTTTCTTTGCCTCTGCCAGGGCACGGGCATGAGAATCAAGGCGCCCACCTTGGATCCACGGAACACGCATTTCTCGAGTTGCCACTTTGGGGAAGAAAGTTACATCACGCATATTCATTACTGTATGTTCCTCTTCAATATAACTTCCACCAGGACCGACCTTCCCAATTAAATCTATGCACAAATCTTCTTCGCCAAAAGAAATACCCCGATTTACATGTTTCAGCATTAAGGCAATTTCATTATCAATAACGGCTTTTGCAAAGTCAAATGTTAAGAGACTTCCCAAAAGACCGCCCATATTAAAGAGGTCTGCACCATGGAGAAGAGCTGCTGTCGTATTCATACCCGTTTCATAACCGGATTGAGCATCATTAATGTGAGCATTGGTCAATCCAATATAACCGCCGGAAGGAACATTATAGAATCTGGCCATTTCTGTGTGACCCATCTGCATAATGCCTGTCTCGATAGCACCAGAGGCATAGGCACCGGTACGCATATCAGCAACAGTAGATAGGACGGCGTAGATTAACGGTGCCCCAGGACGAATCATTTGAATCAATACACTTAAAGCAAGGAACTCCGCATTACCTAATACCAATTGACCCAGAAGGCTCATGGGAGCAGTCAAACCAGCGTTAGGCACAATGGTTCCATAAACGGGAAGGCCTTTCTCCGTAAGATAAATAACTGCTTCGGTAGATTCCACATCCATCGTCAGAGGAGATACGACCGGGCAGTAATGATGATTAATAAATGGCCGTTCCATATAAGCTTCTTTACTACCGGCAATAGTATAACCCAGTTCCAGAACCTGTTCCAAATCCCGAATAGTAGGAGTGTTGCTCCGTACCGGTTTTAAGCAATTTTTTAATGACGGGTAAAAGCGAGAAATACTGACCTGATCTTTGGGAGCATCATCAGCTAATGTTGAAATAGAAAAAACATCAAACCCAGGCAACTCATTGATCAGATAAGCAATATTAGCAATATCCCTTGAAGTTGCCCGCCGCTCTTCGCCGGTTTTGGGATCAATTACATTAGGGGCGGAACTGGCTGTCACAACAATCGGCCGATCGTCAGGAAGGATTCGGTCAAACTGGGGATCACGGGCAGTAAATTTATATTTGGGCGTAAAAGATTTACGGTATTCCTCTACTATTTTTGCAGGAAATTTCACCAACCCGGTTTGCGTATCAACTTGACACCCATGTTTAGCAAAAATATTACGTGCTTTTTCATTATGTACAAGCATCCCAGTGTTTTCTAAAATATCTAAAGATGCATCATGTATTCTTTGTTTTTGTTCTGTGCTAAAAAAATTTGAAAACCGCATAAATATTCCCCTTTCTTTTATCTTGCTTTTTTACCCAATCGCCATAAATTAACATTTCCAAAGCAGGAGAGATTTATGCCCGGTTAACAGGTACGGAAATCTCTGAATACGTTTTGATTAAAAGCCCTGCTATAAGGCATAAATTATCCGTCGGATAACCCGAAAAACAGGTTTATCCGACGGAAATATAAGTTAAATTTTATATAAAAATAGCAGGAATCATTTTTTTGTTTTTATAATGACCTAATTCTGCCAAGCCGGTGGCAAGTACTTTAATCTGTCCTTACCATAATCTGTGATCTGATACTTTATCACCAGTTCACCGTTTGCATCAAAATCCGCTTCCGTTACTTCGATCATTCCCACGGCACGCAAGGAATCAAGGTGATGAGTCAACATTTTTTTATTAAACTGTCCATCTGAACCATACTCATCTTTTAAATCCTGTAAAAGCATATTTGCACTGACATCCTTGGCTTTAGAAGCATAGTGAAGTATCCGAAATTTCAACGGTAATAAATCTGCCATTACTTTCGCCTCCTAATTTCTTAATTTTAAAAGTTCTTTAGGATTAGCTACAACCAAAATGGTACCAAAAGTGATGATAGCAGCACCAATCACAGCCTGAGTTGTTACGGTATATTCATACAGACCAATTGCAGCAAACAAAAGACCAAAGGGAATACTCCACAAAGCATATGTGACGTTAAATGCCATAGCACGGCCAACACCGGTCATGTTCAGAGCCTTATACCAAGCGACATAAGACAACCCACCGGACAAACCTGCTGCCGCTACCCATAACATGGGGGCGCCGGCGGCAAAAGCTCCACCAAAAATGTTCCAACCGGCAAGACCTGCTCCTAAAAGAAAACCTGCAATAGGTACGACAATAATCAGTAAAACCAAACCGGAGAAAGCTTCCCGCATCCCAAGAGCTATATCAGAGTCAACCATGTCCATCCCGTAGGTGGAAATGACACCTTCACACGCCCAACCAATAGCAGGGAGAAGAGAGAAAAAGATACCTGCATAAAAATAAGGGTAAGCATCTGTCCCTTCGGGCGGTGAAAATGAAACGATAAATGCACCAATCATACAGGCAATAATACCGAACCAAACGCGGGGAGTAATTCTTTCTTTCAAAATAAATACCCCTAAGATCGCACCTAATGCCGGATAAATTGCAGAAATCGAAAGAGCATAAGTTGCCCCCGCCAAATTAAGGCCAATTAAATAACCGCCCATTCCCACCGGGCCACCCATTAATGCACCCATTAACACAATTTTACCTGGTTTGGTTTTTAGACTACGGCCATATTCACGCCAACGCCCGGTAAACGTGTTATAAAGTGCCACCCAACCGCCGGCAAACAAGTCATGCATGGCCGCAGAGGCAAGGCAGGCAACAATCACCATTGCCAAAGAATAACTTTCCAGCCAAAATGGAGCCATAAATCCTGCGATTGTCAGGAGCACACCATCTAATCCCCAGGTAGCCCCGGAAAGAATACCCCACCCTAATCCTCTTTTTGCGTAGCTCAGCTCGTGTTTAATCAGGGCTTGCTGTGCATTTACTTTTGTACCTACTGCCATTGTTTTACCCCTTTCTGAAAACATTTTATTATGAAACTTTAGAGGGACTTAGCAAGTTCCGCAATATCCTGCTTGTGTTCCTCAATCCAATCCATCAACCTGACATTGTGCTGAAGGTAAGTCTTATATTCATAGACATTAAGGTTCTCCGGATCAGCATAAAAAGCAGTAACATCCCAATTAATCAAATAAATGTTAGCGGCAGCAACCATAGTTGGTAGGTATTCTAATTCGGTTTCGTTCAGAGGAGCGAGTCCGCCTAATTTCTTTAGTTTATTTTGGTAAGCCTGTAAGAAAATTTTACATTTATCTAGACGCAATGTGCCGTCTGTCGAACCATCGGGCAGTTCATCCCATGAGCTACAAAAATAAACCAATGCTTCACATACATCAAAAAGACGTAAGTCGATTTTTGCCCAGTCAAAATCAAAGATGCCCACTGCTTTGCCGTCCCGGAATTTAAGGTTTCCCGGGTGAATATCAGAATGGATGGGGTTATATGGCATCTTTGCCACGGCTTCTTCCGGTATTTCTGTTCGATCAATAACTTCTAAAATCCTATCAAGATTCTGCAAATAATAAATATGACACTTATTGCCGGGCAGATCCAGTTGGGCGAACTCTTTATATGTTTTAGGCAAGGTGGGAATAAATTCTAAAATTTTTGGTTCAACTCTTTCCCGTCCTTTCGGGTCATATTCTCGCGAAGCATTATGGAAAGTAGCTAATACTTCCGCTGAACTTTTATATTCCTCATCTGTTAAATAAGGCGTGTCCCAAGTATATTTATCTTCACCGGTCAGAAAATCGTATATAGCAAAATAGGAAACTTCGTTATTACCATTATGATTTTCAATCAGCTTTACAAATGTCTTACCTTCTTTGGAACGAATAAGTCCGGCAGCAATATCCAATCCGTTAGCAATAGAAAAATCAATGAGAGAGTGTTCCAGTTCCATTTCTTTTTCTGTGATACCCTG
>JBMNTN010000011.1:0-49503 GCA_050945755.1 Bacillota bacterium | reverse complement strand
TCCAATGCTCTTTTTGGAATTGCCTGCGGCATGGAGTTAGGCTTGAGTCCGGAGGAACTAATAACCGGGGTGGGTAACTACAGCCCGGAAAAGCTGAGATGTGATATTTTAGAGATAGACGGGATCAAATTTATTAATGATAGTTACAATGCCAGCCCGGATTCCATGAAAGCGGCTTTAAATATCCTGGCAAATTTGGCACAAGGGAAAAGATCCGTAGCAGTGATCGGCAACATTTTTGAACTGGGAGAGATGGCAGGTCCGGGACATTTTCAGGTGGGAAAAATGTGTCGAGAACTTAATGTGGACTTTACTGCGATCATCGGAGAAAATGCGGCTGATGTAGCTCGCGGTATCAATGACAGCAAGAAGTATCAAATATTTGATAATCATGAAGATATTGCAGCATATCTCAAAGGATACTTAAAAAAAGGAGATGTGGTATTGATCAAAGGATCCCGCGGGATGAGAATGGAAAAGGTTTTAGAGCTTTGGCAAACACAGATATTCTCTCAAAAGAGTAATTAAGTACACGCTATTTTGTTATCCGGAATAAATAGAAAAACCGGCGGGTTTAGCCTAACCGCCGGTTATCCCTTTTCATCTTGTGGGGGATATTTGTTTTCAAAATCAACAAGTATTTTCATTAAGCGCTCATCGAGGTAGGTAAGAGCGTGTTTTCTAATCTGATTTGGGATACCGTAATATGCTTCTGCGATGCCGCCTGTAATTGCGGCAAGAGTATCACTGTCACCGCCAATAGAGATGGCATTTCTGATAGCATCTTCAAAACTTGTTGATTCAAGGAATGCCATGATCGCCTGTGGTACTGTTTCTTGGCAGGTTTCATTAAACTGATATGTGTCGCGGATACCATTCAAAGTAAAATTCATTGGATAGTAATTATCATTGATATAATCACGAATTTCCGGGATGCTATTTCCTGTTCTCGCTAAATAGATTGCAACTGCAGTTGCTTCAGCTCCTTTTATGCCTTCCGGGTGATTGTGGGTAACCTCAGTCACCTTTTTTGACAACATTATTGCTTCTTCAAGGCTGCCTGCGGAAAATCCACACGCACTTACACGCATGGCTGCGCCGTTTCCAAAACTGTTATATGGTTGTGGATTATCTGAGTACATCCACTCATAAAACATTCCGCCATAACCACAATTAGGGTAAGGCCTACCTATTTCCTGCATACATTTGACAACTGTTTTGCTTATTTCGTCTAGGTCTTTATTACTGTCCAAAATCGCTTTAGCCACTGCCAGTGTCATAATACTGTCATCCGTGACAAAGCAGTGATAGTTTAAAAGTTCAAATTCCTTGGTTTTGGTATTATTCCATTCAAACCGAGAACCGACAATATCACCAATAATCGCACCTAGCATTATGCTCACCTCAATCGTGTTGTTGTATATAAAAAATAATTACTTTTATTATAGCAGGTTTTACTTGCAGTTATTACCATGTTAATTACATAGTAATACATTTACATGAGATAAAATTGCAGTTAGGAAATGGTACTTATCACCAGGCCAATTTTTTTGTCCCAGTTTGTTCCCTGTTGCCCAATGTTAATTATTTTTACTCCGAACGCCCAGGTTGACAGTCTCCCTACGGGAGACTTAAAATGAAAATGTAATATCGTGGGAAAAGAACTGTACTACCAAATCCTCGATTATATAAATCTGCGAGTCTAGGCGGTCCCTGACTTACTTTGGGCCGGACAATTAATCGAAGATATGTGACTATCAATAGTAAAAATCCCGCAAGCGCTTGCGGGATATGTTTTTATTAACATTTTCGGTATGAGAATTATTTATTTTTAGCGTTTATAATCAACCCAATCGCCATAATTACAGTGAAAATAATCAGGTAGAAAAATATTGCCTTGCCGTGGGCATAATATGCGGCAATTATCATAAAAATACAGGCGCAGAGTGCAAGTGATGGCATGAGAAATCGTTTGAAAAAGCTTAAGGATTCTTCTTTTATCATCATCATAATGAAGATGGGAATATACATGGCATAGATTGTGACAATGGGTAGTTCGGAACTGTCAAAACTAAACGGTCCAAACCAAGGGACGGGAACCAGATTTGCCCCGTAAAAGTACAAGAGCCACGCACCGGTTAGTAAAACACCTATAATAGAAGAGTTAGTAGGCATATTTGTGTTTGCATCAAGGCATTTAAAAACTTTTGGTGCCGGGCCAATATCTCTGGCTGCTAAAGAGTAGAAACCACGGGTACAGCCCATCATCAAGCCATTTAAAGTTCCCAAGCAGGAAATTACCACGAAAACGAATAGAACTGAACCTCCAATATTGGAGAATACAGTGGAGAATGCCAGCTTCGCTCCTGTTTCGCCGCCTTGCATCATAACGCTGTTTTCCACAGCCCCGGCAAGTCCTGTATAGTAAAGAATATAAATTAGGGCCACAAACATTGTGCCGAAAGTAAGTGCCAAAGGCAGATTTTTCTTTGCATCATTCAGTTCTGCATTGATACTGGTTGCAATGATCCATCCTTCATATGCGAAAGCGGTAGCAACAAGAGCAGTAAACAGGGGATTGGAAGTGGTAACATCCGCTATCACACCACTGGTGAAGTTACTGACCAAAATGCCGTTATGCATGCCGACAATCGTCCCGACAACGGCCATCAAAAAAAGAGGGATAAGCTTAATTATTGTGGTTGAGACCTGGAACTTACCGGCAAGCTTTGGGGAAAGAGCGTTTAAAGCATAAATGCCAAGCAGATAGAAACAGGAAATAGCCATAGCTTCACCGCCTACGATATCCCATCCCAACAAAACACATGTATATCTTGCTGATACCCAGGCCAATACAGAAGTTATAGTTGGATAATAAATTACAGCCATAAACCAACCGACAAAATAACCGTACTTAACGCCCAGAGCGGCTTCCGCGTAGTCAACAACCCCATTAACCTTTTCATACCTGGTTGCCATGGTGGCAAAAACATAGGCACAGACAATCATAATAATCCCGCCTATGCCCCAGGCTAAGATACCCTGCGGCAGATTACCGCCGGTAGCGACTAAAACTTTTTCCGCTTTAAAAAATACGCCGCTGCCAACGACAATACCAATAACCATTGCTATTGCGGTCAAGAGTCCGTACTTTTTTTGTAGTTCGTTTTCCATTTGTTTAATCTCCTTGTTAGCTAATTATTGTTAGCAACAACATAAATTAAAAACAAAAATAGTGTAACATAATGTCAAAATAAAATAAATGATAATTATGGGTTATACAAATGAGATTTTGATTTGTATTTTATCCGGAAGCTGCAATTGGGGAAATCAAAAAGATTTTCTTTGAATTATAAAAAACAGCTTGTATTAATAGCCAAACTAATCTATAATTATGCTGTACTCTAAGGGGAGTAGCTAATACAGCAAAGTCGTCATGACGAGTTTGACTCCGGCTTTGTTGGCAACAGATTTGTTGTTTGCGAGACCTTACCATTGGTAAGGTCTTTTTTAATTAAGCAATTATTTAAGATTAGACAAGCCATTTTATCGAGAAACTATGTAGTATCATATTTTTCCAATGTAAAAAGTCTGGTATGAAGTAAATGTTAAATAAATTTTAACTGGAGGAATTATTATGGAGTTATCATTATTGATTGAGTATGGGTGGGTGCTCCTGGTTCTGATAGGATTAGAGGGACTTTTGTCTGCTGATAATGCTCTTGTCATGGCAATAATGGTCAAGCATCTCCCGGAAAAGAAAAGGCAAAAGGCTCTATTCTATGGCTTAGGCGGGGCCTTTGTTTTTAGATTTTCTTCATTATTTATTATTTCGTTTCTGATTGGAGTATGGCAGGTGCAGGCAGTGGGTGCGGCCTATTTAATATTTCTTTCAATAAACCATATTATTAAAAAATATTTTGGGTCAGAACATGAAACGGAAAAGCATGCGGAAAATGGCCAAGCGGGGTCAGGCTTTTGGATGACTGTTTTAAAAGTAGAATTGGCGGATATTGCTTTTGCAGTTGATTCAATCATGGCAGCAGTGGCTCTGGTAGTAACATTACCAAATACACCTTTGCCCAATATTGGCGGTTTAGACGGCGCCAAATTCATGGTGGTTTTTTGTGGTGGATTTATTGGGCTGATTATTATCCGATTTGCTGCTACTCTTTTTGTGAAACTTTTACAACAAAGACCAGGGCTGGAGACAGCGGCATATCTTATTGTCGGATGGGTTGGGGTTAAGTTGGCGGTATTTACCTTATCTCACCCTAAACTAGCTATATTGCCGGAAAATATTCCGGAAACTATGGAGTTTAAACTGATCTTTTGGTCTGTCTTGATTTTAATAGCTCTATCGGGATGGTTCTTTTCCAAAGATAAAAAAGAAGAACATGCATTAAATTAGTGAATGAAATCTATTTGTTAGACTCAAAAGAAGTCTCTTTCCATTGTAAACGGAAAGGGACTTTTTATTTCATAAAGCTTATAAATAGTATTTTAAGTATTTTAACATGAGATAATAAGCAAACACGTTAATAAAGATGAGCAAGGGGATACCTACAGTAAATTTGCGATGCTTTGTTTTGTGCCGGAATAATTTCATGCCGGAATAAATACCCAAAGCCCCGCCCATCAAGGCAAATAAGAAGATACGTCGTTCCGGAACTCGCCATTTGTGAGATTTCGCTTTCATTTTATCAAAGCCAATGACAAAAAAGCCGATAGTGTTGATCGTTATAGCGTATACGACAGGTAATAAATTATAATTAGCCATGTTTTAGCTCCTTCATGAAGGTTTAATCAGCAATAAAAAACTCGCCTTTCCCAAAATAGACTGATAAGGTGCAATAAAGTTCCCGTGTTTATGTGGAACTTATCGTGATGAATGAAAAAATAGAGGAAATTGCTATATTTTAAAAGTTGAAATATTTTGAAGGAATTAAAAATTTTATGTCAAATGATAGATATAATATTATCGGGTTATGCGTCAGGAGGGATCTTAATGGAAAGTATTGATGTGATTACTGCCATTAGAGCCAAATTTAATGAGGTTGGCAGCCCGGCTCTTATCCAAATGTCTAAAACCGACCGGTACTTTAAAGCCGAATTGGCTAAGGAAGGCGTATATGTTGATAACCTGAGGGAAGACCAATTTCTTCCTTGGGCTGTATTTACGGAAACAGTTGCTCTCTTAAAGCAAAAGGGAGGACGAGCTATAAAAGGTAATGCCGTCGATTTTAAATTGGGAGAAATCGGCCTATCTGTTGAGTCCATTGAAGGCCATATAGCCCGGGTGGTGTATGGGATGGAGACAGGCGAACGGGTTTTTCGACGCATCATTTCCTTTGGGAACATTTTAATTTGGGCTGGTGTCTGCCTGCATGAACCCGGGGAACTGGTTTTATGTGAAATGAAGTTGGAAGGAAAATAGATATTATACTATACTATTTCAACGTTCCCCATGGCCGAGGCAATTTTTTTCAACTGTTCTCTTTCCACCGGTTTAATCCAATCAACTGTTCCAGGCCTATCCAGAGAATTAAGCTGAATTTTTTTTACGCCAAGAGTTTCAAGCACTTCTTTGAATAGTTTTAATTCCTCCGGTGTGTCGTTTACCCCGGGAACGATAAATATTTCCAGCCAAATTTCCCCAGAATAAGATTCCCGTAGTTTCTTAATGTTGGCAATAATGTCCTTGGAGTGCAGATCGGGATGAGGACGGTTAATAGTGGTAAAAACATGTTCTGAAACTGCATCCAAGGAAGGGATAATTAAATCAGCCTGTTTGATATCATCAATTACGCCAGGCTCATCAAAAAACGTGGCATTTGTAATTACGGCTACCTTATACTGGGGGAAACAGTCCTTTAAAAATTTAATGATTTTCCCAATACCGGTGTGCATGGTGGGTTCCCCCAGACCGGAAAAGGTGATGAAATCTATGTCGGGACGTGTTTTCAAGAAATCCTGCAATTCGCGTAACACTTCTTGGGTAGGAAAGTATTCTTTTCTTTTCCGTGTTAGACTTGTTGTCTTTCCTCTTTCACAATAGATACAGTCCAAGCTGCATGTTTTACCGGGAGTCAAGTTAATACCAAGGGATTTTCCTAATCTTCGGGATAAGATTGGTCCGTAGAGATATGTGTTTTGCATTTTAGTTTCACCAGTTTTCTTTTTCTGAATTTTAACTCAAATTTTTCAGCTTTTAAATATTATTTTTAATTCTTTCTAAAAATAAAAAATCCTACTCTTAGTACTTTTTGGACCTAATATATTTTGGCGAACTGCCATACTGTTATAGTGTAGTAGCCAAAAATCGGCGGCAGACCGGACAAGTCGTGCCGCCTTTTTATAAGGAATTAGAGTTTTAACTCCATACCCTGATCCGGTTGCGGTTTGATTGTGGGGTCTTGTTTAAGCTCCAGTGATTGGGGTAATTTACCTTTAATTAAAACTTCAGGTGGTTGAACGTTGCTTTGCTTGCTGCGAAGACTGAATTTAGGTTTATTTTCTATGCTAATTTTAATCACCTCCCTTGTATTAAAGTTTTTACAATTATCAAAAGAAAAATTAATGATTAGCTTATTTTAGTCAGTTTTTTTGTCCAAGAACTTGGAAATATCTCCCTTGCTAAAATCTAAAAGTAACAAGGGGTATACAAGGTACATATGATAATTGTAAAAGGACAAACTGAAGGGATGAAATAGCTTTGAAAAGGACAAGGAATAGTGATGACTTTGGGTTTATTTTAAACTGTTTAATGTCAGATGAACGTGAATTGGCTCAGTTTAAAAGGGCAATGGGTGATTTTGTTAATAGGTCTGACCGAGAAATTCTGTGTATGATTAATGAACTGCGGGCAGGAGCCATGGAACGGGAAAGGCAGAACTGTATTAGAAATCTTAGTTTGCTTGCCCAAAATAATGAATTGTGCTCCCGACAGATGAGAGAAAGAGTAAAAATGGTCAGGGGAATAATGGATTCTGATTTGCCCAGTAACCCCGGCAATAACCCGCGAGGAAACCAGAGCAGAGGTTTGCTCAGCCTGCTCATTCTCCTCTTTTTGCTTCGATCCATTGATTGATAAAAATGTTCCTCCTTTAGTTTTCTATAAGATAATTTTTTGACTAGGAAAAAGTTGCAATTATGTTAAAAATGGATTATATTTAAAAAACTATAATGAGCCTCGGTTTTACAATTTTAGGTATAGGGGTCAAAGGAGGAAATACAATGGATCAGATACCGGACGAGAGAAAGCAAGAAGAATTTAAAGTCAGGGGAGAAGATCTGTTAAGCAAGGTAAAAGAACTAATTAATGAAGGAAACATCAGAAAAATTATTATTAAAGACAAGCAGGATAATGTTATTTTATATATTCCTCTGACTGTGGGCGTAGTGGGCGCTGTACTTGCCCCGGTGCTGGCGGCAGTTGGCGCGGCAGCGGCTTTAATTACTGAATGCACCATTGCTGTAGAAAGAAAGGAATAATTATTTTAAAGATAAAGCTCTACCCATTACGAGTAGGGCTTTTTTGTACTTATTTATTATCTACCTCATCCCAAGACAGGGTTGTGACCCGGGTGTAATTACCGGCTTTTTTTTCGTCTGGGCCGGCATCCTCATCGAGAATATCTTCCATACCTGGAGTAATCATTTCATGGGATTTTTTCTTTTCTGACATAACTTTACCCCTTTCTGTTACCAGTCCACAATAATAGTTGTTCTCTGAAAGGAGAAATATTATTACTGGGAAAACACGTTAATAACATATTGACACAAACATAAGTTCCTATAAAATAATGCATATAAAGAACAAGGGAGGGTTTATATGAGCCACTTTTTTGCCTATTTGTCCCGGATGAAATTTATTCAGCGCTGGGGCTTGATGCGTAATTCCTGTCCCGAGAATATTCAAGAGCATAGCTTGCAGGTGGCGATGATTGCGCACGGCTTAGCCTTAATCAAAAACAAATTTTTTGCGGGCGAAGTTAATCCAGAAAGAGTTATGGCGCTGGCGGTTTTTCATGAGGTATCAGAAGTGATAACAGGGGACTTGGCTACTCCGATTAAATACTTTAACCCGGAGATTGAAAAGGCTTACCATGATATTGAAGGAATTGCCAAAGAGCGGCTGCACCAAATGCTGCCTTTGGAATTACAGGATGAATATGAGCCACTGCTTTTTCTCAATGAATCAGAAAAAGAAAATTGGCAACTGGTTAAAGCTGCCGATAAAATATGTGCCTATTTAAAATGTATTGAGGAATTAAAAACAGGTAACCAGGAATTTGCTCGGGCGGAAAAAGCCATCAAAAAGGACCTCGAGAAAATGAATCAGCCGGAGGTTCGTTACTTTATTGAGAAATTTGTTCCTAGTTTCACTCTTACTTTGGATGAGTTGAATTAAATTTTTTAGTCCGGGTTCCCCCAATCGGAACGGGTAACGTTTATTGTATTTCCATTACTCGTAAAGATCAGTGTCCCATCCAAATCGGTGCGATAAATTTTTGCTCCTGTTTTTTTCAACCTTGCTAATGCTTTATCATGAGGGTGGTCGTAACTGTTTTCTTTGCCCACACTAATGACGGCATAACTGGGCTTCACTTTTGCCAGATAATCGGATGAAGAAGAGGTATAACTACCGTGATGCCCGACCTTTATGACATCACTTTTTAGATTAAAGTCTTGGTCGAGAATATTGTTTTCCGCTGTAATACCGGCGTCACCCTGGAAGATAAAACCGGTTTCTTGATAAGTAATTTTGATCACCGCCGAATAATCGTTGATTTCATCATAGTCATTTTTTACCGGAGCAATAATCATTGCCTCCAAGTTCGGTGTGGTAATAAGTGTTTTTCCGCCAGAGGCTTTTACCAAGGGGATCTTTTTTGACTTTATGGCGGTAAGCACATCCTTAAAAGTTTCACTGGTATGTGATTTATCGGGCATTATAACTTTATCAACTTTAAAATTATAGATAATTGTGTCTAAGCCGCCGATATGGTCTTCATGGGGGTGGGTGCCTACCAAGTAGTCAATTTGTTTTATGCCTGTTTCTTTCAGGTAGTTTACAAGGAAATCCCCATCTCCATTGTTTCCGGCATCAATTAACATAATTTGGCCATTGGGGAGTTCCACCAAGCTGGAGTCAGCCTGGCCTACATCAATAAAATGTACTTTAAGCAGGGCAGATTCCCCGGCAATTTCTCCAGAGGGGGGTGCCGCACTGCTTGGTGCTTCCTGTTCCAAAGCAGGGGACAGTAAAGAGCATCCGGCATTACCTATTACTACGATTATGGTTAATAATAAGACTAATACTGCAATGAATTTTTTTAGTTGTTGCACTTTATGCCTCCTCAAATAGTTCGTCCATTAGTTTCTTCGCATCAGAGCGACGATTTTTTGTTGATTCTATATCAAGGGTAACATTAATGTTGATAACACTTCCTTCCTTTACTGTTGGAGGAAGTAGTTCTCGGGGGATGGAAAATGTATTGCGTTCGTACTCAATAACTGCCCAAGAACCTTCAAAACGGTCAATAATATAAGACATAAATTACCTCCTTCCAGCACCTTTGTTGGATATATTTTATCATTTTCCCAGATGAATTGTAATTACTGAGCTGGGAAATTTTTAATAGGTTTGATTGTTTCGACAAGTTTATACAAATTGGTTGTAAAGTGTGTAGCTCTATGTAATAATTAGAATATCTATATGTTATATAAAATTATTACATAAGGAGGCGCATTAAATGAGTACAGTAATTTTAGATAGAATCTCCTTTGATATTGATATAACTTTGTTGTTGAAAAATCTTCATATTAAAGAGGGCAGCGATCCTGCTGCCAGAGTGGAGAGATTGGTAGAGTCGGCCAAAGCTATTGCCAGGCCTAAAGCCGTTTATAAAGTTGCTTATGTAGAAACAAAAGATGATAATTCAGTAATTATTGACGGGACTAAGTTTACAAGTCGAGTGCTGCGTGTCAATTTGGAGGATGCTTACCGTGTTTTTCCTTATGTTATTACCTCCGGCACAGAAATAGAAGAATGGTCTCAATCCATTACTGATATTTTTGATAAATATTGTGCAGATGCCATCAAAGAAATGATCATGCGCTCTGCTCGTCATTATGTTTTTGCAGAAATTGATGAAAAATACGGACTAGTCCATGCCGCTGTAATGAACCCTGGTTCCTTGGCGGACTGGCCGATAAAAGAACAAAAAAACCTTTTCGCATTGTTGGGTGATACCAAAGAATCAATCGGGGTCCAATTGACGGACAGCTTTTTAATGCTTCCTATTAAGACTATTTCCGGAATGCGTTTCCCAAAAGAAGGTACCTACGAAAACTGCCAACTCTGTCCCAGAAAGGACTGTCCCGGGAGGAGGGCCCCCTATGATAAGGATCTTTATAATGAAAAGTACAAAATGAAATAGTTAATAGTGATTTAAGAATAACGGAGAAGGACTCATCATAAATATTGATGAGTCTTTTTTTATCAAAAAAATGTTGATTTTTCAATTTATTTGACTACAAAAAGTGCTACTAAATATTGGAATATAATGGTAGAATTAATAAATATAGCATCTGCGCCCAACCTGCCGGTAACCGGGAAGTAATGGGTTACCGTAAATAGGAAATTTATAATGGGAGGTTGATACAAATGAGAATCCGATTCAGCGTCATTCCTGCGGGTGAAGAAGTATCCATCAATGAAGAAATAGAAATAAACTGCAGTTACCAAGATATAGGGTTTCATTATAAAGTAATGACGGAGATCTTTCGCCTTTACCCGGGGGGACAGGTAGTTGGTTACGGCAAGGGCGAGGCAGAAGGTGAGGAGGCAGTTTAACCCACGGATATTAATCAAGATTCTTCCACAATCCCATTTATGGGGTTATTTTTTTACATAAAAAGGGATATTTTGCCAAGGGAGAGAAGAATAACAGAAGATAAATTAAGGGTTTGAAACAAGATTGTTAGAGGAAAAGACTTCAATAGGGGGGTTAATATGGACCGAAAACAATGGAACCGGTTTAAGGAAAGAGTTTTAAATTTGTCCGGAGAGGTGTTTTATGCTGAGGACAAGAAAGAAGCAGGTGAGTTGATTAGTCAGATCATCAGCCAATACCCGAACCCCGAGGTTGGAGTAGCAAAGTCACCCCTCATTGAGGAAAGCGGAGTCGTGGAGTTGGTTGAAAAGTCTGGTGGAATTATTGACCAAATCAACGGAGGAGAACCTGTCCGAGAATTCAAGATAGGTATTTCGGAAATGGATTTGGGGATTGCCCAAACCGGGTCACTTGTACAGGATGCTACTGATCTTGGAAAAAGGCTGGTTTCCATGCTGCCGGCAGTTCATATCGCTTTACTCCGGGCGGAAAACATTGTGCCCTGTCTGCAAGATGCGTTGGATCATTTTTATCTCCAAGGCTTACCTCCGGGATATATTGCTTTTATCAGTGGACCCAGCCGGACAGCAGATATTGAAAGGGTGCTGACTATTGGGGTGCACGGTCCGGAAAGGTTGGTAGTGATAGTTTTAAATGAGAGAGGGGAGGGTGGGAAGCGTGGCAAATAAAGAGTTTAAATCCCAAATAAAAAAGGCGTTGGATGATCAAATGTTACGTGACGCATTAGGCCGATTTGGAGAAACCTACCCTCAGTCCCGGGAAAATATATTCCAGGGCGTTGATTTTCCTGACCTTCGAGAAAAGATGAAAGCAGTAAAAAGAGAAGCGTTAAGTCAAATTGATGAGATGGCAGCTCGTTTTAAAGCGCAGGCTGAAGCCCGGGGCGCAGTAGTTTTTTCGGCTAAAACAGGCCAAGAGGCCTTACAGTATATTTGGGAATTAGCCCAAAAGCACGAGGTAAAAACTATTGTCAAATCAAAATCGATGGCTTCGGAAGAGATCCACTTAAACAAGTTCTTGATCGAAAGAGGAGTTGAAGTAGTCGAAACAGACTTGGGAGAATGGATAATTCAGCAAGCCGGTCAAAAACCATCTCATATGGTGATGCCCGCCATTCACCTGAGTAAAGAACAGGTAGCCGAATTGTTTACGAAAAACTTAGGGAAAGAAATACCGGCTGAAATCCCAAAGCTGGTTAAAGTTGCCCGTAGAGAACTGCGCCGCAAATTCCTTGCCGCAGAAATGGGCATTTCCGGTGCGAACATTGCTGTCGCCGAAACAGGAACAATGGTTATATTTACGAATGAAGGCAATGGCCGTCTTACCGCTACCCTGCCGCCGATACATGTTGTGCTGGTGGGATATGAAAAATTGGTACCCCGGTTTAGTGATATAGAGCCTGTTGCCCAGCTATTACCGAGAAGTGCTACAGCCCAGAATATAACCAGTTATATCACGATGATTACCGGAGCGGTTCCCACTTCTCAACGGGAAACAAGAGAACTAGGCAAAAAGGAACTACACATTATTCTTTTGGATAACGGACGATTGGATCTGGCGCAAGATCCGGTATTTCGGGAAGCATACCAGTGCCTGCGCTGCGGCGCCTGTTTAAATGTCTGCCCTGTGTACCAATTGGTTGGCGGGCATGTTTATGGTCATATTTATTGTGGGGGAATCGGTTCTATCTTGACGGCATTTTTTCATTCTTATAGCGATGCAGATGATCCTCAAAGTCTTTGTATGCAATGTCGGCGTTGTGTGGAAACGTGCCCTGGAGGTATTGATATTCCGAAATTAGTATTTGAGCTGCGCCGCCGATTAACGGAGAAGAGAAATCTGCCTTTTACCCAAAGATTTATTTTTCAGCAGGTTCTCTCAAATCGGAGAAAATTTCACAGTGCTTTGCGCATAGCTGCAAAGGTCCAGGGTCCTTTAACCAAGGGTACTCCATATATCCGGCATTTGCCTTTGTTCTTTTCTCCTTTAGCGGAATTTCGCAGTCTTCCGGCTCTTGCCCGGAAGCCATTTCGGGATTGCTTTAAAAAAATAGAACAAAAAGTAAAAAAACCAAAAGGAGAAATAGCCTTCTTTGCCGGTTGTATGATTGATTTTGTTTATCCTGAGATTGGCGAGGCTGTAGTACAGTTTTTAAATAAGAAGGGATTCAAGGCAGTGTTTCCTGAGGAGCAAAACTGCTGCGGTGCCCCGGCGGCTTATTCGGGAGACCTGGAAACAGGAAAAGAACTGGCCAGGCAAAACATAGAAGCCTTTTTTTCCACTGAAGTAAAATATATTGTCAGTGCCTGCCCTACATGTACGGATTTTCTCGCAAAAAAGTATACGGAAATGTTTCCTGACGAACCGGAATGGCGGGAGAAGGCAGAGGCAATTGCCCAAAAGGCGATTGACTTTGTCAAGTTGGCAAGTATATTACGGACAGGGAAACAAACTAAGGCGCCCAGGAAAGAAAAGGGGAGAGTAACATATCATACATCCTGTCATTTAAAACGTACAATGGAGATCTATAATGAGCCGAGGCAAGTTCTCAAGGAAGCTGGATTTGACTTAATAGAAATGAAAGAAACAGACAGTTGCTGCGGCTTGGCCGGTTCTTACGCTGTAAAGTTTCCGGAGATATCCGCCCCAATTCTGGATAGAAAACTGGATAATATTGAAGAAACAGGAGTGGATTTGGTTGCAGTAGACTGTCCCGGATGTCTTTTGCAATTGAGAGGCGGATTGGATAAAAGAAACAGCCGAATAAAGGCAAAACATACAGTGCAAATTCTGGCTGAAAAGATCTAGTGCCTGAATAAAAGCGCGTAGTTCTAAATAACAAATCATGGAAAAGACTGCCGATGAGATGAGTACGGCAGTCTTTTTGTTTGATAATAACTAAATGATTAAGGGGTAAGGGGTAATTATAAGTTAGATGTTATTAAAATGTAAAATATAATGGCGCAAAATTAGTATCCACAAAAAGGAATAACGCCCATGATGTCAAAATTTATCTAATAGTCAGCATATTTATCTTATTCAATCATTGAGTAAGATAAATATGCTATATGGGTACGGATGCATGTCCAATACTTCGAATTGGCTTTGTCATTTAGGAGGATAAACGGTGTATAAAATGTTAGAAACTTTGGCTGTTGCTTTGCTGGGCGGGGCCTTATTTAATTTGATTAATATACCTATTCCCTGGATGCTGGGGCCTTTAACAGCGGTGATGGTGTGGGATACAGCTTTTAAAAGGGAAGTTTTTTGGCCTCGGGAGCTGCGCAATGCGGGTTTAGCTGTTTTGGGTTTTATGATGGGCGTTTCATTTACTAGGGATACTTTAGCACAGATTACCAGTCAATTCACAGCAATGGCACTTGTAACAGTGGCATTAATTTTATTTAGTATTTTTACCGGCTATATTACTCATAAGACAACGGGTATCAGCATTTCCAGCAGTATGATCGGCAGTGTACCCGGTGGGCTGTCCCAGATGATAGTGCTGAGCGAAGAAATTCCTGATGCAGATATTACGGTAGTTACCTTTATGCAGACTCTGCGGTTATTATCTACTTTATTTGTTGTACCATATTTAGTTGTTCATGGTTTGGCGGATCATGTTACTCAGCAGCTTGTTCTCTCGCCAATTGCTTCTGCCGATTATTCTATTACTTCCCCTTGGGTACCGATAATTTTTTTAGTCAATGTTATTTTTACCGCTTGGGCTGCCGAAAAAATCCACATGCCAACTCCTTTTTTGCTGGGTCCTCTTTTAGGAACGGCCATTTTAGTGGTTGCTGGAATTCCCGGGTTTAAGGTACCACCGCTAATTTCTGGGATATCCCAATTATGTATTGGTACCTACATGGGGACAAGTATGCAGCTCTCCAGCATGAAAAATTGGAGAAAGCTATTTCCCTATGCTGTGGCAGGGAGTATTGCCTTGATTATTTTTTCTTTGGCTGTTGGTATTTTGCTTAGTTATACTCATCATTTAACAATGATTGACTCTTTTTTAAGCACCGCACCGGGAGGAATGGCGGAAATGGGGATAACCGCTCTCATGGTACAGGGCAATGTTTCACTGATATCAGCGTATCATTTGTTCAGGGTGATATTTATTTTACTGGTGATGCCTCCGATAATTAAGTGCTGGATGAAGAATAGAACTAATCAAATGCCCGAAAGCTAATTTGGATCTCATAAGGTTTTAGGTCAAATAAGAAACAGCAAAATCATAACCACCCGCTGAGCGGGTGGTTATGATACCTCTTACACTTTTACAGAAAATCAAAAACCGCCAATCCCTTGTGGGACGGCGGTTTAGCTGGTGGGGCTAACTGGATTCGAACCAGTGACCTCTTGCATGTCAAGCAAGCACTCTAACCAACTGAGCTATAGCCCCTTGTTATGACCCGCTATCAGGCAAATATTATTTTACCCAGATCAATTCCAAATGTCAAGTAGTTTTAGTATATGGCTTTGGCAGCAGCGACTTTTTATTTTTGGAGAGAGGAAAAGTTTTCTTTTTCTCTCTCCAAAATTTATTTACATAGTATTTTTTCTGCTAAGTTTTATTTGATAAAAAGTTAAAAGGTATGATTATTGTAACGGGTTCTTTTGTCGGTTGTGCTGTTTTGAGATTGTTAAAAATGATTCGGAAATTCTATTGAAAGCCCTGAATAAAATTTGAGCAGCTGAAAAAAGCATGATTGCTTTTGTGAAAGTTTTTCTCACTTAATTCACCTTCTACCTTTGCTATCTTTTAATTTAATTTAACCATAATCTTTTTAAAGGATTCGTGGTATTAATTGAAAGAAGAATAAAACCCGGGGCTTCTTTTAAGATTTATTAAACTTAGTTTTATTATGTTTTATTCTGGAACACAAGGTTTTCGGATTAATTATTTTTTACGAAATGCTTTTGATATTTCTTGGGCGACTTCGTTTACATTATTTTTATTGGCTTGGGTTAAACCGGTAGTAAATAGATTTGGATTCTTGTTTTTGCTGCTTTTTTTATGGACCATAATAATTAACTCCTTTCACCCCGGGTGTACTATTATTTTTCCATGTTAAATAAAAAATTTTGCTGGTAAGATTTAGTTTGCAACCGCTGTGAAAAGAAAAAAATGTAAGTATAGTAAATAAAAGGAAAAAGAGCCGTCCTGGCGAATAATAAAAACACATAGGAGGTGTTTTTATGGAATATAAGGTTGAGCTGTTTAAAGATGTTTTAATTGACAGAATTAAGCAAATCAATGAAAAAAATGCCGTGATACTGGAGAAGAGACTTAATGACTTGGCAGCGGAGGGATGGGAACTTGTGGTAACTATCCCTCAGCATAGAGACGGTTGGAGTGTCAATCCGGTATTTATTTTTAAAAGGAATTAAGCGCATAATTAATAAACCGCCTGCTTGGCGGTTTATTTTTTTGAGTTTGTTATCCATAAGACAGTTAACAAATTTTAGAGTTTTTTCATTATTTAACGTTTAAACTAAATGAATTTCATTTTTTAAATTTAATTATAATGCTTGTTCTATTTTAGATTTTTAGCCATTTTTCCCCCAGTATACAACGAAAAACCCAAACATATAATACATGTAAGCCAGAAAGGGGTGACAAAATGGCAACCTCAATTAGTATTGGAACATCCCAAAGTTTTGAGTTGATTCGTTCTCAATTAGACAAAGAGTTTGATATATTGCATCGTGAAGGTATTGATATTTCGTTAGCTGAAACCAGTATAGGTAACTATAGATTTTTAAATTGCTCTATGGATAGAACTGTGAAACCCGAACAGGAAATGGTATTAAAGCATTATGTGGCCAATGCTGTTGCAGACTTTATTCTTAATTACTGGGAAAATTTAATTCTCAGAAAGATTATCAGAGAGCATTATTATTATTTAACTAATGAAGAAAAAGAAAACGTGGTAGAAAAAGCAGGTAAGATCTTAGAGGCCTCCTTACGACCAGGCAATAACGATTATTATATGTATCGGTTAAACCGCAAAAGTAAAATTTTACACAAGGTTTTGGATTATCTTTCTCTCAATTCCAAAATCAATATCGATGGTTTTATTAAATTTCGTCTGCAAGATTATGTGGACGATTTGCATCATGTGTTGGAACAGGCCGTAGATGAATTAATGCTGGAGAAAGAATATCATGAGTTTATTATGCTGTTAAAATATTTTGTTGATATTCAAGAGCCTAGAGCAGAAAAAATCCATGTTCTCTTATTGGCCAGCGGTTCTTTCCAACTATTTGATGATAACCACCGGGTAGTAAATAACGAGTTTTTGGAAGGCTGTATTGTGGAAATGGTGGACAACGAAATAAATTATGAGGATTTGCTGATTAGCGCATTGATTACTATTGCCCCAAAAGAAGTTGTGATGCATATTCCCGAGTCATGCAAAGCTGTGAATACTGTGAAGACGATAGAAGGTGTTTTCGGGGAACGAGCGGTACTCTGCTATGGCTGCTCACTTTGCGGCAGGCAAAACCAAAAAAATCATTAGTTGAATTTTATAACTGGATATTTTTTGTGGCAAAGCACCTTGAGGAGGGTGCTTTTTCTTGCGCTTAAATTATTCTAATGGTATTCTGAGAATTGGAAATAAACCTAAAGAAAGATGGAAAAATATGATGCTTTTTCAACTTGTGACCATTCCTGTTGTCGGTGCCTTAATTGGCTGGGTGACAAATATTTTAGCGATAAAATTAATTTTTCGTCCTTACGATCCGGTTGTAGTGCCTATTTTTAAATATAAGATTCAAGGATTGATTCCCAAGCGGCGCAGTGAGATTGCTGCCAGTGTGGGAAAAGTGGTGGGGACGGAACTTCTCCCTCTGGATGATGTTGTTTCCAGATTAAACCAAGCAGGCTTGCAGAAAAAAATGATTGAGGCAATAGTACGGGCGGTAACCGAACGGATGAATGAAAGGATTCCCCCGCTTGTTCCCAGTCCCATAAAAAAAATGATTGTGACATTAGCGGCCGATACCCTTCATAGAGAAGCACCGCCCCTGATGCGGAAAATGGTGCTTGAACTACCGGCAAAAATTAAAGAAGATGTGGATTTTGCCAAGATGGTGGAGGATAAAATTAATTCCTTTGATCTGAGGCAACTGGAACGGATTATTCTAGATGTTGCTGCAAGCGAACTGCGCCATATTGAAGTTCTCGGGGCTATACTGGGATTTTTGATTGGATTGGTGCAGGCAGTGTTTATTTGGCTATTGCTTCCTGTTTGACAAAACACAAAAGATGGCAGTATAATGTGCTTAAATATAGCAAAATGTAATGCTGGGGAGAGTACCTGCATGTTTCTTTCAGAGAGAAGGCGCCATTGGCTGTAAGCGTCTTTAAGCAAAGCAGACAGGGAAGACCACCCCAAAACAGCTGACTGAAACTTGCACTGTCAAGAAGTAAGTTCCGCCGGGTAACTCCGTTATATGTCATTAAAAGTGAAAGCATATGCTTTTCATTAGGGTGGAACCACGGGAACCTTCTCGTCCCTAGCGGGGTGAGGAGGTTTTTATTATTGATAAGGGAGGAAAGAAAAGATGAATGTTAATGTTACTTTTCCGGACGGATCAATCCGGGAATATCCTCAAGGGGTCCCGGTAATGGAAGTGGTTAAGTCAATCAGCAGGGGACTGGCAAAAAGTGCCCTCGCCGCCAAATTAAACGATCGTGTGGTAGATTTGGATGCCAAGATAAACGAGGATGTTAGTTTTTCTGCCCTTACATTTGATGACGAACAAGGACAGAGGGTGTTCAGGCACAGTTCTTCGCATATTTTAGCCCAGGCTGTCCAGAGGCTTTTCCCCGGGACCAAGTTGGGCATTGGCCCGGCTATCCAGGACGGGTTCTATTATGATTTTGACTCTGAGCATACTTTTACTCCTGAGGATTTGGAAGCCATTGAAAAGGAAATGGAGAAGATTACCGAGGAGGCTTATCAGTATCAAAGAGAAGTGGTAAGTAGAAGCGAAGCCCTGAAGCTTTTTAATGATAAAGGGGAAAATTATAAAGTTGAATTGATTAATGATCTTCCGGAGGATGCAGAAATTAGCCTCTACCGTCAGGGTGAGTTTGTCGATCTTTGTGCCGGCCCTCATGTTTCGGATACGGGAAAAGTTAAAGCAGTAAAGCTTATGGGTTTGGCCGGGGCATACTGGCGAGGCAGTGAGAAGAACAAAATGCTCCAGAGAATCTACGGTACTTCATTCCCCAAAAAGTCTCTCCTGGAAGAGTATCTGTTGCGTATAGAAGAGGCCAAAAAGAGAGATCATCGCAAGTTGGGAGCGGAGCTTGAACTGTTTGAAATCATGGAAGACGGGCCGGGATTTCCTTTCTTCTTGCCCAAAGGTATGGTAATCAGAAATGAACTGGAAAATTTCTGGCGTGAGGAACATGCCAAGTGGGGTTACCAGGAGATTAAGACTCCGATTATTCTCAACCGGAGTCTCTGGGAACGATCCGGACACTGGGATCATTATAAGGAAAATATGTATTACACCAAAATTGACGAACAGGATTTTGCGGTTAAACCAATGAACTGCCCGGGGGGGATGCTTGTCTATAAAAACAAGTTGCATAGTTACCGAGAACTTCCCATAAGATATGGCGAACTGGGGTTGGTACATCGTCATGAATTGTCCGGAGCTTTGCATGGGTTGATGCGGGTACGCTGCTTTACTCAAGACGATGCACATATCTTTATGCTTCCCTCTCAGATTAAAGATGAAATTAAAAATGTGATTGATATGGTGGATACTTTTTATAAGCTTTTCGGCTTTGAGTATCATGTTGAACTTTCAACCCGCCCGGAAAAGGCGATGGGTTCTTTAGAGGATTGGGAAAAAGCTACTGATGCCTTAAAGCAAGCAATGACAGAGAAAGAAATGAAGTTCAAAGTAAATGAAGGTGACGGCGCCTTTTATGGTCCCAAAATAGATTTTCATCTGATGGATTGTTTAGGTCGTACCTGGCAGTGCGGTACTATCCAGCTTGATTTCCAAATGCCGGAGAAATTTGATCTTACCTATATCGGAGAAGACGGACAGAAACATCGTCCGGTAATGATTCACCGGGTTATTTTTGGCAGTATTGAGCGGTTTATTGGGATACTTACCGAACATTATGCCGGGGCATTTCCTTTGTGGCTAGCCCCAGTTCAAGCCATGGTATGTCCGATCACTGATAAACAGGCGGATTATGCTATGAAGTTAAAAGAGAAACTGGTTCAGGCCGGAATCAGGACGGAAGTGGATCTGCGCAATGAAAAAATTGGGTACAAAATCAGGGAAGGGCAAACCCAGAAAGTGCCGTATATGCTGGTAGTAGGGGATAAGGAAATAGCCCAAGACAGCGTGTCTGTCCGCAGACTGGGCGTCGGTGACCTGGGGGCAAAGCCTGTAGCTCAAGTTATTTTTGATCTGCAGCAGGAAATTAAGTTAAAAAAGTCTTGACGAACCGGCAATAAAATGATAAAATAACATGGCAAAAATCATGACTATTAAGAAGAAGTCATCCGCTTCTCACCTTATAGCTTTGGCTCATAAGGTTATAACAAGCAAATGTTTATTGATTAATGGCGGGTGTATTTCTGTACATCCGTTTATTTTTTATTTATATTTTGGAGGTGAGATATTATTAGTAAAGACCTAAGAATCAATGAGGAAATTCGAGTTCCGGAAGTGAGGTATGTTGGGACTAAAGGGGAACAGTTGGGTGTTATTCCTATTAAGCAGGCATTGAAGCTGGCCAGCGATATGGGTTTGGATCTGGTTGAAGTTGCTCCGACAGCCAAGCCGCCAGTTTGCCGGGTTATGGACTATGGAAAGTATCGCTTTGAACAGAGCAAGCGGGAAAAAGAAGCTAAAAAGAACCAGAAGATTATTAATGTTAAAGAAGTTAAGCTTCGTCCAAATATCGAAGATCATGATTTTGATACCAAGGCGAGAAATGCGGAAAAGTTTTTAAAAAGTGGTGATAAGGTCAAGGTGACCATTATGTTCCGGGGCCGTGAAATTACTCATCCTGATAATGGTCGGCAGCTTTGCTTGAGAATGGCTGCCAAGATGGAACAAATAGCTAACGTAGAAAAGCCACCAAAGGTTGAAGGAAGAAATATGACTATGATTTTAACACCAAAACAGAGTTAAGAAGGAGGATATTTTATGCCTAAAATGAAGACACACCGGGGAGCGGCCAAACGTTTTAAGGTTACCGGTTCCGGAAAAATTAAGCGTTCAAAAGCTTATAAGAGTCATATTCTTGAGAAAAAGAGCGCTAAAAGAAAGCGTAATCTGCGACAGAGTGGGATGGTATCTGCCGCTGATTTTAAGAAAACCAAAAAGCTGTTACCCTACATGTAACTAATAACACAGTAATCACCTGTAAAGGAAGCGAGGTAATTAATTATGCCAAGAGTAAAAAGAGGTGTTACCAAACGCCAAAGACATAAAAAAGTTCTGAAATTAGCCAAAGGGTACAGAGGGGCAAAATCCAAGCTTTATAGAGTTGCTAATGCGCAGGTACTGAAATCACTTGCTTATGCATATGCACACCGTAGAAAGAAAAAGGGAGATTTTCGCAAACTTTGGATTACCAGGATTAATGCTGCTGCCCGGATGAATGGAATGTCCTACAGCAAGCTGATTAGCGGTTTAAAAAATGCGGGCGTGGATATCAACAGAAAAATGCTTGCAGATTTAGCAGTTAATGATTCGATGGCATTTCAGGAATATGTCTCAGTAGCAAAACAAAATCAAAAATAAACAGAATAGCTGAGAATATTCTCAGCTATTCTGTTTTATGTGCATGGTGAAAATAAGAGAGCATTAAAGCAGCTTGGGTGCAGACATGATCTGGTAATAGGGGATATCTGTTACAGGAGGTCCGCGGAAAATTGCCTATGCATAATCTGATTATTTCCAAACAAAATAAATATTATAAAATTGCTAAATCCCTTAGTTTAAGAAAATACCGAGAAAAGTATGAACTCTTTTTAATTGAAGGTGTTAGGACAGTAGAAGAAGCACTAACAAGTAATTTTAAGATCCGATTTGTTCTGTACAATGAAAGACTTCTTCAGGATGAGCGGGGTAGAAGGCTTTTGGATTGGGTAAATAGTGCCGGGGTTTCCGCGTGGCAAGTAGATAATAAGCTATTTGATGACGTGGCCGAAACAGAGAATTCTCAGGGAATTATTGCTGTTGCCGATACTAGAATGTTACATATGGAAGATCTCAGAATCCAAGAAAATAGTATAATCCTGGTGGTTAACGGGGTACAGGACCCGGGGAATTTAGGCACAATGATTCGGACAGCCTGTGCGGCAGGGGCCGCTGCTGCTGTGTTAATAAAAGGAACAACAGATATATATAATCCCAAGGTTGTTCGGGCTAGTATGGGTGGGTTTTTTCACCTCCCCGTGATAAATATGGCACACAACCCGGTGGTTCTTAACTTTTTAAAGGCAAATGGATATCGGGTATTGGTAGCTGATTTAGGTGGGGAAACTTTATATTATAATGCCTGCTTGAAAGGGCCTGTGGCATTGATTCTAGGTAATGAGGCACAGGGACCTGACCAATTCTGGCTGAATCATGCTGATGAGATCGTTAAAATACCTCTCATAGGCCAAGCAGAGTCTCTAAATGTGGCTGTGGCCGCCGGTATTTTGCTATATGAAACGGTTCGGCAGCGCAAGGAAGAGTAATAAGTAGACATTGCCAGGACAGCAGTGTCTTCTTGTCAATTTACAGTGCCTGTGATATACTAACATTGGTTTCAATAATTTACAGAAAGGTAGTGAGATTGATGTCTGTACCTGCCGAGTTTTTCTGGAGATTATTTGAACAAACTGGCTCAATAACGGCATACATTATTTACCGGAGGTTAATTATACAATAACAGAATAATAGTACATAAAATGTGATGATTGGGACAGTAGACTCATATGCTCCCTTACAGGGAAGTGCTCGCCGTAGACTGGAAGCAGCGCCAGGGTAGTAGGGTTGAAATTCCCCCATGAACAGCCCTTTGAAATAAGCACTAAAATTGTGTTTAGTGTAGGAGGTGTCGGCTCTTATCCGTTATCAATAAGCAGTATTCAATGGATACTGAAAAGTGAATCCGTTTTGGATTAACAAGGGTGGTACCGCGGAAATAACCTTCCGTCCCTTTTTGGGATGGAGGGTATTTTTATTTTGGGGAAGTTTATACTAGGAGGCTAGAAAATGATAGAAAAATTAAATGCCATCCGTAATCAGGCAAAAAAAGAAATGAATCAGGCTACCAGTTACGGAGAACTGAATGATTTGCGGGTTAAATACCTTGGGAAAAAAGGGGAACTGACAGCAGTGCTGCGCGGGATGGGGAATCTTTCTCCGGAAGAGAGGCCGCAAGTTGGTCAGGCCGCAAACCAAGTAAGGTCTGACATTGAAAAGATTTTAGATGTGCGGGGAAATGAGTTAAAAGAACAACAGCTTCTGGAATCACTTAAAAAGGAAACGATAGATATTACTCTCCCGGGTCAAAATATTTTCGTTGGACGGAAGCATCCGATTACATTGGTTATCGACCAGATTAAAGAGATATTTCTTGGGATGGGTTATACCATTAGCGAAGGTCCGGAAATTGAATTAGATTATTATAACTTTGAGGCGCTAAACATTCCCCCGGAGCATCCTGCTCGGGACATGCAGGATTCTTTTTATATTTCTGATGAAGTGTTGTTGCGTACTCATACATCACCTGTTCAGGTGCGTACCATGGAAAAAACGGTACCTCATATTCCGGTGAAAATTATTTGCCCGGGGAAGGTTTATCGAAGGGATGATGATGCAACCCATTCACCTATGTTTCACCAGGTGGAAGGATTGGTGATCGATAAAGGAATTTCTATGGGAGATTTAAAAGGAACACTGCTGACTTTTGCCCGCCAGATGTTTGGGGAAGATAGACAGATAAGGCTTCGCCCCAGCTACTTTCCATTTACAGAACCAAGTGCTGAAGTAGATATTTCCTGCATGATGTGTGGGGGGGAAGGATGCCGGGTTTGTTCCCATACCGGGTGGTTGGAAATTTTAGGCTCGGGAATGGTTCACCCTCGAGTGCTGGAAATGTCTGGTTACAATCCGGATGAGGTGAGCGGGTTTGCCTTCGGCTTGGGAGTGGAAAGGGTAGCTTTATTGAAATATGGCATTGATGACATGCGCCTGCTTTTTGAAAATGATCTGCGTTTTTTGACGCAGTTTTAGGAGGAATCAAGATGAAAGTCGCATACCAGTGGTTAAAACAATATATTGATTCAGATTTAAGCCCGGCGGAACTCGCTTCTAAGTTGACCATGGTGGGGCTGGCCGTTGAACATGTGGAATTTCTGGACAAGGGAATTGAAAATGTAGTAGTGGGACAAATTAAAGAAATTATTCGCCATCCTCAAGCGGACAAGCTGGTTGTATGCCAGGTTGACGTAGGGAAGAATATAGTTCAGATTGTGACCGGAGCAACAAATGTCAGGGAGGGGCATAAGGTACCTGTAGCCCTGGTAGGAGCGAAACTGCCCGGCGGAGTTAAAATGAAAGCAGCCAAATTGAGAGGAATAGAGTCTTATGGCATGCTCTGTTCCGGAGAAGAATTGGGAATTGATGAAAATTATGTTTCAGAAGAATCCAGGGGCGGCATTATGATTTTACACCCGGATGCTCCGGTGGGTAAGGACGCGATAAAAGTCTTAGGACTTGATGATGCTGTTTTGGAGTTTGAGTTAACTCCGAACCGGTCAGATTGCCTGAGCGTGATAAACGTTGCCAGGGAGGTTAGCGCCGTTACCGGACAGGAGGTAAGCTTACCCAAAATTGAGTTTAAGGAAACAGAGGAAAACATTAATGATATAGCCTCGATAGAAGTAAAAGATCATGAACTATGCAATCGCTATGTGGCTCGAGTAGTTAAAGGTGTAAAACTGGGTCCTTCCCCCGAATGGATGCAGCACTTCTTACGTTCTGCCGGGGTCAGGCCGATTAATAATGTGGTAGACGTTTCCAATTATGTAATGCTGGAAATGGGTCAACCCCTGCATACTTTTGATTATGACAGGCTGGCCGGCCATAAGATTATTGTGCGCAGGGCTGAAGAAGGGGAAAAAATGTTTACCCTAGATGGGCAGGAAAGGACTTTTGGCAGTGACACTTTGCTCATTTGTGATGGTGAAAAACCGGTTGCGGTCGCCGGAGTAATGGGCGGGTTGGATACAGAGGTTACAGAAAACACAGAAAACATATTGATTGAGGCCGCTCGTTTTCACCCTGTGTCTATTAGGCGTACCTCTCGAATGTTAGGACTTAGGTCTGAGTCTTCTTTAAGGTTTGAAAAAGGATTGGATGTCTTCAATGTGAAAAATGCCTGTGACCGTGCCGCTCAATTGTTGGCAGAGCTCTGCGGAGGCCAGGTTGTGCAAGGAGTAATTGATACTTTTAACCAAGTTGCCGAATTGACAAAAGTACAGCTTCATACTGCCCGGGTTAACCAAATCCTTGGTACTTCCCTTACCGCGGAAGAAGTAGCTTCCTTTTTGAAAAAACTCCATTTCTCCTTTGAAATCAGTGGGGAAAAGATGACTGTTACGATTCCTTCTTACCGCCAAGACATTACACGGGAAATTGATCTGATTGAAGAAGTGGCCCGTCTTAACGGCTACGATAAGATTCCTGTCACATTGCCATATGGTCCTACTACTGAAGGGAAAAGGACGAGACCCCAGGAAATTACAGATAATGTGAAAGATTTTCTCGTAGGTGCCGGTTTAGTTGAGGTCATAACATATAGTTTTATTAATCAAAAAGAATTAGATAAAATTATTTTGGCCGACGACTGTCCTTTGAGGAATACGGTGAAGGTAAAAAATCCTTTAAGTGATGAGCAGGGGATTATGCGCACTACCTTGGTACCTGGGCTTTTGGCAACTGCTGCTCTTAATACCAGCAGGAGGAATACTGATATTGCTATTTTCGAATGCGGAAAAATCTTTAAGGCTGGATTAGAAAAACTTCCTGAGGAAACGGAGGTTTTAGGAATTCTGGTTTCCGGTTCTCTTAACCGGGGTTGGAACTGGCCGGCCCAGACCCTTGATTTTTACTTTTTAAAAGGTGTGCTAACCGGATTGTTTGACTGGTTGGAAATAAAGGACTGGGGATTGAAGGTAGAAAAACTTCCACCATTTCTTCATCCCGGCAGGGCAGGAAGTATTTATGTTAATAACTGTCTTGTTGGTTATATTGGTGAGATTCATCCTCGTGTCCAGGATAATTATGATTTAGAAGAAAAAACTTGCATTCTGCAAATGCATTTGGCTCCATTGATAGATGCGTCTCCCAATGTAGTCCGGTACGTTCCTTTCGGAAAGTTTCCCGCAGTACAGCGCGATATGGCCTTGTTAGTACCCGAATCTGTTGCTGCAGAAAAAGTTAGTGCTGTGATTTGGGCGAATGGGGGCGAGATTCTGAAAGGTGTCAGTTTGTTTGATGTTTATAAAGGGGCACAGGTGCCGGAGGGATATAAAAGCTTAGCGTATTCCCTTTCTTTTCAAGCTGTTGACAGAACTCTTACTGATGAGGAAGTGTCCCGAGTTTTTGAACAAACAAAAAATGAACTCTTTGTTAAATTTGGAGTCGAATTAAGGTAATTTTAGCAGGAATGTTTGGGTTAATGCCGAAATTGTCTATATCTTAATAACTGGGATCATACGGTTTGATACGGAGGGAGATATGTGAATCCACAAGAAGGGTGCAGGGTTAGAATAGAAATATTGGGTCAGGAATATGTCATAAAGGGAACTGACCCTCCGGAATATATTGAAATGCTGGCAAAGTCGGTTTCTCAGAAAATGGAACAGATAAATCGGCAGCACCCTTCATACACTCAAACCAAGGTTGCGGTTTTGGTGGCGTTGCAGCTGGCTGACGAACTAAGCAAAATTCGGGAAGATTATGAAAAAATAATTGAAGAATTGAAGGTCCTGGACAAAATACACAAAAGCAGTTAAGAAAGGCGCAACATGATGTTGCGCTTTTCAGTTGGGAAACAGCTTGCCAGGACGCTTTTATGCAGATTGGGCAAAGGAGAAAATAGTTTTGGTACAGTTAGGTTTTGATTTTTTTGCTCGGGAGACTGAATTAGTAGCGAGAGAACTATTAGGCAAAATTATGGAATATAATGCACCGTGGGGAAAGGTTTCCGGCATCGTGGTAGAAGACGAGGCTTATCTAGGAGTGAACGATCCGGGTAGCCATTCTTTCCGGGGTAAAACTAAAAGAAACGCTGTTATGTTTGGTCCTGCCGGGATATCCTATGTTTATCTGATCTATGGGATGTATTACTGTTACAATGTCACGACGCACCGGGAAGATATTCCTGCTGCCGTACTCATCCGGGCACTGCAACCCTTAGAAGGAATCGAAGTGATGAAAAAGAACAGGAAAAAGGAAAATTTAAAGGACTTGTGCAGCGGTCCGGGTAAACTGGCTCAAGCAATGGGGATCGACATGACTTTAAACGGGACAAGTGCGGTTGATGGGCCGGTTAAATTCTTTGATTCTGATCTTTTAGGTGAGATCAAAATAAGGGAGACAACACGTATTGGCCTTAGCCAAGGGGCGGAGAGTTTGTTGCGTTTTTATGTAAAAGATAACCTTTTTGTCTCCCGCAAATAAATTAACCTATTTATCTGAGGGAATTAATATAACGAGATAATTTGATACCAGGAGGATTAATTATGAAGCTTAGAGAAATCTATGAATTGGCTGTTCAAGCCGGGATGGAGGCAGACCCACGAGGTAAAGCAGCGGCAGAAAAAGATTTAAAGAGGGCACAAAAAAAGTGGGATAAGCTAGAGGGAAAAAAGAAGGAGTCTTTTGACACTATTAGTTTAACAAATCCCTACAGCGATACAAGAATGCTCAACGGTGACCCGGACAAGGAAGTATCCACCATATTTGCCGGTATTGATATAGAAATCGGAGAAATAATTTTAGCGGATAGGTTGAGGGAAAAAGGAGAAAAGATTGACTTGGTTTTAGCACATCATCCGGAAGGATACGCTCTGGCCGGCCTCTATGATGTGATGCATCTTCAGGAAGGGATTCTCTCGGAAATGGGAGTGCCCATTAATGTGGCGGAAGGGATTCTTTCCTCTCGGATTTCGGAAGTTAAAAGATCGCTAATGCCGTTGAATCATAACCGGACGGTCGACGCGGCACGTATTTTGGATCTTCCTTTAATGTGTGTACATACACCAGCGGATAATATGGTTACTCAATTTCTTACCAACTACTTTTCGGAAAAAGAGCCGGATACACTTGATGATGTAATCGACCTTTTATTAGAAATTCCCGAATATAAAAATGCGGCAAAAAGAAAAGCAGGTCCAACTATCGTTCAGGGATCTGGGAAAAGGTCTGCAGGTAAAGTTTTTGTAGATATGACGGGAGGCACAGGGGGCTCCGAGGATGTTTACGAAAAACTGGCGATTGCCGGTGTAGGAACAGTAGTTGGCATGCACATTAGCGAAAAGCACAGGAAGAACGCGGAGAAGTATCATATAAATGTGGTAATTGCCGGCCATATGGCCAGTGATAGCATTGGACTAAATCTCTTTTTAGACAAGGTAGCAAAGCTGGGTGTAAAAATCCTGGCCTGCGCCGGTTTTGACCGTGTTTCCCGAATTTAATAACATATCGGACCACCAGATAAGCATTTGAATAATTTAGTCCCGGGCTAAGGGAATACTCCTGCCGGGACTTTTTTAAGTATCATTAGAAAAACCAAGGTTTGGCTTTGTAGAATCGCTTTTTAGCCCATGATATAATAGAATGCAAGCAATAAAAGCTGGAGTGGTGGAAATTGACGATACCGGAACTTTTGGCACCGGCAGGTAGTTTTGACGCGCTGGTGGCAGCAGTAGAAAATGGGGCCGATGCTGTCTATTTAGGCGGGAAATCTTTTAGCGCCCGTGCTTCGGCCAGTAATTTTGACCAAGAGCAGATGAAACAAGCGGTTAAATACGCTCACCTGCGTAATGTAAAAATCTATGTTACTGTAAATATTTTAATTGACAATGCCGAGTTAAAAAGTGTGATGGAATATGTTAAGGAGCTTTATGATCTCGGAGTGGATGGGATTATTGTCCAGGATATCGGCCTGGCCTATTTGGTGCGCACCGTGTTCCCCCATATGGATGTCCACGCCAGCACCCAGATGACAGTGCATAATGCTGAAGGGGTACGGTTTTTAGAAAAGATGGGCATTGACCGGGTGGTGCTGGCAAGAGAGCTGTCATTGAAAGATATTATTGCTATAAAAGGATCTGCCAAAGCTGAACTGGAGGTCTTTGGCCACGGTGCCTTATGCATATCTTATTCAGGCCAGTGCTTAATGAGTAGTTTAATCGGCGGAAGAAGCGGAAACCGGGGAAAATGCGCCCAGCCTTGCCGTATGGAATATACTTTGGTAGATGAAAAAGGCCGGAATATTTCCGGAGAGGAAACTGGAAAACATCTGCTTAGCCCACGTGATCTTAATTCTTTAGAACTGTTACCCCAACTGTCTGATACCGGGGTAAACTCTTTAAAACTAGAAGGCAGGATGAAAAGACCAGAATATGTGGCAACTGTGGTAAGGATATATCGGGAAGTTTTGGATCGATTAAAGGCTGATCCCGATAACTTTTTCGTTTCCCAAGAAGAAAAAAAGGAGATAGCACAGATTTTCAACAGGGATTTTACTACAGGTTACCTTTTAGGCCATCCCGGCAGGGATTTAATGAGCTATAAGCGGCCGAACAACCGTGGGATAAAATTGGGACGAATTGAAAAAGTGAAAGGGAAAACGGCATCTGTTAAATTAGAAGAAAATTTGGCTGTTGGTGACGGGGTGGAGATTTGGGTTACCAAAGGCGGGCGTCAGGGTTTTGTGATAAACGAAATTTTCCGTGACGGGGTGAAAATAGCTGAGGCCGAACCGGGAGATGTGGTCACCATCAATGTAACAGGGTACCCTAAGACGGGGGACAGAGTATTTAAAACAAATGATGCCAAACTTATGGAGAGAGCTCAGGAGTCTTTTATGCACCCTGAAAGAAGAATAGCGCTGAATATAAGAGTCAGAGCACGGGAAGGGGAACCAATTACCCTGGAGGGATGGGACGATGAAGGTAACAAAAGTCTCATTTCATCACAATACCGGGTGGAAAAGGCAAGAAAGCATCCCACCCAGCAGGCCGATATTTTAAAACAACTAAACCGCCTGGGAGAAACCTCTTTTAAACTGGGAGAAGTAGAGTTTGATATTGATGAGGGAATGATGCTTCCGGCCAGTGAATTAAATACTTTGCGACGTTCCCTGGTAGAGAGTATTGAAAAGTTGCGTTTGCAGAAATATTATCACCCGGTGGTAAAAAGCTTTGTTATTGAGAAACAATTGAAAGAGTTGTTTAAGACCGGAGAACGGAAGACCTGGAGACCGAGGATCAGTGCTCGGGTTAGCGGTTTTGAAGAGGCACAGGCTGCCTTGGAAGCTGGTGTCGATATCCTTTATGTCGGAGGGGAAGTCTTTAAACCCGATACCGGATTGAACTTCCAGCAATTGCAGGAGATTGTTGGTAAGGGAGAAAAAAGCGGGTGCCAGGTTGTTTATGCCATCCCGCGTATTTTCCATGAATCTCAAAAAGAAATAATTCATCAGATGCTTAATTTAGCCCGGGATGTCGGGGTACATGCTTTGATGACAGGAAATGTGGGGGGGATTCAGGCAGCAAAGGATTTTTTCTGGGGGAAATTATTATTCGGTGATTTTGGCTTAAACATATTTAATAATGCGGCACTAAGGGTAATGAAACTTGAAGGAATGGCGCAGGTTACTTTATCCCCGGAAATGACATTTGAACAAATAGCAGACATGAAGAGCGATGGCCTGGAATTGGAATGTATTGTGCATGGGGCTTTGCCCATGATGATCAGTGAGTATTGTGCCGTAGGAGCAGTTTTCGGAGGGAAAAGGACAGGCGCTTCCTGCGGTCGAAGTTGCCATACAGGGAGTTTTGGTTTAAAAGATCGGATGAATTATGTATTCCCGGTAGAATTGGATCAGTTTTGCCGGATGCATATTTTTAACCCGAAAGAATTATGCCTCTTAGAACACTTGGATAAATTTTTCGATTCCGGGGTCGGAGTAGTAAGGATTGAAGGGGAGCGATACCGCCCGAAAGCCATTTTTGAAATTGTGAAAGCCTATTGCCGTGTGCGCGATGCTTACCAAGAAGGAAGAGGGAAAAAACTTGACAAGAAGGCACTGGAGGATGATCTTAGCCGGTTTTCTCCGGCGGGATTTACCAAAGGCCATTATTTCCGAGGTATTTTAGATTAAAAAGGTGAGGAGAGTAACACTCATTGGACGGAAGAACACTAAAGAAACTGGAGTTTGATAAAGTAATTCAAATGCTGGCTGACTGCTGCGGGTCTTTTCTGGGAAAGGAGAGGGCAGAAAAACTGACGCCAAGCAGCGATTTGGATGAGGTTGTGTCCGCTTTGGAAGAAACTTCAGAAGCCAAGGAGATATTGCGTTTCAACCCTGGATTTACTTTGGGTGGTGTCAGGGATGTAAGGAAGGAAGTAGAAAGGGCTGCACTGGGCGCCATTCTTGAACCGGAGGACTTCTTGGATATTTCAGGCACCTGCGCTGCTTCACGTAAGGCTAAAGTATTTGTTTCAAATCTAAAAGGCAGTTACCCTTTGATAATGGAACTTTCCCGTGATTTGGGTATTTTTAAATCAATAGAAACTGCTGTTAATGAAGCAGTTACGGCAGATGGAGGAATAGCGGATACTGCCAGTGACCAACTTTTTTCCCTCAGAAAGAGGATGAGAACTACTCAGGAGCGGATCAAGGAAAAGCTGGATTCGTTTATTAAGAGTCCCCATACTGCCAAATATCTTCAGGATAATGTCATTACTATCCGGGGAGACCGTTATGTAATACCCGTTAAGCAGGAATACCGGGCGCAGGTCCCCGGAATGATTCATGATCAGTCTGCCAGTGGTGCGACACTGTTTATTGAACCACTGGCGGTGCTGGAATTAAATAATGATCTAAAAAAATTAAAAGCCGGAGAACAGCAAGAAATTATCGCTATATTAAAAAGCCTGAGCCGAATGGTCGCCAAGTTTCATGATGAGTTGTTAGCTACGTTGGAGATTTTAGGTAAACTTGATTTTATTTTTGGCAAAGCCAGGTTAAGTTATATTATGGACGGGGGAATACCCAAGGTAAATACAAATGGAAATATTCGTTTGATTTGCGCAAGACATCCCCTGATCAAAGGTAATGTTGTCCCGATTGATGTTCATCTTGGTAAAGATTTTGATGCAATGGTAATTACCGGTCCTAATACCGGAGGGAAAACAGTCAGTCTGAAAACTGTTGGTCTTCTTACTCTGATGGGTTTGGCCGGATTGCATATTCCAGTAGATGATGGGACGGAAATCAGCATCTTTGAAAAATTATTTGCTGATATCGGAGACGAACAGAGCATTGAGCAGTCTTTGAGCACGTTCTCTTCCCATCTGGTAAATATAGTACAAATCTTGTCAAAGGCTAACAATAAGACGCTTGTTTTACTGGATGAGCTGGGAGCGGGTACAGACCCGACGGAGGGTGCTGCGCTGGCGATGGCTATTTTATCATACCTGCAGAAGGCGGGAGTAAAAGTCATTGCTACAACCCATTATAGTGAACTAAAGGCTTTTGCCTATAACCATGCCAGGATAGTTAATGCCAGTGTGGAATTTAATGTAGAGACTCTACAGCCCACTTACCGTCTTTTGCTTGGTGTTCCTGGAAAAAGTAATGCTTTTGAAATTGCCCGGGGCTTAGGATTGCCCGAGGAAGTGATCAATCAAGCTGGAGAGTTTTTAACAAGGGATCAAGTTCAGGTGGCAGATCTGATTGCCAACCTGGAAATGGACCAGCGTGTTAGTGCCCAAGAGAGAAAAGAAGCGGAAATGTTGCGCAGGGAATTGCAGGAGATGAAGCGTCGTATCCTGGAGAAGGAAACAGAGCTGCACAACCGGGAAGTCGAAATCATCAGAAAGGCACAAGAGGAAAGCCTGCGCATTCTCAAGGAGACGCGGAAAGAGGCAGAATTAATTTTTCAAGAACTCAAGACGTCTTTAGAGGCCGAAGCCCAGAAGGCGCAAAACGAGTCTTTACGAAGGGCGCGGGAAAAGTTAAATGAAAAGGAAGAAGTCATCAGCGCGTCATTGCCGGAGAAAAAATACTTAGGCCAAAAACCAAAAACTGTAGTACCTGGCCAGATGGTTGAAATACCTAAGTTAAATCAAAAAGGATATGTGATATCCCAACCTAATCAAGATGGAGAACTCTATATCCAGGCGGGTATTTTAAAAATCATGGTAAATTTGAATGACATTAGGATATTAGAAAAGACAGACCAGGAAACCGGAAAGACAAGAACCGGCCATATGCGGATGGAGAAGATTAGGAGCATTTCCAGTGAGCTGGATTTGCGAGGAAAAACTGTTGATGAGGCACTGGAAGAAGTAGATAAGTACCTAGATGATGCTTTAATCGCGGGATTAAATGAACTACGCATAATTCACGGCAAGGGAACAGGTGCTTTAAGGGATGCAGTGACGAGTTTTTTAAAGAGTCATCGACAGGTAAAATCCTACCGATTGGGTGGTTATAATGAAGGCGGTAGCGGTGTTACTGTGGTAAGCCTATAGTTTTAATCTAAACAAAAAGCACTCTGGGAGTGCTTTTTGTTGATTGTGTATTAGTCTTTCTTTTTGTTATTTTTATGATCATGTTTTTTTTCCGATTCATGTGTAATTAGATGGTCTTCGAGTTCACAAGATTGTGTGGGAATTTGGTCTGTTTCAGGAGAGATAAAGACGACAAATTCCTGAGGGCAACCTCCGTTTTCATGAGGTTGAGGAGTATTGGCCAAGAACAGTGCGCCTCCATGACGGGGATCGGTGCAAATGGCTATTAGGTTGTTATTTGATCCGCTTGGTATCGCTGCGTGTAGTGTGCAGTTGCCGGTAGGCAGAGAAAGGTCTGCGTCATTTGGTTTTTTACCGGTATTTGGGTATGGCTCAGGACGTTTTAAAAATACTCCAGAGATTTTAACCGGACAAAATTCATTAGCCAAGAGACTACTCTCTGGGCAGATGGAAGCGGTTACCCAAACATCTGATGTTTCAGTGGGCACATTTTGCTTGGCAAAGATTTCTGTCCGGATAAAGTTATCAGGAGTTAAATCACTGGGTAGTTTTCCTGATTTAGAATCTATTGCTTTTGAGACAATGCCACTCGGCATAGTAAAAGGTTTTACCTTGACTTTTTTTAAAGACTGGTCCATTACGGATTTCCAGATTCTTGCCGGATATTGTCCCCCGTATACTCTATTGAGATATTGGGCTTTGCCGTTTTTGTCATAATCCTCATCATAACCCATCCAAACTACTCCCACCAATTCCGGGGTATAACCAGCGAACCAAGCGTCTTTATTACCTGTGCGATTTTGAAATCCTTTTTTGTCCGGGAGCTGAGTTGTTCCGGTTTTACCTGCGACCGGCCGGTTCATTTTAGCTCTGGTTCCTGTTCCGGCATCAACAACAGTTTTTAAGATATCAGTCATCAAGTAAGCTGTCTGCTCAGACATAGCTATATGCTTCTTGGGAGTAATCTCAACAATTATATTTCCCTTTTGGTCACAAATTTTCGAAATTGCATGGGGCTCAATATATACTCCTTGGTTATCAAATGCAGCATATGCAGCCGCTAGGTCTAAGGGAGCAACCCCATGGGTCAGACCACCTAATGCCAGAGAAAGATTTTTATCATTTTTTTCGTCGAGAGGCAGGCCAAGATTTTTGGCAAAGTTAAAACCCTCACTTATCCCAATTTGATTTAGAAATTTTACTGCCGGGACATTAACTGAATACTGAACAGCTTCCCTCATGCTAATTAAGCCACGATATTGTCCATCGTAATTTTCCGGTTTGTAAGACCCAAATGCTACCGGAACATCATCAACCACACTGGCAGGAGTGTAGCCTATTTCCAATGCCGGTGCGTAAACGGCAATAGGTTTAATGACGGAACCGGGTTGACGTTTCATATCAGTTGCTCGATTTAAGCCTCTTTTTGTCACATGTTCTCTACCGCCAATCAGAGCACGGATTTCACCGGTTGCAGGATCCAAAACGGCCATAGCACTTTGAATAGGGTCAGCGGAATTGCTTTTTGGGAAAAAGGATTCATCTTCATAGGTGTCTTCCGCCGCTTTTTGAATTACCGGATCCATAGTAGCATAGATGCGAAAACCTTCGGTATATAATTGACTTGGTTCGTAGCCGGCATCTTCCAACAGATCTTCTGCTTCATCAATCACATAATCGGTAAACCAGGGATAAGCGTATACTGATCTCTGTTTATAGTCAGCAAGTTGTAAAGATTCTTGCTTTGCTACATCAGCCTGTTCTTGGGTTATTTTTTTGTAACGAACCATGTTATCGAGAACGACATTTCTAATGCGCAAGGCATTTTCCGGATTGAGAAACGGTGAATAGGTTCGTGGATTTCGCACTAAGCCAGCCAACATAGCAGATTCACCAAGAGTTAAATCCTGCACATCTTTACCAAAGTATGTTTGTGCAGCTGCTTGAACCCCATGTGTCCCATGACCAAAGAAAATTTCATTTAAATACATGGATAATATTTCTTCTTTTGTATAGTTTCTTTCTACTTGAATCGCCAGTAAAGCTTCTTTAATCTTTCTCTCGAGTCTTTTTTCTTGATCTTCTAAAATCGCATTTCGGACAAGTTGCATGGTAATGGTGCTTGCGCCTTCGGAAAAGCTGCGATTTCTTACGTCGGCAATAAAGGCACCGACTATTCTTCTTACATCGATTCCGTGGTGCTGTTTAAAACGCACATCTTCTGTGGCAATAAAAGCATCAATCAAATAGGAAGGTATCTGTTCCAATTCAACTGGAGTGCGGTTTTCTGTTTTATGAAGTTTCATCATCAAATCGCCGTTCATGTCATAAACAAAGCTGGTTTTGTCCGCCTCTAAATCAGCTGCACTCCAATCTGGAAGATTACTCGCTGCGCTGATTACCAAACCTAGGGCAGTTCCACTGCAAATAATGAACAGAACAATTATTACCAGGAGAATTAACCGAGAAAACTTGAGCTTTCGCTTCTTCTTTTTTTGATTTGACATCATCCTACCTCCTCGTCTAATGAAGAGCGGGTATTAACAACATTATCTTAGCTATTATAACATAAATATAACATAAACTAATGTTTATTTTAAATGGATAAAATACTGGTCCAGTTTAGAATTTATCCGTAATGTATGTTAAAATGACACCAATCGGATTTTTAAACCTATAATGCTTTTTATCTCCTGGAGGTTGCCGTGAAGAAAAATATTTTGTTTTTTTCTGTTTCTATAGGTTCCGGGCATGACTCAGCTGCAAAATCTTTGGAACAGCAGTTTAAGCAGATTATTCCGGATGTAAAAACCCAAATTATTGATACGTTTGATTACATTAATCCTACACTACATAAAGTGGTGATGGGTAGTTATATGGAAACTCTAAAATTCAGTCCCAAAGTATGGGGCTATCTATACCGTCAGGCGGAGGAAGGTGAACACTTAATAGATCTTGGACAGGTGTTGAACAAGCTTCTCTCTTATAGACTGCAATTACTTATTGATAAGTTCCAACCGAATATAATAATTTGTACCCATGCTTTTCCTGCCGGTATTATTTCAGTATTAAAAGAAAAAACCGGGTTGAAAATTCCCACTGTAGTGGTCTTAACGGATTTTACCATTCATGCTTTTTGGATTCACCCAAACACTGACTGTTTCATGATTCCTTCAAATCAGCTTATATATGAATGTATTGCCAAGGGAATGCCCCCTCAAAAGGTTAAACCCTTCGGGATTCCTATCAGGGCAGAGTTTTCTCGGCATTTGGAAAAGAAGGCAGTGAAAGAAAAACTTGGATTGGATGCAAGATCCGTCGTTCTTGTGATGGGCGGAGGTCTTGGGATGGGGGCGGTCAAGGAAACAGTACAGTCACTAATTGCCAACGAAGATATGCAGGTTATTGCTGTTTGCGGGAAGAATAGTAATCTCCAAAAGGAGCTTGGTAATCTATCATACACTTCTCAAAATTTGCATGTTTATGGCTTTGTTGAAAATGTAAGCGAATTAATGTCTGCAGCTGATTTGATAGTGACTAAGCCGGGTGGTCTTACTACCGCGGAAGTGTTGGCTAAAGGCTTGCCAATGGTGATTGTAGATCCACTGCCCGGTCAGGAGGATAGGAATACTGAATTTTTACTTAACTGGGGTGTTGCAGTAAAAGCAAAGCATCCTGAAAGTCTTCCGCCTCTGATTAACCAATTAATGAAAAATGGCTTGCGAATGAGGCACATGAAGGAAATGGCCCTATATCTGGCTAAGCCATCTTCTGCTGAAGATATCTGCCAGTTTGTGTGTCAAGAGTATTTAGTTTAACCGGTAAAAATGATTTTGCTTTAGACATTTTTATTTTTTTAGAGTAACCTTTATTTTTCACCTTCATATAAATAGTATGCGGAGGTGAAAAACCAGGTGAGAAGAAACCGGAACAGGCTATTAAGGAATTTTTGCTTTTTATTATTTGTTGTTTTTGGGTTATTAATTTTTTTGGAAATAAATTTGGCACCTGCTATTCAATCAATTGCTGAAGCCAAGACAAAGTTGGCTGCTACAAAAATAATAAACGAGGCTGTAAGTCGTAATACAATAAATAATAAGTACGGGGATATTATGGACATACACAAGGACAGCCAAGACCGGGTGGTTTTAATGATGCCAAATACCCGAGTGATTAATCAGTTAGCAACACAAACTACCCTGGAAATAGAACGGGACTTGAATGATTTAAAATCTCAAGGAATTTCCATTCCACTGGGTTTAATTACGGGAAGTGCCCTGCTTTCTAATACCGGACCGCCGTTAAAAGTGGAGGTGGTACCGGTGGGGACGGTTGATGTGGATGTAATGGATGAATTTGTTGAGGCGGGAATAAATCAGACCAAGCATCGGATTTTCTTTAATATCAAGACCGATTTAAAGGTTGTTGTACCTATGATGGGATCCACAATAAATATTTCTATGCAAGTCCCGGTGACTGAAAGTATAATTATTGGACCGGTACCTGAATGGTATATGAAATTTACGTCTTAAGATTCTACTCCAAACACAGTTGTCTAATCTCTATTATAAACGGCAGATCCAATCTGTTTTGACATGGCAATGGGGTGTTTTAATAAAACCAACTTATCTTCCTTAATAATGAATAGTGAAGTAAAAAATCTAATCTATGTTATAATTTAACTTTAAATTAACTGTACTATTATAATTGCTTCCAAAAGGGGCTGAGAAAATGAAAATTAGAGATTTAGCTTCAAAGGATTTTGCAGTATATCCGTCTTCAAGAAAACTTAAGGAGATTAGTGATGACATTTTTACTCGCAATATTGATTATGTAATCCTTATTAAGGGAAAAGATGTTTTAAAGGTTTTTAGATTGTCATCTATTATACAGGGCTTAACGGAGCAAGAGAATAGTGATGTTAGTTTAGAAGAACTAAGAGGGGACGAAAAATTTTGTCTATTATCTGAAGATGAGGAAATAGATATATTAAAAGAATGTGACTTCAATGTTGGGGTAGTGATTAATCAAGGGAATATACCCTTTGCTGTTATTGATAACATAAAAAGTCTCAGAAAAATTATTTCCACTGTTGGAAATATGTATAGTCTTAATGCGGATCCTATAATCGGATATAAAGACGTATTTGAACATTTAGAAGAAGAAATAATAGTAACAGATCGAAATGGACGAGTCATTTTAGTAAACCCAAAAGCTGAAAAGGTGATGGGGCTTAAAGAATCGGAAACAGTAGGGCGAAAGCTTCAAGATTTAGTAGAAGAAAAGGTTTTTTATCCCAGTGCTGCACTGGAGGTTTTAAAAACAAAGAAAAAAGTTAATTTAAGGACAACTTTGCGCTCAGGTGAAACCAGACTTAGTACATCTGTTCCAATTATGGATAAAAACGGGGAGATTGCCTATGCGATTTGTACGTCAAAAAATGTTGAGGAAATTGTTGATTTAAATAGGAAATTACGAAAGAAGGAAATCGAATTAGAACAAAAGGATTTGGAAATTGACAGGCTGCATAAAGAAGCGTTTGCTAATATAAATTTTATTATTGGCAGTAAAGAAATGAACAATGTTATCAAAACAATTTTAAAAGTGGCCCCTTTGGATTCAAATGTTTTTATTCATGGAGAAACTGGTGTGGGAAAAGAAGTGGTGGCGAAAACCATCCATTATTTTAGTCAAAGAAAAACCTACCCTTTTATAAAAATTAATTGCGGGCTTATTCCAGAGAACTTATTGGAATCCGAATTATTCGGCTATGAGGGAGGGGCGTTTTCAGGGGCAAGTAAGAGCGGTAAAAAAGGAAAAGTGGAATTAGCCCAAACCGGGACTTTATTTTTGGACGAGATTGGGGAAATACCTTTAAGTTTGCAAGTAAAATTACTTGAATTTTTACAGGATTCGGAAATTACTAGGGTGGGAGGAACAAAGAGAATTAAAATCAATACCAGGATAATTACGGCTACCAATCGAGATCTCCAAAAGATGGTAGATGAGGGTACCTTCCGGATCGACTTATTTTACCGACTTAATGTAGTACCTATAAAAATTCCCCCTCTCAGGGAAAGATATGAGGATATTCCCATTTTGGCAGAATATTTTTTGAAAAGATTCAACAATAAGTATAATATGGAAAAGAGATTGGAACCAGAAATTATTGAGGAAATGTTAAAATATGATTGGCCGGGAAACGTAAGAGAATTGGAACACGTTATGGAAAGAATGATCGTTGTTAGTGATTCTGACATTATTTCAGTTAAATATTTTGATGAAATGGTAACCGATAGAGACAGAGATAAAGGAAAAGTTATTTGTACGAAGATTATGCCTTATAAACAGGCGAAGAGAGAGCTGGAAAAACAGCTTGTTACCAAAGCATATAAAATGTACCGTACTACTCGCAAAGCTGCCGAAGCTTTGGAGATTGACCCTTCTACAGTGGTTAAAATTTTAAAAAAATATTCTTAAAGTTTTTTCAGGGAAAAATTAAGAGTGATATTATATTGGTTTAAACAAAGGGTGTGTTAAAAAATTACTTATGTAAGAAGCGGCAACATTATTTATTTATATGGTTGTGTTGGGCTAATGATTCAAAGTGAGCTTATTCTGGCATAACGAAATTAGCCTTTTGAGATAGTATTTTAGAATAGAAGATAATTCAAGTTTAGTAAGCAGTCCTATTCAAAAGGGATTGCTTTATTTTTTGTTATGGTGAAGCATGCCGTAATGAGATGATACTTTGGATGTGGTTGTTAAGAAGAGATTGCGATGAAAATAATCACCAACCTGGTGAAAAAAACCATCAGGGCGCTGCAAGTTAATCGAACATTTTAAGTATCATAAAAGGTAAGTAGTCGTGGTTTATATTTACACATATTGCTTAGACAGTTTTTATACTTATGCAGGTTTTGGAAGGGACCATAATATCCCTCTCGACATCCGGATTTTTGGTTGCAAACTGTTGTTGATCAATGATCGATGCAGATTTTTATAGAAGTAATACAGAATATTGTCATTTTCAAATTTGATTTGAAAATGACAATATTTTTTGCATAGTACTGGATTGGGATTTAATAAATAAGGCGGTTAATTGTGTTGTTGTAAATTGGAGAAAAATATGAAAATGGGATCTTATGGAATTTTTATAAAAGGAGAAGCAAAACAAATTTGGCACATAAATTGCTAGTTATATTTATGGTAAATAGATTTGTGCAGGGTTAGACGGCAAAAAGAAATATGATATATAAGGAGTCGATTACTTCATTATAACTTGTGCATACCGCTGTATAGAATGCGACAGCGCTTTAAACTAAAAAATATAAATAAAAATGAGATAAGGAGGATATGTCTTGAAAAAATTTGACAAGGTTAAGAGACAAGAACACGAACTAATAAGAAACCGTGTAGCTATTGCGGATTTCACCATGGGGTTAATCGAAATTACCGGACCAGATGCCAGAAAGATGCTAGATGAGATGTGCGTCAACGACATCGGCCATCTAGCCCCCGGAAAGGTCATGTATACCAGCATTTTGAATGAAGAAGCTATTATGATTGATGATGTAACTGTCTATTGCTACGGTGAAGAAAAATTTTGGATGATCTCAGCATTCCCTGATAACACACTAAACTGGCTTGAAAATCATAAGAATGGTAAGAAAGTGCGTTTTGAGAATATGAGTGACCGTATTGCACTGTGGACTATCCAGGGACCTGATTCCCGCCGGATGCTAGCCTCATATCTACGCTATGATATGACCAACATGAAATATTATACCTTTATGCAGAATGAAGCCGGCGGAATTCCCATTATACTATCCCGCACCGGGTTTACGGGCGAACTGGGCTTTGAAATCTTTGCAGACAAATCACTAATTGATCGGATCGTAAGTGACCTGCTTCGAGTCGGTAAAAAGTTTGGTGTTAAGGTACTTGAAACAGATGTTACGCTGGAGAGTATTCCAACAGAAAAGGGACTTATTACCATCCGCGATTTTGGCGGCGCAAATCCGCTGGAAGTAGGCTTGGATTGGTCCATCAAATGGGATAAGCCTTTCTTTGTCGGTAAAGAACGATTGTTGGAGATAAAAAACAAAGGCGTGAAGCGAAAACTTATGGGTTTTGTTGCCAAGGATGACGAAATTGACATCGAGAACGAAAGTGTTGTCAAGATAAAAGGCAAGACCATAGGTAAAGTTACTACAGCTAACTATGGATATACCGTTGAAAAGAGCATTGGATACTGTATGATTGACGCTAAATATAGCGAGATTGGACAAGCGATTACTATCGTAACCAATGGTGATGAGGTGGAAGCCACGCTTTGTGACCGCGTATTTTATGATAAGGAACGTGTAAGAGTTAATGCAAATATAAAGGCTCCCTTTCTGCCTGCACAGAATACGAAGGACTTTTTAAAAGGTAGTAAAGCGAAGGTTTTCAAAGGTGTATACGCTGCGATGGCTACACCGTTCCTTAGGGACGAGAGCTTGGATAAGGAAGCTCTGACCAAATTAGTGGAACATCTTATTGAAGGAGGCGTAGATGGTATACTTGTTGGTGGTTCCTCCGGTGAATATCCCATGCAGAGTGTTGAAGAGCGCAAAGAACTCTTCAAGGCGGCTGTGGATGCAGCACAAGGGCGGTGCAAGATTGCAGCTTGTTGCAGTACAAATACTACGGCAGGAACTAAGGAACTGTGTGCATACGCCGGCGAAATTGGCGTGGACTTTGCTCTGATTATGACACCGTTTGATATGCCTACGTCGGAAGCAGCTATGATTGCATATTACAAAGAAATCGCTGCTTATTCCAAACCGGGTGTGATCATTTACCATTATCCGGACTACACTAGTGTGACGCTGTCCGTCGAAGCCATCGTGGAACTGGCGAAAGAAAGGAACATTGTTGGAATCAAGAATGTAACTGATCTGTCGAATACAGTGGCTATTATTAACGAGACGAAAAACGAAGCATTCTGTGAAGCGTTTAGTATTTTAACGGGTAGTGACGATGTGTTCTTGGGAGCTATGGCGTGTGGCGCGGATGGATTTATGGGTGTAGGTGCCTGTATTGCTCCACGTTTGTGCCGAGAATTGTATGATAGTTTTATGGCGGGAGATTTACAGAAAGCGCGCATTTGCCATCATAAACTATGCAAGATTATGTCGGTGGTTTTCTCTGGCTCGTTCCCCGGCACACTAAAGGCAGCTTTAGAGGTACAGGGCTTAGCCTGTGGACGCCCCCGCAAACCGCTTGATCCGGTAGATATCGTTTGCAAACGACAGATCAGAGACGTGCTTGTGGAAACCGGTATCCTTTAGAAATACTTATCCAAAATGATCTTTTTTGTCATACCATACTCGCCTCGACTAATTGGGAAGTGCCGCAAAGGCTATCGGGGCAGAGTATTACGCTGAATGGCGGGTATCAGTGGTGAACAAACCAATTAAAAACATTTTTCAGGCTCTCTATCAATTAAACTAGTCGTAGTAGGTAGGGAGCCTGGCTTTTGTTAGTAATAAAAACTGAAAACAGAATTAATAAGATATATTATCAATTCTTTATTTAGAATGGCCAAGTTTAACTAAGAAGCACCTACGCTACGGTTTGTAACATTGGCATTGAATGGTTCTGTGGGATTATTGATGAATTTTCGGTTTTGATCAAACAATTAACGAAATGATGAAAAGTTAAGTTGTGCAGACCCGTTAAGGGTTATGAAATAAAGATCAGAGACTACCTTATTGTACGATGAAAATAATCACCAAGTAGATGAAAATAATCAGTTTTTAATAAACTGTGGAAGCTCTGGTTATGCAAGCGTTCTAAAATTTATTATTTATCGGGATCTTAATTTGATACGTGAAAGAGGTGTTAACTATGGGTGGGGATAAGACAGCAGCAGTAAGAGAGCTTGAAGCAATTGTTGGAAAGAAAAATGTAATTATTAGTAAAACAAATCTAATGACGTATAATTATGCGGCAATCGGCTCCGGCGTTTCTCCAGCAATAGTTATTTTCCCGGAAAGCACAGAAGAAGTATCAAAAGTATTAAAGGTTCTTTATAAATATAAGATTCCGGTTATTCCCAGGGGAGCCGGAACTAATTTGAATGGCGGTACGGTTCCTTTAGATGATGTAGCTATTTTGGAACTGGCAAAAATGAATAAAGTTATAGAAGTTGATTTGTCTAACCGTTTTGTGGCGGTAGAAGCCGGGGTTACAAACTTGGAGGTACAGAAAGCACTGGAACCTCATGGGTACTTTTATGCACCGGATCCGGCCAGTCAGTCGGTTTCCAGTATTGCAGGAAATATTGCGGAAAACGCTGGGGGACCCAGATGTGTTAAATATGGGGTAACTGCCAACAATGTGATTGGACTTGAGGTTGTATTAAGTGACGGGACTGTTTTTGTATCTAACGGGCCCCTATCAGAGGAACCGGGATATAATTTGACTGGTATTATGCATGCTTCTGAAGGGATGTTTGGTGTAATCACCAAAGCATGGCTGAGAATCCTTAAAAAACCTGAAGCGGTTAAAACAATGCTGGCAATTTTTAATGAGTTGGAAGACGCGGCCAAAACTGTATCACAAATCATTGCCCGGGGTATTATTCCAACAACATTGGAGCTTATTGACAACCCGGTTTTAAGGGCCGTAGAGGAAAGTGAAAAAATAGGTTACCCGCTGGATGCGGCTGCTGTTCTTTTAATCGAAATTGACGGTTATGAAGACAGTATGGATGTACAGGTAGAAAAAATTGTACAGGTTTGTCGAGATAATAATGTGCGGGAAACTAGAGTTGCCAAAACAGAAAAAGAACGAGAAATGTTATGGTGGGGTCGAAGGTCTGCAGGAAGTTGTATGGGAAGATTGAAACCTGCCTATGCGGAAGAGGATGTGACCATTCCTCGGACTAAATTGCCTGAAATGCTTAAAACAATAGGTAATATAGCCAAAAAATATGATCTGATCATTGGGAATGTGTTTCATGCTGGCGATGGGAATTTTCATCCTGAGATAGTCTATGATGATCGCGATCGGGATGAATCAGAAAGAGTTATTCTAGCTAATGCAGAAATAATGAAAGAGGCGGCTAAACTGGGCGGAACTATTACCGGGGAGCATGGAGTAGGGATAGAAAAACTTAAAGGCATGCCCTTGATTTTCTCCAATGATGATATGGAATTTATGTGGAAATTGAAGTTAGCCCTTGATTCAGAAAAACAGTTTAATCCAGGTAAGGTGATTCCTGATAATATATCTCAAAGGGAAGCTACAGAGAAATTGAACACCCGGGAAAAAGCAACGCAAAAGGAAGAGTTTATTCAAGCTATCAAGAGTAACGGAAAAGAAATTGAAAGATGTTTTGATGATAAAATACTCAATGAATACATTATAAATGGGCACATACCGTGGTGTGTCATTTGGCCGGAGAATGCTGAACAAACAGCAGAGGTTGTAAGGCTGGCAAGACAATTTCATATCAAACTGGTTCCCTGGGGGAGAGGAAGTAAGAAACATGCTTTATCAAAAGTGAAACATGTTGATGTTATCATTGATTTAAGTAAAATAAATCAGATTATCGAAATTGATAAAGATAATTTTACAGCTATTGTGGCAGCTGGAGCGAATTTAACAGTTCTACAAGAACAATTACATAAAAAAGGTTTAATGCTTCCGGTGGACCCCTTTGAGGGGGAACCGACTATTGGAGGTATTGTTGCAGCAAATAGTACGGGGAGCCTGAGGCTGCAGTATAAGACATTAAAGGATTTAGTACTTGGTGTGGAGTTTGTTAGTTCTGAGGGAAAGATTATTCATTATGGAGGCAAAATTTTAAAGAATGTTGCAGGATTTGACCTAAACAAGTTGATGGTGGGTTCTTGGGGAACGTTGGGGATTTTAACGAAAATAACTTTAAAACTCTATCCGCTTCCGGAAGAGGCTGTTTATCGGTGTTATGCTACCGGCAATTACAGTAATTTTAAAGAATTATTTATAGCTATTCAAAATGCAAATTTGGATCCTGTAAGCTTGGATGTGATAGTTTGCAAAGGTAAATTTTATATTTATATTTGCATCGGCGGTCCCAAAGAAGCTGTCATCAGACAAATGAAGGAACTGGATAAAATTGTTTGTGCCGGAATAGAAATTATCCAGGAGGTCAAAGACAGGACGCTACAGTTTGGACAAGTATTAGTCAATAAATTCTTGCGGCCGGGAGGGTTGTATACATCCAATAGAATGGTAATGAAAAGTTCGGTTTTAATTGCGGACATTCCTGAATGGATCCAAAATACGCTAAAAATAGACAGTAAACAAGATGCTTTGATTGTCGGGCATGTCGGGAGTGGTATTATGTATACTGTTCTTCCGGGTAAAATGGAATCACTTTCAAATTTGAAAAAAGCAGTTGCCCAACATAAAAGTTCCTTTGCCTGGAGCAATCATGTATTGATTGCTGGTGGAGGAATTGATCCAGAGGATTTAGAGGTGGATGCCAAAGAGTTTATCCATCGGCGTTTAAAAGATACGCTTGATTCTGAGCATATTTTTGGCTCTGACCGGGTTGTTGGAGGGATGTTAATATGAGTAAGCAATTAAAGGATATGTACGAAGAGGTTGTTAAGTGTAATAAATGTGGTTACTGCCAGGCAGTTTGCCCGATTTTTCGAGAAACAAAATTTGAAGGATCGGTATCTCGGGGCAGAAATGCTATGATGCGTAATTCCATCGAAAAAAAGGTGGAATTTAACCCGGCGTTAAAGGAATATTTATATGAATGCCTGCTATGCGGGCGTTGTGTTGAAAACTGCCCTGCGGGGGTTCCCACTACGGATATTTTATTAACAGCCCGAGAAACTTTGGCAAAAAATCATGTGCCTTTGGTGCAACAATTAATTTTCAATAATATTTTACCTTATCCCAAACGACTTACCGCAGCAAACCGTTTATTGAGGATTTATCAAAACAGCGGTCTTCGATGGGTATTAAAAAAGAGTGGTTTAATTGGATTATTAGGGCCTTTGGCTAAATCTGAAGACGTTATACCTAAGATCACGCCTACCTTTAGAGATGTAGAGTCTAAGTTGGCGCCCAATCCGGATTCGCCAAAATTCAATGTAAGTTATTTCTTAGGTTGTGGAACTAATCTATTGAAACCCAAGCAAGCAGTGGATGCTGTTAATACATTAAGAAAAATGGGCTGTAGAGTAGAAATTCCTGAGACGTTTTGCTGCGGATTGCCGGCTATTTCCTATGGTCAGGGCGATGTGGCCAGGGAACTGGCGAAAAGAAATATTGATTTTCTTCTCAAGGAAAATTTAGATTATATTGTGTCCGATTGTGCCAGCTGCAGCAGTATGCTGAAAGATTATTATAAACTGTTTGATGAAAATGATCCCTATTTCGAAAGAGCAAAGCAAATAGAGACGAAAATTCTTGATTATGCTCAGCTTCTTTTAAAATGCCAGGTGAAAAAATTGTTTTCCGGTGAAAACCATGTGGTGACATACCATGTACCTTGTCATTTAGCAAGGGGATTAAAAGCGGGCAAGGAGCCAAGAAAAATATTAAAAAGCATAGAGGGAATTAACTATGTGGAATTACCGGAAGCAGATGTCTGCTGTGGTGCTGCAGGATCCTATTATGTAACGCACCCTGAATTATCAGAACAGGTTTTAAAAAGAAAAATGGATAATATCAGGTCGACAGGAGCGGATATTGTGGTAACAAGCTGTCCGGCTTGTATGATGCAGTTGGAACACGGAGCAAGACTGTTTAAAGTTCAGGTAAAAGTGATGCATTTGTCTGAAATAATTAATTGGTCCGGACCTAAAAATCAAAAAAATAAGCTTTAGAAATAAATCAGATGACACCAAAGAAATATATAGACCTGTTTACGTGTAAGTTAGTAGAAAAAAGCTGTTGCCAAACGAACTGAATAGTTCGTTTGGCAACAGCCTTTTTTACTAAAATAGATTTTGTGGTCACCTAATAATCTGCAGATAGTACATAATTTAATTATGACACTAAATAAAAAATTAACAGTAAAAATATGCCTCATGACAGCGAACCTTTAGGCTCAGCCTGTTTCTATGTCATTATATGGCCTAGAGCAAGCCATCCGTTGAGCGGGTGGTTATGATTAATAGGTAAATAGAATACGGAAAGATGTATAGGTATTAAGCTGGTGTAGTGATTAAATAATTGGTATGCTTTTTGCATAAATAAAAAAGAAACTATGTTAATGTTTTTATTGTGCATGCAATTGAATTATGCAGAAAGGTGGAGAAAAAATGTTTCCACGGTTAGTAAAAATCAGGCAGAATATTGCTACAACGGAAATAACAAATGTTCGCCAGGGAATTTTAAAGGAATTGGAAAGAATTAATATCAATGGTATGAATTTATCCGGCTGTACTGTTGGAATTACTGCCGGTAGTCAGGGAATAAATGAATTATCAGAAATAATGAAGACGGTGATCGAGGCTGTAAAAGGTGTTGGGGGTATTCCGATAATTATTCCAGCCATGGGAAGTCATGGCGGTGGAACGGAAGAGGGTCAAAGGGAAGTACTAAATAGCTTGGGTATTACTAAGGAGGCTATGGGAGCACCTGTTTGTGCTTGTACTGAATCAATTCAAATAGGTGAAACGCAAAAAGGAATGCCTGTTTTTATAAATCGGGAAGCCGCAAAAGTGGACCGCTTAATTCTTTTATACAGAATTAAGCAGCATACTGGTTTTTCTGGAAAAATCGAAAGCGGTATTCATAAGATTGTCACCATCGGATTGGGGGGGCCCAGAGGGGCTTCAACAGCACATTATTATGCCATGAAATATGGATATGAGGAAGCAATTACAAGTATTGCTGAGGTAGGAATTAAAAAGCTTCCGATTATTTTTGCTGTTGGTATTTTGGAAAATTGGAAGGGGAAAACGGCTCAGATTACTGCTATGCTGCCTGAAGAAATCAGGGAAATAGAAGAATTAATGCTTGAAAAAGATAAGGCCCAAACAATAAAGATTCCCTTTTCGGATATTGATGTTTTGATTGTTGGGGAAATAGGTAAAAATGTTTGTAGTGGCGGTATGGATAGTAAAATTGTAGGCAGGATAAGATTATTAAGACAAAGTGAGCCAGAAAATCCAAAAATCAATCGGATTGTCGTACTAAATTTGACGCCGGAGTCCCACGGGAATGCTTGCGGTATAGGTTTAGCTGATTTTATACCGCGTCGTGTTTTTGAAGCAATTAATATTGATGATACTGTATTCAATTGCGTTACTTCTATGGCTCCTGAATATGCATGTATTCCCGCTATTTTAAAAAATGATTTAGAAGTATTGACAGCTGCTGTACGTACCAGCTGTCCAGAATCCAATGAAATGGCAAGAATAGTATACATCAAAAATACTTCTAGATTAGAAGAAATATTTGTTTCTGAATCTATGCTGGAAGAGGTTATTGATAATAAACAGTTAGAAATAATTGGAAGTCCGGAAAAATTTATGTTTGATGAAAAAGGGGATTTAATTAATTTTAAAGATGTATTATAAACCAGAAGATATTTTGGAATAATTCGAGTTTTATAAGGCAATCCTGTTGGGATTGCTTTATTATTTGATGAAAAAAGTCCAAATTTTATTATTTGGCAGTCCTATTTATGACGATAAAAGGGCATGCCTCTTTATTGATGAAAATAATCACCAAAAAGTGAAGAAAGTCACCA
>JBMNTN010000010.1:0-52200 GCA_050945755.1 Bacillota bacterium | reverse complement strand
TTCTGTTTTTATTCTCAAGCTTGTGTATATTTTTTGTTGTGGATATTGTAAAATAATTTATAGTAAGGGGGTATAAATCATGCTTGAAATTCAGGGTGTTTCCTTAGCAGCAGACGGAGTCAAGGGGCAGGTGGAGATTCTAAATAATATCTCCCTTACCTTAGAAGATAAAAAGATTTATGTAGTTACCGGCCCCAACGGAAGTGGTAAATCATCCCTTGCCAAGATAATAATGGGGATTTATGCACCGACCGCGGGAAGGTTATTATTCAACGGTCAGGACATTACGGGTTTTGATGTTTCTCAAAGAGCCCGCCTTGGCATAGGTTATGCCTTTCAGCAGCCTCCTCGTTTTAAGGGGATCAAAGTAAGGGAATTACTGGCGCTGGCAAGCGGGAATGATGAAACAACTTATCTTTGCGGCTTACTCTTAGATGTTGGTCTTTGTGCTCAGGATTATTTGGATCGGGAAATTGACGCCAGTTTGTCTGGCGGTGAGCTAAAAAGAATTGAGATTGCCTCCATCCTTGCCCGCAACTTAAAGCTGGCGGTTTTTGACGAACCGGAAGCGGGGATTGACCTGTGGAGTTTTCAAAAACTAGTGGAGACATTTGAAAATTTCCATCTGAAATATGACACCACAGTGGTGATTATTTCTCACCAGGAACGGATTCTGAATTTAGCGGATGAAGTAATTTTAATGGCCAACGGTGAGATAAAAGAAAGGACCGGTAAGGAAAAAATTCTGGCTGACATTGTCAATACGAACCTTGACTGCAGGTGCAGCATGACTTGTGATAAAGGAGTGGGAAGGAATTGTTAGACGCAGTCGATAAGGCACTCTTGGAGACTATTGCCGGTCTTCATGAAATTCCCCGCGGTGCTTATAATATTAGAAAAAACGGAAGCGGGATTAGCAGGAACACTACTGCAAATATTGACATTATTCCCAAAAAGGACAAGCCGGGGATAGATATTATTGTCCGGCCGAATACCAAGGGAGAAAGCGTTCATATCCCGGTGATTGTTTCGACGGAGGGAATTGAGGATGTAGTATACAACACTTTTGAGATTGGTGCAGGCGCTGATGTTCTGGTGGTGGCGGGCTGCGGTATTCACAATCCGGGGGCAAAAAAGTCTCAGCATGATGGAGTACACGATCTTTATGTCCGAAAAGGCGCTCATTTAAAGTATGTGGAAAAGCATTATGGTCAGGGAGAAGGAAACGGAGAAAAAATTCTGAACCCGCGCACATTTATTGAGGTGGAGGAAGGCGGCGTAGCAGAACTGGAAATGGTCCAGATTAAGGGAGTGGACCGAGCAAAACGGGATACGGAAATCCGCCTGCATAAAAATGCCCGTTTGATTATTGTAGAAAGGCTTCTGACCTACAAGGATCAGACAGCGGAGTCCATTGTCAATGTGGAACTCCTTGGTGATGAATCCACTGCCCAGATCATTTCTCGTTCTGTGGCTCAGAACGATTCTCAGCAGATTTTTCATCTGAATATGATTGGGAAAAGCAGATGCCGGGGGCATATCCAGTGTGATTCCATTATCATGCACGATGCTCAGGTTTCTTCCATTCCCCAAATTACCGCTTTGCACAGCGATGCCCAGCTCATCCATGAAGCGGCGATCGGAAAGATTGCTTCAGAACAGATTACTAAGCTCATGTCCTTGGGATTGACAGAACAAGAGGCAGAGGATACCATTCTCCAGGGCTTCTTGAAATAGCAATACACAAGTATTTAGCACTCTCAATCCGAGAGTGCTAATTTTTCTTGACAAGTTTTTAATAAATACACTAGAATATAATGTAAAAAATAAGCCTGAGACTAGGCCATTTCTTATTAATCGGAGGGATTGTGATGAACCAGGAAAGCGGTAATATTAGTATTCATACGGAAAATATTTTTCCCATTATAAAAAAATGGCTCTATTCTGACCGGGATATTTTTGTCCGGGAACTGATTGCCAACGGCGTTGATGCCGTAAGTAAACTGAAACGACTTTCCGATCTGGGGGAAGTTGACATTCCGGAGGATACCAAATATTTTATAAAGGTTGGATTTAATAAAACTAATAAGACACTTCGTTTTATTGATAACGGGATCGGGATGACGGGGGAGGAAGTAAAAAAATATATTAACCAAATTGCCTTCTCCGGTGCGGAAGAATTTATTGCGAAATACAAAGACCAGGATGACGAAGGAAGCCAAATCATCGGACACTTTGGATTGGGTTTTTATTCTGCTTTTATGGTAGCTGAGCGGGTAGAAATTGATACTCTATCCTATCAGGAAGGGGCAGCGGCGGTCCACTGGGTTTGTGCGGGGGGTACAGAATATGAGCTTACCCCGTCGGAGCGCAGTGAACGGGGCACAACGGTTTTACTGGCTGTCGGTGAAGACAGCGCCGAGTTTTTAGATGAAAGTAAGCTGCGGGAGATCATTAATAAATACTGTGCTTTTATGCCGGTAGAAATTTTCTTGGAGAATGAGGAAGAAAAGAAAGAAGATAAAAAAGAAGAGCCTGCACCGTTGAATGATCCCCACCCTCTGTGGTTAAAAGATCCGAAAGACTGTACCGATGAAGAATATAAGGAATTTTACCACAAGGTGTTTTTCGATTTTCGGGAACCATTGTTTTGGATCCATTTGAATGTGGACTATCCCTTTAATCTCAAAGGAATTCTCTATTTCCCCAGGATAGAAAATGAGTTTGATACTTTGGAAGGGAGAATCAAGCTTTTTAACAACCAAGTTTTCGTTGCAGACAACATTAAAGAAGTGATCCCTGAGTTTTTGATGCTGTTGAAAGGTGTCATCGACTGTAAGGATTTGCCTCTTAATGTGTCCAGGAGTTTCCTCCAAAAGGATGCCAACGTTATTAAGATTTCCAAACATATTACTAAAAAAGTCAGTGATAAGCTGACGCAATTGTTTAAAGGAGAAAGGGAAAGGTACAACAACTGTTGGGATGACATTAATCCCTTTGTTAAGTTTGGTTGCATTAAGGAAGAAAAATTTTATGACCGGGTAAAAGACATTATTGTTTATAAAACTATTAACGGAGATTATCAAACGCTGAATGAATATCTGACAAAAAACAAGGTTAAAGATGAGAAGAAAGTTTTTTATGTGACGGATGAAAAGCAACAAGCCCAGTACGTTAATCTTTTTAAGGAGCAGGGGCTGGATGCGGTTGTTTTACCTGCGGCTATTGATCTGCACTTTATCCAGTTTATTGAGGGTAAAGAAGATGGTGTGAAATTCTTGCGGATTGACTCTGATTTGTCGGAAAGTTTAAAAGGTACTGCGGACACCCCGGGAGCAGAGACTCAGGAAAAGTTATCAAAGATATTTAAGGAAGCGCTAGGTAATGACAAGCTGAAAACTCAGGTGGATAATTTAAAAACAGCCGAGCCTCCTGCGATGATTCTCCTGGCGGAGCAAACCCGGCGTTTTCAGGATATGAGTGCTGCTTTCGGCCGGAAAGATATGGGGAATATGTTTTCCGGTGAAGAAACATTGGTATTGAATAAAACTAATGATTTGGTTAACTTAATTTTGAAGTTGAGTGATCTTCCTGATCGGGAGGAAGATGTAAAACTTATTTGTCAACAAATCTACGATCTGGCACTAATCAGTCATAAGCGGTTGGAACCTGGAGCGATGGCAGAGTTTCTTGCCCGGAGCAGTAAGATCTTAACAATTCTGGCCCGGGAAAGAAGCGCAGGGTGATCTCAAGCAAGGGTACGAAAAACGGCAAGGTCCAAAATACCTTGCCGTTTTAAATCATTAATGTTTTTAATTATATGGGGTGTAGTAACTAAATTTTTCAGATGTACTCATTTTAACCATTCTTTTATCACTATCGCTGCTGTCCACAATATAACCTTGAATATTTGCATCATCGTAATCCAAATCCAATTCATCAATTATGAAATCCTTGATCTCTAGCATGAATACTTCAATATCATCCCTGTCTAAATCGTCCCATTCATCTTCATAATCATCATAGTCAATGCTTACCGTAAAGGTAAGATCATCTTCGTCCCCGTCTAGTTCAAAGTCCAGTTTTTTAATAGATCCTAGCTTGGTAAACTCGTCGATTAAGTCATCTTCCAAATCATCCAGGTCATTACTCTCTTCAACTTTGACAACTCCCTTGGAATTGACGGTAAAGGAAACAAGTTCCTTCTTTGCTGAACTGTCTCTGATTACACCGCTGATGTCGGCATCCTCAAATTCCTCTAAAATATCATCACAAACATCCTGGAGAAAATCTTTAATGTCTGACTTGGAAAGGTCGTCCCACTCATCATCAAAATCATCTAAATCAATGTCTATTCGGACCGTGACATCTTCTTCATCGCCCTTTAAGGAAAAGTTCCATTCAATGTCCTCGTAATCATCATAATCATCATTTAACTGGTCTTCCAAGTCATCAATATCCATAACTTTGTTCTTGTCCAGTTGAGCTTGCAGGAGTGTTATTTGCAGATCCCTCTCGGCAAGCTGTGCTTTTAAGCTTTCCACTTCACTGTTAGTTTTGTCGGTAATGGTAATTTCTTGCCTAGCTTCGTTCCAATCAATGTTTTTGCTAAAAAGATTACCTAAAGCCCGCACGGGAAGATAGGTGCTGCCGTTGATGATAACAGGTTGGGCTGTAAGGGTGGCTGCTTGTCCGTTATTAATAATTTTTAAGTTCTTATAAATTGCCTGTACAGTGTTTTGGGCTCCTTCTGCGATACCTGTAGGAAATAACACTAAGGTAGTAAATAATACCCCCATAATAATTACGGTAATCCTTTTACTTTTTTTGCGTGTCATATGTACCTCCTTAAATTAATTATAATATGGCTCTTATAGGAAATTATACCTACCGGAGTGCTTTTCTTCAAGGAAATTATGCCTATAAAGCAAAGATTTTGCAAAGTGGTGAAATTTATAATACCAAAAAAAGGAAAATAAGAAAATTTATAGAATACAATTATGTCAAATTTCTTAGGGGGGAGCAGTTCGTGATTATGATTACAGATTTAAATGTCAAGGAAAAATATTGTTATTATTTAAAAGAAAGTTACGATGAAATTTTTCAAGGATGGATGAAAATCCTGGAAAATAAAGTCCCCGATATTTTATCAAAACTTGATAATAGTATTTTAAGGGAACAAAGTTATAAGTTTATGGATAAAATTGTGGATTTGTTAGAAAAGGATATTTCATTAGACTTTAATTCTCCGGAGTACCAGCCGCTAAAACAGCACTTAGTTGATATCAGTATTTTTTATGCTCAAAAGGGAATTACACCGGAACTAACGGCGGGTTATATCATCTCGTTTAAGGATGCAATGGTAGTACTCTTTAATAAAATATTTTCCGGGGATGCCAAATGGATGTATGCCTGCTTGGTCCTAAACAAAGATCTGTTGGATCCGATGGCTCTTTATACATATAAAGTGTTTGTGCACGCCCGGGAAGATATTATCAGGCAGCAGGCGATGGATATTGCCGAGCTTTCCACACCGGTAATTCAACTTTGGGATGGGGTGCTGGTGCTTCCTCTAATTGGGACAATTGACAGTGCCCGGGCTAAACAGATTATGGAAAATTTACTCAATGAAATTGTCAAGACCAAGTCGTCCCAGGTTGTTATGGACATAACCGGGGTACCTGTGGTCGATTCAGGAGTAGCGGACCGCTTGATGCGTACGGTTGAGGCTGCCCGTTTGCTTGGGGCGGAATGCATCTTGACGGGAATCAGCCCGGTAATTGCCCAAACCCTCGTTATGGTGGGAGTTAACATGGGAGGAATTCAAACTCGGGGCACTTTAAGAACAGGGCTGGAACTTGCTCTGAGTAATCTAAATTTGCAGGTTGTTACAAAAGTGAGATAGGAGAGAGAGGTTATGACCATCCCAATTGTAAAAATGGGGAGACATTTGATTGTAACTATTCAAGATGAAATCAGTGATAAAATAGCGGTTGAAGCGCAGCAAAAGATTCTTTATAAAATAACAGAAACCAGGTCTTCCGGCTTATTGATAGATTTAAGTGTGATCAATGTAATTGACAGTTTTTTAGGAAGAGTTCTCAATGATATTGCCAAAATGGCTAAACTAATGGGTGTAGAAACTGTTGTTTCCGGAATCCAGCCCGGGGTTGCCGTAACCTTTATGGAATTGGGCTTAAAGCTCGATGGGATAAAAACAGTACTGGATATTGAGCAGGGGATGGATTACCTCAAGGGAAAAAGAGAGTGATGGTGAACATACGTGGTTGACCCGATCACTATAAATATTGTTTTAGAACAGGATATTGTTGTTGCCCGACAAAAGGGGAGAGCTTTAGCTAAAGAGCTTGGCTTTAATATCGTAGACCAGTGCCGGATTGCCACTTGTATATCCGAACTGGCCAGAAATATTTTTCACTATGCCCAAGAGGGAATAGTTCAACTCCGCTTTATAAACAGTGACAATCGTCTGGGAATTGAAATTGTTGCCGAGGACCAAGGCCCGGGGATTAATGACATTAATCTTGCCATGTTGGATGGCTATTCAACTTCCCAGGGGCTAGGCATGGGACTTCCAGGGACCCGTCGGCTGATGGATGAATTTTTTTTAAACAGTGAAGCGGGTAAAGGTACTATAGTTACCGTGCGGAAGTGGATTGACCCTGGTAGACTAATGTAAAATTGGAAATAATATTCCTTGAATACTGTTAAGGAGTGATTAAAATCATAATCGGAGTTGAGTTATCTCCCGTGCATGAGGGATATGGCGGGGACGCTTATCTGGTCAAGGAATCCCCTGAAAAAGTGCTCATTGCTGTGATTGATGGTCTGGGGCATGGGGTAATGGCTCATCAGGCGGCACAAAAGGCGGTAGAGACGTTAAAAAATATGGATTGCGATGCTCTGGAAGAAATGCTCGAAAAGGCGCACCGGGCGCTCAGTGATACTGTTGGGGTGGTAATCGGGTTAGTAGAGGTCGATAAAAAAGAAAGAATATTGACATATACCGGGGTGGGGAATATTAGTATCAGACTAATCGGTTCCCGGGATATCCAGATGCTGTTGCCGGAAGGAATTTTAGGATACCGCTTTGAGCGGCGGATCATAAAGCAGATTCCCCTTCTTTCCAAAGACTTATTGATTATGCATACAGACGGTATTTCCCCTAATTATGAATTAAATTCAATTATAGATGAACACCCCCAGGATATTGCGCAAAATTTGATGAACGGTTTTCGTAGTCCCAACGATGATGCTTTGGTTCTTGTGGCTACCGGGCTGCTTGTGGAATAACATGGGGAGGAACAACCATGAACGGGTTAAAACAACAATATCAGGATCAACTGCAAAAGTTCTTGGAAACAGGAGCGGAAGAAGTCCTGTATCATGTCCATAATTTAAGCAAGATCTGCTGTGAACGGGAGCTTACTCCGGAAGAGCTGGTTGCGATGCATTTTGAAATAATGAATGTTGTGATAAAAGGCATTCCTTTCACTAGAGTTTTGGAAGCAGTCGATTTGAGCCATGTTTTTTTACTGGAGGTGATGGTTTCCTATAGTGCCTACTGGAGGAGAAGACCTGATTTTGATAATGAGAACTTAAACCGGTGGCGGGAAGCGGTTTTTCAGCTGAGATCCTCTTTGGATTATTTTCGAAACAGACATAAAATGATTCTCGATACAATTCCCAATGGGGTAGTAACCATTAATTCAGAAGGTGTTGTCACCTTTACAAATAAGGAATTTGAGCGTAACTTTAATTCCGGTTCTGAAAAGAGCTTGGTTGGGGAAAATTTAATTGATGCTATCTGCGGAGGTCAGAAAAAAAGTCCGGACGGAAGCTATATTTTTAAATCTATCGAAACGCTGGAAACAGGCAGAGTCTTCCATGAGGTGGAGTACGAAGAACCCAACGGAATGATTTTTCTTGTCAGCACATCCATCGTCAGAGATGAAATGGGGAACATTAAAGAAGTAATTGCTTCCGCCAAAGATATTACGGAAAAAAAGCGTTTAGAACAGATTCTCATTAATAACGAAAAATTGGCGGCCATTGGTACGATGGCAGCAGGGATAGTGCATGAGGTGCGCAATCCCATGTTTATTGTACGTGGGTTTCTCCAGTTGCTTCAAGCAGAAGTTGATTCCACCTGCGGCAGGGAGTATTTGGATATTGCCCTGGAGGAAATAGACCGGGCAAATACGGTGTTAAGCGATTTTTTAAGTTTTGCAAAGCCCACGTCCCCCAGGAGAACACCGGTAAAGCTACACAGTTTAATAAATGAAATCTGCCAGATGATTGAAGGGGAAATAGCCTTAAGAAATATTAAGTTAGAAGTAGTACATTCCGATAATGACCCGCTGATAGCTATCGACAAAAACCAGATCAAGCAGGCGTTATTGAATATCCTAAAAAACGCCATTGAGGCCTTGGAATCAGATGGAAAAATAAGACTGGTTGTCTCGCAGGATAAAAAGACCGGCGCAGCCATGATTATTGTAGAAGATAATGGCAGAGGGATGGATGAGGGAACTGTTACTAAGATTTTTGAACCCTTTTTTACCGAAAAGGAAACGGGCACAGGTTTGGGGATGCCGATATCCTACCGGATTATCAAAAATCACGATGGAAGCATTGAAATTGATAGTGTGACCGGGCGAGGAACGCGGGTGACAATTTGCCTGCCGGTGATTTCAGAGGGAAGCACCACAGAATTTGTGGATACATTAGCATGTGAAAATGTAAGCTGAAAGCCGGCAGGATTACAATTCACTGGGAATGCTTTTTAAACAAATTGAAGCACTGTACAAGGTGCTTATTTGCTTTTTATGGCAAATTATAATAGGATTAATCATTAATGGAATTGTGTTTGGAGGTTTAAATTGTATCAAACATGGAACCAGGTAAAAACAATTTATTCCTTTGTTAAAGATATTTTTCCGCTGGTAGATAAAGAACTTGACTACTGGAGGGAGCAAGCGGCAATTATTCCCGATCAGGTGTTGCGTACACAGGCGTTGGCCAGTATCAAGACAAAAAGGTTTCATTGTCAGGGAGGAAGTGTCTTTGCTCTTTTTCCCGGGGTTAAAAGGGAACTGCTGGTCCGGTTCATTGTTGCGTTTCAAACCATCAGCGATTATCTTGACAACCTTTGTGACAGAGCCGGATGTCAGGATGAAAAGGCTTTTCGTCAATTACATCGGGCAATTACGGAAGCTCTTTCCCCGGATAGCGTAATGTCGGATTATTATGCTTACTATCCATATCGAGATGATGGAGGCTATTTGAAATTTCTTGTCCAAGAGTGCAGAAAGGTTATTGGCATTCTTCCTTCTTACAGGTTCGTTCAGCAGGAAACAGGTCAGCTGGGGCTTTTATATTCTGAACTGCAGAGTTTAAAACATATCCCGAAAAATATGCGGGAAGAAAAAATAGCTCAGTGGACTGCTCCTTATTTAAAAGTATATAAGAACATTTCATTATGGGAGTTTGCGGCGGCAACCGGCTCGACGCTGGCAATATTCATGCTTTGTACAGGTGCTTTTGATCCGGCTTTGACCAAGGAGCAAGTAGATGAGATTATAAAAGCCTACTTTCCCTATGTATGCGGTTTGCATATCCTTTTGGATTATTTTATAGATCAAGAAGAGGACTATCAAGAAGGGGATTTGAATTTTGTTTTCTATTATCGGGATCATGAGGAAAGACAAGCCCGATTAACTTTCTTTTTAGAGGAATCTTTAAGTCGTGTGGCAAAACTTCCTTTTAGCTATTTTCATGTCGCGGTCATAGAGGGTTTGCTTGCCCTTTACTTATCGGATCAAAAGGCATCCGGGCTGCCCGCCCGGGGAATCGGGACCTGTCTAATCAGAACTGCTGGGAAAAGGACTATTGTCTGTTACCAGCTGTGCCGTTTATTAAGAAAAACCAAAGTTATCTAAAACTTTAATTACTTCTTTCCAGAGCTTTGTCTACAAGGTATTCTAAGAGATCCCGGTATTTCCCCGGTGGAATGGCCGTGAGTCGGTTTTTTGCGATTGAGCCGCACTGTTGGGCAACACAATAGCTTTGCTCCAAGAGGCCGGTTTCTTTTAGCAAAGAGAGGATCTTTTCAAGATGATAGCTGTCCAGTTGTTTTTGGGCAATTATATTTTTCACCCAGGATCCTTCTTTAGGATGGCGCAAGAGGTAAATCATAGGCAGGGTCAGATTTCCGGACGCCAGGTCCTGACCGGCGGGTTTTCCCATGACACTGCTTTCTCCGGTGTAGTCCAGCAGGTCATCAGTTATTTGGAAGGCATAGCCTAAATTCATTCCGTAAATTTCCAGAGAGCGAAGGGTTTCTTGATTAGCTCCGGCGATTAAGGCACCAGCCAGGCAGCTGGAGGAAAGCAGTTTGGCGGTTTTTTTTTCGATTCGGGTAAAATAGTCTCTTTCTGTCAAATTTGGATTATAGGCCTGGTTTAACTGGTCGATTTCTCCAATGCACATATCAGAGATGGTTTTGACCATTATTTTTAATACTGGGGAAAGTTCTTGTGCCGCCAGTAAATCAAATGCTTGGGCAAACAGAAAGTCTCCTGCCAGTACCGCTTGTTTTTCTCCCCAGCTGGAGTTTAAAGTAGGTTTTCCTCTCCGGTAATAAGATTGGTCAATAATATCATCATGAACTAAAGAGGCCATATGGATTAATTCCACGGCCATACCTGCCTTGATTAAAGAGGCTGTGTTTTTGGGGTTTACAGCTTTTCCGCAGAGAATCACAAGAAGAGGACGCAGTCTTTTCCCCCCGGATTTTAAAAGGGTTTGGCACATTGCGCAAATTGTATCGTCTCCTGTTTTGATGACTTCCTCCAACCCGGTTTCCAGAGAGAACAGTTCGGGAATGAAATTTTTGAGTTCGATATTTTGCTGAGGCCAATTTGTTTGGCAATATAGTTTTTCCATTTTTTTACCTCCTAATGGTACAAGGTTATTATGTTCAATTATCGAATAAATTATGGGCGGATATCCCAGAGGGTCTAATTTTTCAATAGATTAGGTTATCTCTTTTAAAAAATAGGGTATAATTGAAGTATATTTTCAACGCAATAAAATTTGGGTTAAATGATTTTTAGCAAAGGAGAAATTAGACAGTTGAATGCCGGTGAAATAGAAAACATTGTGAAAGCAACCATTAAGGCAATGGATAAATATGGTGGAGAAGTTGGCTTTGCAGAATCTCTCAATCGGTTTAATTTGAGAGAAGAGAAGTTGGAATTATGGATATATGCCTATGAAGAGGGTGGCCGGTCCGGGATTAAGGCTCTGACAGAGACTTTTCAGATGGATCCTAAAATAGCCCGGGAAGCATTAAAGCAGATTAGGGATTTTTTTTCTGTATCATGGCCTTCCTGGGAGTACCGTGTTGTTCGTCGGTACAATTCATTCACTATTAGAATTAAAATATCCGAAGGAAGTGACTACTGGGAATTATGCCAACTGCGCTATACTCCCTTTGACCAGAAATGGCACTTGTTTTGGAAAAAAGATAATGGCAAGTGGTGCCCATACGTTTCCGATCTCAATATCAAAGACGGCCTGTTATGGAAGACTCTTTATTTTGTTAAGCTGGATAATTACGGCTGCTTTTTGGATTTAGCCTAATTAGGATATTTTTCCCAGAAACAACTTGACTTTATTTGCTGAAAAGAAGTATAATTTACAATAATATTGGTGTGGGTTTTATATTATTGACAATTTAACCCGGGGGAGCTGGATGAGTCCGGCTGAGAGGGAATACCTAATGATTATTCCGACCCGAGAACCTGATCTGGGTAATGCCAGCGGAGGGAAGATACCAGAGACTTCAAAACCGTTACCCTAGGTAACGGTTTTATTCTTATATAGTATTCTTTATCGGCACTTCGTAAAGGAGGTGATGATGATTCCAAAGGTTAATGTGAGCCTGCAGGTACTGCCCAGTGTGGCCGAGAAAGCTCTTTATCCTGTGGTGGACAAGGTAATAGATTTTATTAAAGAAAGCGGTGTGCGCTATGAGGTAGGTCCAATGGAGACGACCATGGAAGGGGAACTGGATCTTTTATTGGATATTGTGAAAAAAGCCCAGGAGATTTGTGTTCGGGAAGGGGCAGCTCGTGTAATTTCCCTAGTGAAGATAGATTACCGGCCGGGGGGAGTGACGATTGATGAAAAAGTCAGTAAGTACCGGTGAATATAAGCTGGCTGTATTATTTGTTTTTTTCTTGCTGATTTTTTGGCAGTGGGCGGTTTGGTTTTTTCATTTCCCCAGCTACATTTTACCGGCACCTTCGGAAATCGTCCAAGCATTGGCCCAATCTTTTGGCGTCCTGATAGCCCACGCCAAAGTCACTGTTTTGGAAGCGGCCTTTGGATTTGGCGGAGCTGTCTTACTGGCGGTTTTTTTAGCCCTTCTGATGGATAGTATCCCCTGGGTAAAAAAGGCTCTCTACCCGTTGTTGGTAACATCCCAGACGATACCAATTATCTCCGTTGCTCCGCTATTTTTAATTTGGTTTGGCTATGGGATGATGCCTAAAGTAATCGTAGTTACCTTAGTCTGCTTTTTCCCCATTGTGATTAGTTTATTAGACGGGTTGGCTGCTGTAGATGAAGAGTTAATTAATCTTCTGAGGACAATGGGGGCCGGCAAAAAGTACATTTTTATCAATGTGAAGCTGCCTGGAGCAATGCCTGCTTTTTTCAGCGGCTTGAAAATTGCCGCTGCATACAGCATCATGGGAGCAGTCATTGGGGAATGGCTTGGTGCCTCCAAAGGAATCGGGGTGTTTATGACCCGTTCCCAGCATTCTTTTCTTTTAGACCGGGTTTTTGCGGGGATTGTGGTGATTACTGTTCTTAGTTTAGGGATTTTTGCCGTAATTAAATTTATGGAAAGGCTACTTATGCCATGGTTATTTGTCAATGAAGGCGAGAATAACAAATAAAAGGGGATATAAAATTGAAGAAGTTTTTAGTGGTTTTAACGATACTGCTGGCAGTAGGGCTTATAAGCGGGTGTTCTCCCTCAAATAGTGAAACGTCACCGGAGGCAGATTCATCCGGTGAACCTGTTAAGGTTATCGTTGTATTAGACTGGGTACCAAATACCAATCATACCGGATTATTTGTGGCCAAAGACAAGGGGTTTTATGCAGATCAAGGGTTGGACGTGGAAATTATCCAGCCAACCTCCGGGGGAGCAGCTCAATTGGTTGCTGCCCAGCAAGCGGATTTTGGCGTCAGTTATCAAGAAGAAGTGACTTTGGCTAGAACGAATGACATTCCCATAAAATCTATTGCCGCGGTCATTCAGCATAATACTTCGGGCTTTGCTTCTCCCAAAGATAAAAACATTACTTCACCGAAAGATTTTGCCGGGAAAAAGTACGGCGGTTGGGGTTCTCCCATGGAGCATGCTATGCTGGAGTCTCTTGTCACCAAGCACGGGGTTAGCATCAATACGGTGGAAGAGGTGAATATCGGGAGCGCTGATTTTATGACCAGTGTCCAAAAAGATGTTGATTTTGCCTGGATTTTTTATGGCTGGGACGGGATTCGAGCCGAACTGCAAAATGTTCCGTTAAACATTATTATGATTAAGGACGAGGACCCGGCTTTAGATTATTATACACCGGTGTTGATTGCCAGCGAAAAGACAATTGCCGAAAAGCCGGAAGTGGTGAAAAAATTCTTGGCAGCTACCACCGAAGGATATGAATTTGCCATCAGCAATCCGGATGATAGTGCCGAGATACTGCTTGATAATGCTCCGGAACTGGATGCAGAATTGGTAAAGGCCAGCCAACGCTGGTTAGCGGATAAATATCAGGATGATGCTCCTTTTTGGGGAGTGCAAAAGGCTGAGGTATGGCAAAGATACGCCGATTGGATGCTGAACTACGGCTTGCTGGAAAAAGAAATCGACCCTGCCGCAGCATTTACTAATGATTATCTTCCCAAGAAATAAGCGGAGGAGAAAATGACTGTTAATGTGAAACTTGAAGGAGTGGGATTGTCTTTTTCTCTGGGAGCTTCGAAATTAAAGGTTTTAAACAATGTTTCGTTATCCATCGGGGAAGGGGAATTTGTTAGCTTACTCGGTCCATCTGGCTGTGGAAAAAGTACTGTTCTCAATTTGATTAGTGGACTTTTAGAGCCTGATGTCGGAATGGTTTCTTTTCCAAGTGGCGGAAAGAAGGTTAGCTACATGCCCCAAAAGGATTTGCTTCTTCCCTGGAGAACGGTTTTGGATAATGCTTGTATTCCCCTGGAAGTGGCCGGCCTTTCTAAAAAGGCAGCCCGGGCGCGTGCCTTAAAGTGGATGCCCTTATTTGGGTTAAAGGGCTTTGAATCTTCTTATCCTTCTCAACTATCCGGAGGTATGCGCCAGCGGGCGGCAGTTCTACGTACCTTTTTGCACCAGGGAGAAATTCTTCTTTTGGATGAACCGTTTGGAAAGCTTGATGCTCTGACCCGGGCCCATCTCCAGCAGTGGCTGCTCTCTGTCTGGCAGGAGTTTCGCCAGTCCGTATTGTTTGTCACCCATGACATTGATGAAGCGCTTTTTCTTTCGGACAAGGTATATGTAATGTCTGAGCGTCCGGGAACGGTTAAGGAGGAACTAAAGGTTAATCTGCCGCGCCCCCGTAGTGGGGAAATAGTAACCTCTGGGGAGTTTGTTAATCAAAAAAAACAAATATTAAAATTGCTTTCATAATGAGTTGATAACCGGTGTCAACACCATCTCATCAACTTATTCCTGCGTAAAGCATGGGAGACGGTTATTTTTAACAGTTGAGGGGTATAATACAAAAATCAAGGGGTAAAATCCTTGATTTTTTTATGTATGGAACAAAAGAGAAACGAATACAATATTAGACAGCAATATTGGGAGGGAATAAAACAGCTTATGCCTATTAACATGCTAATTATATTAGTTATACTGGGCTTGGGGTTTTTTATCCTTTATCGAATCAGGTACCGTAAGGATAATCATGCTGTCCAGTCTAAAGACGCTCTTTTGACACCTGAAGAACTGGAGAAGCATGTCCGGGAAGTTGCTAAAACCCATATTGCATCGAGAAACACAGGAGAGTCCAACTGCCTGGTGGACAGAATGGACCGGAATTTTGACATCATATCCTCTGTCTATTTAATGTTGAATGAAGATGTCAAAAGAAAAAGGCCGGTTCCTCCTGCTGCAGAGTGGTTGCTGGATAATTTTTATATAATTGAAGAACAGGTAAAAGGAATCCGGCAGAACCTGGTCAAGGAAAAGTGCCGGAATCTTCATACATTAACAAGCGGTTATTTAAAGGGATACCCGCGTATTTTTGCCTTGGCATTGGAATTGGTTTCCCATCTTGACGGTAGGTTGGATGAAAAAACGACCACTGATTTTGTGACCGCTTACCAATCCCAAAACATTCTTTCCATGAGTGAATTGTGGGCGTTGCCAATTATGTTAAAGATGGCACTGATTGAGAATGTGAAAAATGTCTGTGAAAAAATACGTGCGTCCCAAATTGAGTGGAGAAAGGTTGAAGATTTAAAAGAATTAGATCCGGAAAATATTAAATTTTTTATTTCGCAAAATATTGTTAATTGGAACAGTGCTTCCTATTCTTTGGTGGAACATCTTCTCAAAAAATTGCGCCGCCAGGGAGCGGAGACGGAAGAAATTCTCAATTATCTTGATCAAAAACTACTTGAGTTTGATATTTCTATTGTTAAGGTTGTCCACGAGGAACACCAAGAGCAGGCCAATATGCAGGTGGCCATGGGCAATTCCATTTCCAGTATCAGATTGGTCGCTGCGGTAAACTGGAACAATGTTTTTGAGAAACTCTCTGTGGTTGAGCAGATTCTAAGAAGCGACCCGGACGGAACATATTCAGGTATGGATTTTGCCTCCCGGGATTATTACCGGCACACTGTGGAAAAGCTGGCCAGACAATTAAAAACATCGGAGACTAACATCGCGCGAAAAGCTTTGGACCTAGCCCAGGAGGTTCAAGACAAAAATTCCTTACAGCGCCATGTTGGGTATTACCTTGTTGGTGACGGGCTTAATTTGCTCCTCAAGCGACTGGGATCTTCCCGCTCACCGGGACAAAAACCGGCGGTGGGACTATATATTGCTTCAATCGGGATCATCACAGTGCTTATTTCCATTTTGTTTGCAGCTTATGCTTATCTAAATCTCGGGGAAAAAAATATTGGTGCGGTTCTTTTGGCAGGGCTCGTTACTTTAATTCCGGCCAGTGATATAGCTGTTGCTTTGGTCAATCGCTTGTTTACTTCCTTAGTGGAACCAACATTTTTCCCCAAAATGTCTTTTGAACAGGGTATTCCGGAGGAAGCGACAGCATTGGTCGTGGTTCCTACATTGCTTCCAAATGTGCAGCGGGTAAAGGAACTGGTTCAACAGTTGGAAGTTCATTACTTGGCTAATCGGGAGGACCATCTTTACTTTGCTTTGTTGGGGGATTTGAAAGATGCTGAAACAGAAGTTTTGCCCAATGACCAAGATATTATAGATACTGCCCTGGAGGAAATTAAAAAGTTAAATGATAAGTACGCTTCCGGACAGGATATTTTTTTCTTTTTCTCCCGACACCGAATTTTTTCTCCTCAGCAAAACAGATGGATGGGCTGGGAAAGAAAAAGAGGTGCCCTGGTTGAATTAAATAATTTTCTTACCGGTCAAAAGGAAACCAGCTTTAATCATATTCCCAAGCACACTTTAGCGCTGAGAAAGGTTAAATATGTGATTACCCTCGATGCGGACACCAAAATTCCCCTGCATATGGCGCGAAAAATGATTGGGACTATTTCTCATCCTTTAAACAGACCGGTATTTGATGAACAAAAAGGTATTGTTGTTGAGGGTTATGGTTTGATTCAGCCGAGAATTAATGTTAGTACAGAGAGTGCCAACAGCACCCTATTTTCCCGCATCTTTGCCGGGCAAGGAGGCATTGATCCTTATACCCATGCCGTATCCGATGTCTATCAAGATTGTTTTGGGGAAGGAATTTTTACCGGAAAGGGAATTTATGATGTCAATGTATTTCAGAAGGCACTTCATGATACTGTCCCTGATAATACGGTACTGAGCCATGACTTGCTGGAAGGAAGTTATATCAGAGTAGGCCTGGCAACCAATCTGGTATTGGTAGACGGGTATCCGGTGCGCTATAATTCCTTCATGATGCGTCTGCATCGCTGGGTACGTGGTGACTGGCAGTTATTGCCTTGGCTTTTTCCCCGGGTAAAAAACAGAAAAGGAGATTTGGTTCCTAATCCTTTGACTGCTCTTTCCCGGTGGAAAATTATTGATAACTTACGCAGAAGTTTGGTATCCCCTGCGGTACTGGTGCTTCTGGCAGCAGGCTTATTTTTGCTTCCCGGTCAACCATTGGTATGGTTAGGATTGGGCCTTGTGACAATCGGTATGCCTATATTCTCCGGGGTTGTAGATTTCTTTGTTAATTGCCATTATAAAACCATGTGGCATAAGTGTCACGGCAACATGGTTTTTGGATTAAAGGCAGTTTTTTATCAAGCCGGCCTGTTGCTGTTGTTTTTGCCTTACCATGCTTACCTGATGCTTGATGCTGTGATTAGGACCTTGTACCGGGTTTTTGTTTCCCGGAAAAATTTGCTGGAGTGGGTAACGGCGGCTGATGTGGAAAGAAACCTTAATAATGATTTGAGAAATTATTTCCGATCCATGTTTCCGGCAGTGCTCCAGGCCTTAGCTTTAGTTTTGCTTGTTTGGTTTTTCCGTTTGGAACATCTCGAATACGCTGTGCTTTTCGGTGTTGCCTGGCTGGCTTCCCCAGTGGCTGCTTATTATGTCAGTCAGATAGATAAAAGGGTACCGGAAGAGATTGACAGTGCCGATCAGGAATTTCTATACCGGCTGGCCCGAAAAACTTGGGCTTATTACGAAGATTTTGCCGGGGAGACAGACCACTTCCTTCCCCCGGATAATTTTCAGGAAAACCCGCCCAACGGAATTGCTCATCGTACCTCACCAACCAATATTGGCTTTTTGCTGATAGCCGTACTTTCTGCTCGGGATTTGGGTTGGATTGGGATGCAAGAAATGGTGTCAAGACTTGAAAAGACGCTGGCGACCGTGAAAAATCTAAAGAAGTGGAAAGGGCATCTTTATAATTGGTATGATACAACGACATTGGAAGTATTACGGCCGGCTTATGTTTCGACCGTAGACAGCGGGAATTTTGTGGGATATTTAATGACATTAAAACAGGGATTGTTGGAGTATCTGGAGCGCCCGCTCATCGATATGCAGATGGTCAGGGGGTTAAGTTCCTCTCTGTCTCTTGTCGAAAAGCCCTGTCCGGAAACGGCCCGGCAAGCAAATGCTTTGTTGGAGAAGGGACAGTTAGCTCTGGAAGAATGGCGAGGGTTGCTTGAGACGGCTTTCGGGGAATTGTCAATGGAGGAATCATGGGGCAAAAGGCTTGCCCGGACTGTAATTGCCCTGAAACGGGAATTGCAGGATGTTTTTCCAAATGTGGATCCGGAGATTCTTCAGTCAAAAGACGACAAAAAAATGGCAAGACTCGTGCAATATTTTCAAGGACTTGGGAAAAAGAGCCTTGCCCGGTTGGAACAGGGATACTCCGATTTATTGCATGAAATAAACCAGATGGAAAAGGAATATCCCCGTCTTTCTGCGCTGAAAGCTGAGGTGCTGCGGGTGGAGCAGGCGGCTAAAGAACTTCAAGAACGGGTAAAGCATCTGGTCACAGCAATCGATGAGCTTGTAGCTGCCACCAGTTTTGTCCCATTGTATGATCATCAAAAGCGCCTTTTTTCCATTGGATATAATGTGGATGAGGAGAAATTAACCAACTCCTACTACGATTTGCTTGCTTCCGAGGCCAGAATTACCAGCTTTCTCGCGGTAGCCCGGGGCGAGGTCCCTACGGAGCACTGGTTCAGGCTAGGCAAATCTTTGACATATGTTGAGGGATATAAAGGATTGGTGTCCTGGTCCGGCACAATGTTTGAGTATTTTATGCCTTGTTTAATTATGAAGGATTATCCTAATACCTTGTTGAGTGAGACTTATCATTTTGCCTTGCTGGCCCAAAAGAGGTATGGGAAAAAGAGAGGTGTCCCCTGGGGGACTTCGGAATCCGGATTTTTCTCTTTTGATGTAAACTTAAACTATCAATATAAGGCTTTTGGGGTTCCTGATCTTGGTTTAAAACGGGGACTGGTGGACGACATGGTTGTTTCCCCGTATTCTACCATACTCGCTCTTCCCTTTGATCCTGTCGGCGCTGTCCAAAACCTAAAAAGACTTGAGGAAGAAGGATTGGAAGGGGATTATGGTTTTTATGAAGCAGTGGATTATACCACAGAGAGATTGTTTATGGGGAAAAACCGGGGAATAGTGCAAAGCTACATGGCCCATCATCAGGGGATGAGCCTAATTGCCTTAAACAACTATCTTAACGGCCAGGTCATGCAGGAACGATTTCATCATGATCCCCTGGTAAAAGCAGGCGAATTGCTTTTGCAGGAAAAAGTTCCTATCCGGGTGATCATTACCAAAGAACATAAAGAAGATGTCAGGCCTTTTGAGATTCCTGATCGAGAAGAAGGGGTGCAAGTATCAAGGGAGTTGACCGGGGTTTTACCCGGGCTTCCTGCCTGCCACTTGCTTTCCAATGGTAGGTATTCCCTTTTAATTACAGAGAGAGGATCCGGATACAGCACTAAGGATGGCATTCAGGTTACTCGCTGGAGGGAAAATCATCCGGTTGCTAAATATGGTTTGTTTGTTTTTATCCAGAATGCCCATTCCAGTGAGACCTGGTCAGTAGCTTATGAACCATTAAAAAAAGAACCGGATGAATACCGAGTGATTTTCTTGCCGGATAAGGCGGAATTTATCCGAACTGACGGCCGGATCGGCACCCATATGATGATTGCCGTGTCCCCAGAAGATTCTGTCGAGATCCGCAAGATTGTTATCACAAATCACGGGGAGGAACAGGTGGTGCTTGATGTCACCAGTTACGGGGAAATGGTGCTGACTTCTCCGGCGGCGGATGCTGCCCATCCTGTCTTCAGCAATTTATTTGTCCAAACGGAGCACCTTGCTAAGTACAATGCAATTCTTAGCTACCGCAGGCCGCGAGGGGAAAATGAGGAAGTTCCCTGGGCGGTCCATGGAGTAGTTGTGGAGGGAGAAGTGGTTGGGGGACTGGAGTTGGAAACTGACAGATCCAAGTTTTTGGGCAGGGGAAGAGATATTACCCAGCCCCTGGCCTTAGATTTTGGCCATCCTTTAAGCAATACAACGGGAGCTGTTTTAGATCCGATTATCAGCTTACGCAGGAGGGTAAAGATCAACCCCGGTAAAGTAGTCGTTGTTTCTTTTTTCACCGGTGTTGCGGAAACCAGGGAACAGGCCTTGGAGTGGGCGGAAAAATATCATGAGACGGCTGCGTTGGAGCGTGCTTTTGAACTGGCCTGGACCAGAAGCCAGGTCGAGGATGGCTATTTAGGTTTAAAAGCAAATGAGGTTAAAGCTGCCCAGGAACTAATTCCTCATATTACCTTTTTAAGTCCCTTAAGGAAAAGGTACGGTGAAATATATTGCCAAAATAAAAAGGGGCAGCAAGGCTTGTGGGCTTATGGTGTTTCCGGAGACCTGCCGATTGTTTTATTACGGGTAAAACAGGCGGAAGACATAAGCATTGTGCGCAGCATGCTGAAGATTCATGAATATTTACGTTTCAAGGGGCTGAAGGTAGATCTGGTGATTTTAAACGAAGAGGAAGCCGGCTATTTTCAGAGTTTGCATGAATTAATCAGGGAAGCGATCAGTGTCAGTCATGCCAGAGATATTCAGGACCGGCCGGGAGGGGTTTTCCTGAGAAACGCCAATACCATGCCGCCCGAAGATCTCACACTTTTTATGACTGTAGCGAGGATAATTCTTACCGGGGAAAACGGCCCGATTCTCTCTCAACTAAAAATTACTGAGGCGGAGCAGCCTTCTTTGCCTGGGGAGAAAATATTTTCTCAAGCCCCGACGGATTATGTTTCAAGGGATGAACTGCCGGAATTAGTTTATTATAACGGTTATGGCGGTTTTACCCCTGATGGCCGGGAATATGTGATTCGGCTGAAAGACCGGATAGAGACTCCTGCCCCCTGGATAAACGTGGTTGCCAACCCGGATTTTGGCTTTATCATTTCGGAAAGCGGTTCAGGATATGTCTGGGCGGAAAACAGCAGGGAAAATAAGATTACTCCATGGTTCAATGATCCGGTCACCAATCCTCCCGGAGAAATTGTCTATTTGAGAGATGATGAAACAGGGGAAATTTGGTCACCGACGCCCCTGCCGATGCGGAAAGATGATAGTTATACCGTCAGGCATGGACTGGGTTATTCTTCTTTTCAACACCATAGTCACGGTGTCGACCAGGGAATGACTGTCTTTGTTCCGGTTGATGACCCGGTGAAAATAAGTCTGGTTAAACTAAAAAACACAAGTAAAACAAGGAGAAGGCTTTCTCTTACTTATTTTGTGCAAACTGTCCTGGGGGTATCGGAACAGGCTGCGGACCAATATATCTCAACTGAAGCGACAGACTCGGGGGCCTTGCATATTAGGAATTCCTACAATACGGATTTCCCCGGGCGGGTAGTGTTTATCGATTGCTCCGAGAAAATTTCTTCGTTTACCGGGGACCGGAGTGAATTTATTGGTGCCGGGGGAGATATTAAAAACCCCCAAGCATTAAAACGAGAAGGGTTATCCAATCGGGTGGGGTGTGGTTTGCTTCCCTGTGCCGCTATTCAGCTCTCTTTTGAACTGGAACCGGGGATGGAAAAAGAAGTAGTATTGCTTTTAGGCCAGGGAAAAAACCAAGAGGACGCCCGGCGGATTGCTGCCCGGTATCGAGATTTGACAGTGTCTCAAAGCGCCCTGGAGGAAGCTAAAAGATTTTGGCTTAATAAAGTGGGGATAGTGCAAGTTAGGACGCCGGATCAAACTATGGATATTTTAATGAACGGTTGGCTGATTTACCAAATCATTTCTTGCCGGCTGTGGGGGAGGTCTGCTCTCTATCAGTCTGGCGGGGCCTATGGTTTCCGGGATCAACTCCAAGATGGATTGGGAGTGGTATCTGTTTGGCCAGAATTAACCCGGAGCCAGATTCTGCTTCATGCCGCCCATCAGTTTGAAGAAGGAGACGTTCAGCACTGGTGGCATCCGGGTGCAGGGGATAAAGGTGTGCGCACCCGTTTTTCCGACGACCTGTTGTGGCTTCCTTACGTCACCAGTGAATATATTAAAAACACAGGTGATACTGACATCCTTAAAGAAAAAGTTCCCTACTTAAAGGATGAGCCTCTCAAAAAGGGAGAGGATGAGAGGTATAGTATTCCAAGAGTATCTGAGGAAACAAGCACACTCTATATCCATTGTGTCCGGGCTATTGAGCGGGGGTTAAAGACCGGGGTACACGGGATTCCGCTGATGGGATCCGGCGATTGGAATGACGGGATGAACACAGTGGGTAATCAAGGCCGGGGGGAAAGCGTTTGGTTAGGCTGGTTTCTGATTAACATCTTAAATAATTTTGCCCCTCTTTGTCGGGAAATGGATGATGAGGATCGGGGTACACGTTACCTGGAGGCTGCCCAGCGGATTGCCGAAAATATTGAACTTCATGCCTGGGATGGAAGCTGGTACCGGCGTGCTTATTTTGATAACGGGCTTCCCCTTGGTTCTGCAGAGAATACCGAGTGTAAAATTGACTCCTTGACTCAATCATGGGCAGTGATTTCCGGGGCGGGTCAAAAAGAGCGAATTGTTGATGCCATGACTGCTGTAGAGAATTACCTCGTGAAAAAGGATGAAGGACTGGTGATGCTCCTTACTCCACCTTTCGATGACGGTGATTTAAACCCCGGTTACATTAAAGGATATGTTCCCGGTGTGCGGGAAAACGGAGGTCAGTATACTCATGCTGCTGCCTGGGTAATTTATGCCTTTGCGAAAATGGGCTGCCAGGATAAGGCGTGGTCTTTGTACCACATGATTAATCCGATTAACCATACCCGGACTTCTATTGAAAGCGCCACCTATAAAGTTGAGCCTTATGTAATCGCCGCCGATGTCTATGCCGTTCAGCCTCACGTGGGTCGGGGAGGTTGGACTTGGTATACCGGTTCCGCTTCTTGGATGTACAAAGTTGGTTTGGAAGCGATCTTAGGCTTTTGGAAAGAGGGGAAAAAGCTCTATTTCAAACCGTGCATCCCCAAGGAATGGCCGGGTTTTTCCCTCCGCTATCGATATTTAAAGAGTGTTTATCAGATTGAGGTGAAAAATCCTCAAGGAACGTATCATGGGATCAAGTCAATTACGGTAAACGGTCGGCGCATACGAGACAATTTTTTGGTGCTGGTTGACGACGGAAAAGAATACAAGGTGGAAGTGGTCTTAGGGTAAATGGCATTAGGTTCTTAAGAAGGGTATTTTAAATACCCTTTCTATTATTTTTAGTGCAAGGCTTTCTTCTTGAACCTTTTTCATTGGCAATACGTCTATAAAAAAGGTAAAAAACTCCCTCACCCCACAGTTTTCCATTGGTAATAGAATTTCAATATGATAAACTGAAATTAATTTAAAAAAACTGCAAGTTTTTTCGAATAAAGATTGTATTATATTATGAGAGGTAAAAGGATGTGGTTCCGTGAACCGCTTGGACGACGAAAAGTTAGTGATTCTTTGCCTCAAAGGGAAAAGAGAGGCGTTCGAGGAACTCGTTAACAGGTACCAGCGGCAGATTTTTAGTTTAGCATTCCGATTGACTAACAATTATGAAGACGCCAGCGATCTTACTCAAGAGGTTTTTCTCCATCTGTTTAAGGTACTGGATAAATTTGACGGAGAGAGGAAATTCTTTTCCTGGATGTATCGAATTGCAACTAATGTTTGTTATAACGCGCTGAAGAAAAAACCAAAGGAGTCATATTCCCTGGACAATGTGATTGATTTTGTTTCATCGGTTCCGGACAGGAGTATCCAACCTGAGGATTATTTTGAGACTAAAGAGGTTCAGGAAGTGGTACATAAAGCGATTGCTGAATTACCTGAGAATTTCCGGGTTCCGATGGTCTTAAAGTATTTGGAAGACATGTCATACCAGCAGATTTCTGAGACAATGGGGTTGCCTGTCTCTACAATTGAAACCAGGTTATACCGGGGAAGGCAGCTGTTGCAAAAGCGGTTAAATAAATTTTGGGAAAGGGGGCAAACAAAATATGAACTGTCAAGAGGCTAAGCAGGTTTTTTATAAATATTTAGACCAAGAATTGTCCCTGCCCGAGGAAGAAGCCCTTTCTGCTCATTTACGTGTATGCCGGGAATGCCGTGAAGAATACCGGTTAGTTTTAGAAACCCATAATCTTTTGCAAAAAACAATTGTTCCCGTCACACCGCCGGCAGATTTGACAGAACGAATTATGACGGCTTATGATCTTTCTGTGGAAAATAACAGCAAGTCTCTTTCTGATCAGCCCAAGGGCTGGCTGGAAAGATTAAAAGACAGTGTCAGTCAGTGGGCGGGAAGCCGCCAATTGATGACGGCGGCAGTTTCTCTGGCTGTACTGATGATTTTTTTGTTTGGTACCAAGTTTTATACTCCCGATCAGAAAATAGCCGGTGTAGATGCACCAGGAGTGGACACCAAGCCTACTGAGCAAGTTGACCTGGGAAAACAAAATGACCCACCGCCTGTGCCCGGAACAGAAGATGTTCAAGCACCGGAAAACGCTGGAGAAAAGACCGGAATTGAGGGTCCGGAAGATAAAACCGATCCAAAACCGCCGGAACAGCCGGGGGCTGGGGAAAACAATCCCCCCAAGAAGTCTGAATCAATTCAAGGTGGGAAAAATATCATTCAACTGCCCCGCGCCGGATCTCCCCAAAATGGCACAGACTCGGTGGAAGTGGTGCCTTTGGTCGCGAACCTCACAGGCAATGTAGTTGATCCTGTACTGACAAAAGACGGCAGTGCTGTTTGTTATACTATGGCAGCTAACGGTAAATCTCAGCTCTGGCAGGTAGAATTAAAGACCGGAGCAGAACCGCAAAAAGTTGAGACTGAGCCGGAAGAAGGCATTATATCCGAAAAAGAATTACCGGAGTGGTGGCCGGGAGAGATTCCTGTTGATGGTGCAGCATCAGTGGTCTCAAGGTGGTCCCATGATGGGAAGCAGATCGCAGTGAACTTAGGAGTATCTGGTGAAGATGATGAAAATTCAGCCACGGGAATCTGGTTGGCCTTTGCTGATGGATCTACACCTACTCAGATGACCCAAGTCGGGGGAGGAAGCAGCATTGCATGGTCCCCTAACGGTACCAAGATTGCTTTTACGGATAAATTGGGATGCCTGTACGTACTTTTTATGAGGGAAGATGTCCTTATTCAGGTCACGAATCCGGAGGATGCTTTTAGCCAAGTAGATGAATTAATTTGGACGCCGGATAACAAAAAAATTATTCTTAACGCTAAAAAAGCCGGTACTGATTACAAAAACGTATATATGATTGCTCTTCCTTAACGGGCAAAAATATAACCATAAAAATTATGGGGGACCGATAGGTTCCCTTTTGTATTTTATGGTTAAAAGTGATAGTCTATTGGAGAGACTAAAATGATTAAACTGTCAATAATACTATGGATTAAACCTCCGCGATTTTTGCACTGCCGAAAAGGGGGAGGTTTTGGCAGGAGAAATCTATTTAGAAGCGAATAGAAATAAAATTCTGGGAAAACGGAGGTCAGTTTTCGGTGAGCATTGTGAAAGATATTCAAAGTAAAATTATAGAAAGAATTGGTCAGGCGGCAAATTCGGCAAGGGAAAACGGGGACCTGCAATTTGAGCATATGCCCGAGTTTGTTTTGGAAGTACCCCGAGAAAAGTCACATGGGGATTTTGCTACCAACATCGCCATGTTAATGGCGCGAGAGGCGAAGATGCCGCCGAGAAAGATTGCGGAAATAATTCTCCGCCATTTTACCTGTGAAGGAACGTGGGTTGACAGGACAGAAATCGCCGGCCCTGGCTTTATTAATTTCTTTCTTGACTATAAATGGCTGTACCAGGTTTTACCCGATGTAATAAAACAGGATGAGAATTTCGGGTGTTCCCAGGTTGGTCAAGGGAAAAGGGTTCAAGTGGAGTTTGTGAGCGCCAATCCCACGGGAGTGCTTCATATGGGCAATGCCCGGGGAGCTGCTCTTGGCGACTCATTGGCCGCTGTGCTAGCTGCGGCAGGTTTTTCTGTAACCAGGGAGTTTTATATCAATGATGCGGGAAATCAAATTGAAAAGTTCGCCAAGTCATTAGAGGCAAGATACTTGCAGCTCTTAGGTGAAGATGTGCCTTTTCCTGAAGACGGCTATCATGGTCAAGATTTGATTGATACCATGAAAGCACTGATCGAGAAAGTTGGCGATAAGTATAAATCGGTTGAGGAAAATCTGCGCCGGGAACTCTTGGTGAAATATGCTCTGGAAGAAAAAATATCTGTTATCAAGAAAACTCTGGAGGACTTTGGGGTTAATTATGATGTCTGGTTTAGTGAACAATCTCTGCATGATGGGGGAGAGATTGAAAAAGTTATTAATGAGCTGCGGGATAAAGGGTTTATCTATGAAAACGAAGGAGCTCTTTGGTTTAATACCACCCGGTTTGGTGATGAAAAGGATGAAGTAGTTGTTCGTTCCAATGGACTGCCAACTTATTTCGCTGCCGACATTGCTTACCATAAAAACAAATTCCAGCGGGGATTTGACCAGGTGATTAACATTTGGGGTGCGGATCATCATGGCCATGTGGCTCGGATGAAAGGTGCTGTTCAGGCGTTGGGTTATGAGCCTGACCGGTTGACAGTTGTTCTGATGCAGTTGGTGCGTTTATTTAAGGGCGGAGAAATCCTTCGTATGTCAAAGCGGACGGGGACATATGTTACCTTAAATGAATTGGTGGAAGAAGTGGGGAAGGATGCTGCCCGCTACTTCTTCATTATGCGCAGCCCGGACAGCCACCTGGATTTTGACCTGGATTTGGCAAAAAGTCAGTCCGCAGATAATCCTGTTTTTTATGTTCAGTATGCCCATGCCAGAATCTGCAGCATTTTGCGGCAGGCGGAAGAGATGGGTTATCCTATCCCCCAAGTAGCGGTTGATCTTTCATTGCTTACTGAGCAGTCAGAATTGGAATTGATTCGTAAGATTGCCGACCTGCCCGAAGAAATTGCCAATGCAGCACTTAGCCTGGCTCCCCACCGGATGACCGCTTATGCTCATGACTTGGCCGGCCTCTTTCATGTTTTTTATACTAACTGCCGGGTTTTGATTGAAGATGAGAATTTAAGAAATGCTCGGTTGATGCTGGTGAAAGCAGCCGGCATTTGCATTCGCAACGTGCTTCGGCTGGTAGGAGTATCTGCTCCGGAGCAAATGTAAAACGCCAAGGCATTTTTTCGGTTTTCTTGACAGCATTTTAATAAAAAGGATAGAATAATGAGGGCCTAAAGGAGGTTAGTCCCGCGAGGAGGAAATGAAGATGGCTAAATTTATTTTTGTAACCGGCGGAGTGGTATCTTCCCTGGGCAAAGGTATTACCGCAGCGTCATTGGGTCGATTATTAAAGAGTCGTGGAATCAAGATTGCTATTCAAAAATTTGATCCTTATATAAATGTTGACCCAGGTACGATGAGCCCGTACCAGCATGGGGAAGTATTTGTTACTGACGATGGAGCGGAAACTGACCTTGACCTTGGTCATTATGAACGATTTGTAGATATCAACGTCAGTAAGTACAGTAACGTAACCACCGGAAAGATCTATAATACGGTTATCAAGAAAGAAAGACGTGGGGACTACCTAGGCGGTACTGTGCAGGTAATACCTCATATTACTAATGAAATTAAAGAACGTTTTTTGCGCATCGCAAAAGAAAGCAATCCGGATGTGGTAATTACCGAGATTGGCGGTACGGTTGGTGACATTGAATCCCTTCCTTTTTTGGAAGCAATTCGCCAGATGAAAGGCGATATTGGGAGAGATAATGTTCTTTATATCCATGTAACCCTGGTACCGTTCCTCAAAGCTGCCGGGGAAGCAAAGACTAAACCAACCCAACATAGTGTTAAAGAGCTGCGTAGTATCGGCATTCAGCCGGATGTGATTGTCTGCCGGTCAGAAATGCCAATATCAAAAGAGATGGAAGAGAAAATTGCCCTGTTTTGCGATATCGATAAGGATGCGGTAATTCAGGCGGTTGATGATGAAAATATTTATGCAGTTCCCCTTACCCTGAAGAAAGAAGGGCTTGATGATATTGTTATTGAACGGCTTGGATTAAAGTGCCAGGAACCGGATTTAAAAGAATGGAGAGAAATGGTCGAGAAGGTTAAAGACCCCAAGCGTTGTGTGGATATTGCCGTGGTGGGTAAATACGTGGAACTTCCCGATGCTTATCTCAGTGTAGCTGAGGCCTTGAGGCACGCCGGCATTTATCATGAGGCCAAAGTTAATATCCACTGGGTTTATTCAGGGGATCTGACTTCAGAAAATGTCGGAGAATATTTAGGTAAAGTGAATGGAATTTTGGTTCCCGGCGGATTTGGTGACCGCGGTATCGAAGGAAAAATTGCCACAGCCCAATATGCCCGGGAAAACAAAATACCGTATTTCGGTATTTGCTTAGGCATGCAGCTTGCCGTCGTGGAATTTGCGCGTAACGTTGCCGGTTTAAAGGGTGCCAACAGTTCGGAATTCGATGAAAATACACCCTACCCGGTAATTGATTTACTACCGGAGCAAAAAGAGATTGAAGAAAAAGGCGGTACCATGCGTCTGGGCTTATATCCATGCAAAATGGTGGGGGATAGTAAATCTTTCCAAGCCTATCATGATGAAATTATTTATGAACGCCACCGGCATAGATATGAATTTAACAATGAGTACAGAAATATTTTAACAGATAAAGGAATGGTTATCTGTGGGACATCCCCTGACAACCGCTTGGTAGAAATAGTGGAACTGGCGGAACATCCATGGTTTGTCGGTTGTCAGTTTCATCCGGAATTTAAATCTCGTCCCAATAGGCCCCATCCCTTATTCCGAAAATTTGTGGAAGCGGCTCTGCGGCTGAGACAAAACAAATAACTTCCGGGAAAACCTTTTATAATAAGTTGATGAGTTGGTGCCAGGCACCACTTATCAACTTATTGTCATATCTCAACAGTCTGGAGCGCTTGATGCGCTCTTTTTTTACCAAGTAAGATCTAAGCATATTATGATTAGCTTGTTTTTATAGCAGATTGAAACCGGCAAGGTGCCAGGAAAAGAGCAAAGCAGAATGTTTAAACCTGACTGTTGCTGCAAAGGATAGGTATGCAGGAAAACAGCAGGCTTTCACGAATAGCTATGAAAGTGTTGCCAAGAATATAATGTGTTTTGCCGACGAGGAGGAAAGGACATTGGGCTTTCAAGCACGGCTGATTTCAGAAAAAGATAAAGAATTGTTTAACTCATTTATTGAATTGCATCCCAAAGGGCATATTCTTCAGACGTGGGAATGGGGCGAAATTAAATCGAAAACCGGGTGGCGCCCGTTAAGACTTCTTGTGGAAAAAGACGGCCGGCCAATAGCGGCTGTTTCTCTTTTAAAACGGGAAATCCCTGTATTAAAAAGAAATATTTTTTATGCCCCTCGGGGTCCGGTGATTGATATCGAAGACAGAGAACTGTTTGAATTTTTACTGGATGAAATCAAGGATTTAGCTAAAAAAAATAATGTTATCTTTCTTAAAATTGACCCGGATGTTTTATCTGATGATGAAAGGTGGCAGACAGCTCTTAAAACAGCGGGATTTAAGAGTGCGGAAAAAGGTGAGGGCTTTGAAGGGGTTCAGCCGAAATATGTCTTTCGTCTGAATATCACCCCCAGCGAAGAAGAGCTGATGAAAAGCTTTCACCAAAAAACCCGCTATAACATTCGGTTGTCGGAAAGAAAAGGGGTAAAAATAAAAGAAGACTGTAGCCGAGAAGACCTCCCCGATTTTTACCGGATACTCCTTGAAACTGCGGAACGAGACCGGTTCCTGATCCGTTCCTACAGCTATTTTGAGGACTTTTACGATTACCTGGTACCCAAAGGTTTCGGCAAGCTTTTCATGGCGGAATACCAAGGGAAACCCATTGCAGGGACCTTAATGTTTAAGCTGGGGAAAAAGGCTTGGTATATCTATGGTGCCTCCAGTAATGCCGCCCGGAATGTTATGCCTAATTATCTGATTCAATGGACAATGATTAAATGGGCAAAAAGCCAGGATTGTACCATGTACGATTTCCGGGGAGTGCCGGGTCAGCTAAGTGAGGACAACCCTCTTTACGGTCTGTACCGATTTAAAAAGGGCTTTAACGGTGATTTTACTGAGTTTATCGGTGAATATGACTTGGTTTACCAACCAATTGGTTACCGGCTGTACCAGACGCTGGAACCCATTTATTATAAGGGAGTAAGAAAAATGATTGCCCTAAAGAAAAAATTCAAGAAATAATTTACGAGGTTTTATCATGGGAGAGTATGAGTTTACCCGCTGGGTTGAAATCAATCTGGACGCTGTCGTCCACAATTTTCGGGAAGTAAGACGCCTGGTTTCCCCGGATGTGAAAATTATGGCGGTTGTTAAGTCTGACGCCTATGGCCATGGTGCAGTGGAAATATCCCATGCCCTGGAAGAAGCGGGTGCGGATATGCTTGCGGTTACAACAATTGAAGAAGGAAGAGAGCTGATCCAAAATGGAATTACCTTGCCGGTACTTGTCTTTGCCCCGCTTTTGCCCAGCCAGGTAAAAACGGTGTTGGACTATGGATTGATTCCGACAATAGACAGTATAGCTGCGTTAGAGGCTTTGGCTCGCCAGGCGGCAGAGATAGGAATTAAAGCAGGCTTTCACCTGAAGGTGGAGACGGGAATGGGGAGGAGCGGGGTGCTGCCGGAGGAAGTGGGTCATTTCATCAGCAGGATGCACAGTTTGTCTTCTCTTTCGCTCCAAGGCATTTACTCACATCTTGCCACTGCCATGGCGGGAAAAAAGCACCATGCCCAAAAACAGTTTCAGGTGTTTTGTCGGGTGCTGGATCAGTTCAAAAAAGAACAATATCCCTACGGAACTGCTCATATTTCCAACAGTGCCGCCCTGTTGGATTTAAGGGAAATGGAACTTGATATGGTCCGGGTGGGGACGCTTCTCTACGGCCAATATCCTTCGCCTTATGTCCAAAAGAAATTGGAGCTAAAGGACCCATGGAAAGTTAAGGCGCGGGTTTTATCTGTTAAAAGATTGCCTGCCGGTTCTTCTGTGGGTTACGGGAGGGATTATGTTGCGAAAGAACCTTTAGATGTTGCTGTCATAGCAATAGGCTATGCTGACGGCTTTGGTCAGGAACCTCATACCCGGCCCGTTAAAACATATGATTTAATCAAATCAACAGCTAAAGGACTGGCACAACTTGCCCGTCTGATTCCTGTTAATTATGTTTGGTGGAATGACAAGAAAATCCCGGTGGTGGGGAGAATTGCCATGCAGTTGTGTATGTTAAACGCTTCCGGGCATAATATGAGAGTGGGAGACGAGGTAAGTGTACCACTGCGCCGTACTTCTGCCGGGGCCAGGCTGCCCAGGGTATTTTGCCGGGGTGGATATGCTGTGGCGATACGTGATATCAGTGGGATGCTATTAAAGGGGCCCGACATCCCAATTTCTTAAAATTTGAATAATTTTAGCAATACCAGGAGGATATTACCAAATAAATGAGAATAGTTAAAAGGGATATTACATGGGGGTGAGCTTCATGAACAGTCTGCCTGAGAAAAAGTGGTCAATATTAATTGTTGATGACCAGTTAGGAGTGCGAAGATTGCTTTTTGAAGCCCTGAAAGATGATTTTAGAGCAGTATATATGGCTGGAAGCGGAATGGAAGCTATTGAACTGGTTAAAGAGCATAACCCGGATTTAGTTATTATGGACATGAAGATGCCGCGGATGAATGGACTGGAAGTACTGAAAAACCTCAGGAAAATGAACTTCCAGTGTCCGGTGATTATGATGACGGCCTATGGGGAATTAGAAATTGTAGCTCAAGCGACAAAGATGGGTGTAAAGAAATATATCACTAAACCCTTTGATTTAAGAGAACTGCGTCAAATAATCACAGACACCCTTAGTGAAAAAACTACTGCATAAGAGTAAAAAATATGAAGAGCTTAAGCTCGACTTGCAGGATTTTGGTTTGCCGTGGCGAACATTTTTTTAAAGCGTAAAAGTGAAGTCGACCCGTAAACTGCAGCTGACTTGGATGTCCGGTTTATAGTGGGGGGTTTTAAAATGATAATGAGCACCAGTACCATATTAGGTTTACGTTGCTCAAAGTGTGGTAAATTGAGCTTTCATGTTGTTTCCCTATTTTCATTTTCCGGTTCGGGCACAGTCCGGCTGAATTGTGATTGCGGTGCGATTGCGGTAATAATCAGTACGACCAACAAAAAGAAATTTTCTTTACAGGTTGACTGCAGCATGTGTGAAACAAACCATGTTTATTATTATATGCTCAAAGAAATCTGGTCGACGGAGCTCTTACCGTTGGTATGCTTGGAAACCGGTTTGGAAATTGGTTTTATTGGGCCCAAGGAAAAAGTTAAAGAGGCTTGGTATAACCAGGAAAAGGCTATTATCGATTTGGTCGAGGACGCCGGGTTTTCTGATTTCTTCGATAACCCTGATGTCATGTACCAAGTGTTGGAATACTTAAATACTATTTCGGAAAAAGGGCTGTTAGAATGCCAATGTGGTAATACTAATATTGACCTGGAGATTCTCCCGGACCGTTTGGAGCTTGTGTGCAGCGATTGTGGTGCCCAGGGGGTTATCTTTGCCGAAACTAAAGCAGATCTTATCGCCTTAAAACAGTTAAATAAAATTATACTGTCGGATCAAGGGCTTATTCTAAAAAAGATAGATAAACCTAAAAAGCCAAGAAAACAATTTAAAAAATAATAAGAGGATGGTGTCACATAAATGCCGTTAGTTCCAGTTAAAGATTTATTATTAAAAGCAGAAGCAGGCGGGTATGCGGTTGGGGCATTTAATTGCAACAACATGGAAATTGTCCAAGCAATTGTGGACGCGGCGGAAGCAGAAAATTCTCCGGTTATTATGCAGGCGAGCCAAGGAGCTATTAAATATGCCGGGTTAGATTATATTATGGCGCTTGCCAAAACTGCAGCGGACCGGGCATCAGTTCCCGTGGCTATGCATCTGGATCACGGCACCAGTTTTGCTCAGGTGATGCAGTGCATCAGATATGGATTTTCTTCCGTGATGATTGACGGCTCAAAGCTTCCCTTAAAAGAGAATATTGATATTACGAATCGGGTGATTGAAGTAGCCCGGGCAGTGGGCGTATCGGTGGAAGCGGAGTTGGGAAAAATCGGCGGTACGGAAGATGATATAAGTGTAGACGAACGAGAGGCACTTTTCACTGATCCCGAGGAAGCGAGAATTTTTGCGGAATCAACCGGTGTAGATGCACTGGCAATTGCGATCGGTACTGCTCATGGCCAGTATAAGGGAGAACCCAAATTGGATTTTCCCCGGCTGGAAAAAATCAAGGGCCTTGTAAAGATTCCCATTGTATTGCATGGGTCGTCTGGGGTTCCCGATGAAGCTATTCAAGAGGCGATCAGGCTCGGGGTGAGAAAGATTAACATAGATACCAATATTCGCGAGGCATTTGTTCGAGAAGTACGGGAAGTTATTGCTGCCTGTCCTAATGAAATTGACCCAAGAAAGATTTTGGGACCGGCCAAAAAGGCAATGACTGAGTTGATTCGAGAAAAAATCAGACTTTTTGGGAGTTCGGGGAAAGCATGAAAAAGTAAGAGCAGGTCTTCCTGCTCTTTTCTATTGGGCCATCTTGTCAGTAGCGGAAAAAAGATCAAGACGGATTTTTAGCATTTATGTAGAAACTACATAAAGAAAAAGAAAAAAATATTAACTAAAATTCCGGGGGTGTCTTATGGAAATTTTTATTGACAGTGCCAACATTACTGAAATCAGGGAGGCCCAAGCATTGGGAGTTATTTCCGGCGTTACCACAAACCCATCCCTGATTGCCAAGGAAGGCCGGAACTTTCAGCAGGTAGTAAAAGAAATAACTGCGCTTGTAGATGGGTCGATTAGTGCTGAGGTAATTTCTTTAGAGAGTGCCGGCATGATAGAAGAAGCCCGAGAACTGGTGAAGATTCACCCTAATATTGTCATCAAAATTCCCATGAGCGGGGAAGGATTAAAGGCCACGAAAGTTCTAAGTGAAGAGAAAGTTAAGGTGAATATGACTTTAATTTTCTCTGTTAACCAGGCACTTCTTGCTGCAAAGGCAGGCGCTTATTTTGTCAGCCCCTTTGTGGGGAGACTGGACGATGCCGGTCAGGAAGGTATGAAGCTGATTGAAGAGATTGTTACGGTATTTGATAATTATCGTTTTTCTACGAAAATCATTGTGGCCAGTGTCCGGCATCCCATGCATGTTGCCCAGGCGGCTCTTTTGGGCGCGGATATTGCTACAGTGCCTTATAAAGTAATTATGCAGATGCTGAAACATCCCTTGACTGATGCCGGAATTAATAAATTTTTGTCGGACTGGGAAACGGTAAAAAATAAATAGGTTTGATAAGTATTTTTATAGTATAATTATTTGACAGACAAAAATGGGGAATGAGGGGAATTTAGGATGGAAAGAGAATTAACATTAGAGTTTGTCCGTGTTACTGAAGCTGCTGCTTTGGCATCTGCGCGCTGGATGGGCCGAGGGGATAAAATGGCTGCCGATGATGCTGCTGTTCGGGCGATGCGGGCTGTTTTTGATACGATATCTATGGACGGTACGGTAGTAATCGGGGAAGGGGAGTTGGATGAAGCCCCTATGCTTTATATTGGGGAAAAGGTGGGAAACGGGTCCCAACCTAAACTGGATGTAGCTGTTGACCCCTTGGAAGGGACAAACCTGGTTGCCAAAGGTGGAAACGGCGCTATTGCCGTTCTTGCTGTGGCCGAAACAGGCTGTCTGCTTCATGCCCCCGATATGTATATGAATAAAATTGCCGTTGGACCGTGGGCAAAAGGGAAAATTAGTCTTGATGCCTCGATAAGTGATAACTTGAAAGCTGTGGCTGCTTCTTTAAAAAAATCTGTCCATGATTTAACCGTAGTTATTTTGGACAGGGACCGCCACAAAAAAATTATTAATGAAGTGCGAGAATGTGGCGCCCGGATTAAACTGATTTCCGACGGGGACGTTTCTCCTGCGGTAGCCACTGCAGTGGAGGGTTCGGGAGTAGACATTATGCTGGGTATCGGAGGAGCCCCGGAAGGAGTTTTGGCTGCATCAGCATTAAAGTGTTTAGGCGGTGAGTTGCAAGGTCGTTTAGTTCCTTCCAACGAAGAGGAGTATAATCGAGCCCTGAAAATGGGGATCGGTAGTGTCAATAAACTCCTTACCATGGATGATCTGGTGCGGGGTGATGATGTTATTTTCAGTGCTACTGGGATTACCGATGGCAGTCTTTTAAAAGGGGTAGTATTTAATAGTTCAGGAGCATGCACCCATACCTTAGTAATGCGGGCGAAAACAGGTACAATCAGATTTGTCGAAGCCACTCATATATTTGCGAAAAAACCTTTAATTGAAAAGATTAATGTAGATGTTGATTAATTGACTAAAAAAGATAGCTAGTGATATACTAGCTTAAGGGAGAAAGTCTACCCGCTTTTTCGCTGCAGGGAGGCTTTTTCTTTCCGCATCTTTTTACTGCATTGCTTTCTCACAAATCACTAATCTTTTTCCCCTAAACCAATTGCAGTGTGCTTTTCGGATGTTTTAAGATCTGCCGGCGGCTTATTCTGCCTTATTATCGGCCATCCATTTTACTGTCCTATGCCCAATATTTTTTTACATTGCAGAATGGGAGCAGATCTTTTTGCCCGGGAAGCAGAATAATGCTGTTGTTTTTTGGTGTGATTTACATTTCTATTTGTCCCGCCGTTAAATCAAATTACACTGGGCGAAAAAGGGAATCAGCTGTTTTAAGCCGGCAAGTTGTTGTTTGAAGCATAGACAATAGATTTAAATAAGGAGGCTAATAATGACTGTTGCGGATTTGGAATCCAAAACCATGACTGAGCTTTATAAGATCGGCCGGGGATTGGAGATTCCGCGTTATTACCAATTGCATAAAAAAGAGTTGATCTTGCAAATTATGAAAGCCCAGGCGGAAAAAGACGGGCTGATTCATGCTCAGGGCATTTTGGAAAAAATGCCGGACGGTTATGGTTTTCTTCGTCCTGTGGGGTATCTGCCCAGTGCGGAGGATATGTATGTTTCTCCTTCCCAAATTCGGAAATTTGATTTAAGGACGGGAGATTGTGTTGCGGGGCAGGTGAGAAAGCCAAAGGATTCGGAAAAGTATTATGCTCTTCTGCGTGTGGAATCTGTAAATAATGTAAAGCCCGAACTTTCTCCCGAACGTTCCCATTTTGAAGGGCTCACCCCCATTTATCCTCAGGAACGGATTACTCTGGAAACCGGTGAGGAAGAAATGGCTACGCGCATGATTGATTTAATTGCCCCGTTGGGAAAAGGTCAGCGCGGCTTGATTTTAGCTCCCCCCAAAGCAGGAAAGACAACCCTCTTAAAGAAGATTGCCAACAGTATCAGTCGAAATTATCCCGATATAAAATTGATAATTTTATTAATTGATGAGCGTCCCGAGGAAGTGACCGATATCCAGCGCTCAGTAAAGGCCGAAGTGGTTAGTTCCACTTTTGACGAATTACCGGATAATCATGTTAAAGCAGCTGATATGGTTTTGGAAAGAGCGAAACGGCTGGTGGAACATAAACAGGATGTCGTCATCCTTTTGGATAGTATTACACGCTTGGCCCGAGCTAACAACCTGGTAATTCCCCCCAGTGGGAGGACATTATCTGGTGGATTAGATCCAATTTCTTTACATAAGCCAAAAAGATTTTTTGGTGCTGCTCGGAAGGTGGAAGAAGGAGGTAGCTTGACTATCCTGGCTACTGCCTTGGTGGAAACGGGCAGCCGGATGGACGATGTCATTTTTGAAGAATTTAAGGGGACAGGCAATATGGAACTGGTTTTGGACAGGCGCCTGGCAGAGAGAAGGCTGTTCCCCGCCATTGATTTAAAGAAGTCGGGTACCCGACGCGAGGATCTTTTATTAACTAAAGAAGAAATTGAATTGATGTGGAATTTCCGCCGTATTACTGCTTCTATGAATAATGCCGAGGTGACGGAAATGCTTATTGATGCTTTGGAAAAAACAAAAACCAATGCCGACCTGCTCAGGGCGCTTCCTAAGCTGTTCCCGCCTGAGTAAAATACCAGACACTATCCGCGACTTTTCTAGCTGATAATTTCGGTTAAAGGTGGTACCGCTGATCCTGCGGAACCACCTTTATGTATATTTTTCCAACTTTTTGTCAACAATGTTTTAAAGTGGTTAAAGGAAGGAGTTGGAAAGATGGAAAAAATTTTAAAAAAGTATGTGCCGCTTTTAATCCTAACCACAATTATGAGCATGACATTAATGAATCTTTTTCATGAATCTGCAAAAGCTGCTATGTCTCATAGAATAGAACATCGGGCAAAACCAGGGGAAACAGTAAAAAGCATTTCAAGTCATTATGGTCTGGATGCAGAATTGGTTGCCGCAATGAACAACATAAACCCAGGTGCAAGCCTTAAACTCGGACAGCGGGTTTTCCTGCCGCGGGAACCGGAAATGGCTTATTCCTTGCAGCGCGGAGACACACTTTGGGACATTGCGCAAAGGTACCGTGTCAATGTCAACTTACTAATTGCATATAACAATATTTCTCAACCAAACAGGATGCAGGTTGGAACTAAAATTTATATTCCGGTGCAGGCTGATGAAGATGAAAAAGTTGTTTTAGCCCTTGCTATGGCAAGACCGCAACTGGCTTCCCGTGGAGAGGAGGAATTTTTCCTCCCGGTCAGCGGGGTGATCAGTTCCCATTACGGCTGGCGTAAGGGGGCATTTCATCATGGTACTGATATTGCCGCCGATACCGGAACGCCGATTAGGGCTGCCAAAGCCGGGCAGATATCCTTTGTGGGATGGCGTCCTATCTATGGGCAGACAATCATGATTGAGCACGGGCAGGATTTAAAAACTGTTTATGCTCATGCTTCCAAAATTTTAGTAAAAAAGGGACAGCAAGTAAGAAAGGGACAAATTATTGGCGAAGTGGGAAGTACGGGACGTTCCACAGGACCCCATCTTCACTTTGAAGTACATGTCAAAGGAAAAACGGTCAATCCAATCCGTTATTTATCCGGGTTGTAATCGGCAAGAGTTGACAACTTCTCGCTGATTAGGGTAGAGTAGAAGGTAGAAGGCGTACCAACGCCTTTTTTCCTTTTAGCGAAATCTTATTAAGTGAATGTGATGGGAGTGGTGCCTGTGCCCAACATACTGTTTGCCCGGCCTAACGGTGAGATGATGGATATTCCTGATATTAAAATGGCTGGAAGAAGTGGAAACAGCTTTCTTGAACCATTAGAAGAGGAACTGATTCCCCTGCCGGAGGGTGCTTCGTTGGTCGCGGTGCCCTACCGTTACCCGGTGGGGATCAGCCAAAAAAACGGCGAATTTTTAAGGGTTACCACCAACCCTTACCGGAGAAAGAAAGAAGAAATATGGGCGGTGGGAGCGCTTTTGCCCCAAGGCTTTACCCGGACCCTCCTCCCGGCCTTTTCCGGTGACAGGTCTAAGCCTCTTCCGCTTTTTGGGTATACGGCAGTTGGAGTGAAAAACGGGCGTTTTGTCGTGGCGGCCTGCCAGACCGACGAACACCGTTTGTGGCATCCCGTCAATTACCATAAAAAAGAGTTGCCATCTTTGGTGGAAGAGAAACTTAGCACCTTTCCGGAAAACCGCCTCTTGAAGCAGTTGGGAAAGTGCGCCTTGGAATACGGTTGTTTTACTGCCCAAAATATTTTTTACGAAAGATGGGAAGGGGGAATTCCCGTTTCCCCTGCCTGTAATGCCCAGTGTATTGGCTGCATTTCCGCCCAACCCGCCGAATGCTGTCCCTCTCCTCAAAGCCGTCTGGGTTTTGTTCCTACCCTGAAAGAAGTAACGGAGATTGCCATTCCCCATTTAGCCAAGGGGGAAGGGGCGATAATTAGCTTTGGACAAGGATGTGAGGGAGAACCTTCCCTGCAGGCAGAATTGATTGGGGCGAGTATTCAAAAAATACGGCAAACTGTAGATCAGGGCACCATCAACATTAATACCAATGGGGGAAATACTAAGAAGCTAAAGCTGATTGTTGATGCTGGGATTGATGCCATTAGACTGAGTATGGTCAGCGCCGTTCCGGAAATTTACCAAGCTTATCACCGCCCCCAGAGTTACACATTTGACAATGTCCGGGATTCCCTTCAGTATGCTGCAGCGGCAGGTGTATATGTTTCGCTGAATCTCCTTCATTTCCCCGGGGTAACTGATGATGCTTCCCAGGTTGAGGCGCTAATTAAAATTATTAAGGAGACCGGGGTGCGCAAAATTCAACTGCGCAACCTAAACATTGATCCGGATGTTTTTTTGCAGATTATTCCCGGACAATTTGACAACCCGTTAGGTGTTACCCAAATGATATCTGTTTTAAAAGAAGAAATTCCCCAATTGGATATTGGCAATTATTCTCGCCCGGTGGAATAAGAAGGTAGTTTTCCGGTATTTTTAGTTTACAAGGGAAAAGCTCTGTGCTATAATATTGCACGTTGATATGTTTAAGAAGTTTGTTTGGAAAAGAGGTGACCGGCATGAAAGAAGGTATTCATCCCAAATACCAGGAGGTAGAAGTGACTTGCGCCTGCGGCAATAAATTTACCACGAGATCTACTAAAAAGAGTATCAAAGTTGAAGTTTGTTCTCAGTGTCACCCCTTCTATACAGGGAGCAAGCGGTTACTTGTGGAGCAAGGTGGCCGTGTGGATAAATTCAAGAAAAAATACGGTATTGGTTAATGCAGAGCAAAGTGCTCTGCTTTTTTGTATAATAGAGTAGAATGGTTCCTTGTCTCTGTCTTGTATCTTGACTGGGGTTTCTAGTATAATATTTAGATAGAAAGAGGGTGGCTAAAATAGGAAAGCCGTTTCAATATGGTGGGCAGGCAGTAATTGAAGGCGTAATGATGCTGGGTGCCAGAGGCAGTGCCATTGCTGTGCGCAAGTCGTCCCATGAGATTGTTTTAAAGGAATCGACCCGGGTCCCCCTGCGGGAGAGGTTCCCGATATTAAAGTGGCCTCTGGTACGCGGCTGTGTTTCCTTAATTGAATCACTAGCTATTGGTATGCAGGCGATTACTTGGTCCGCGAGCCAAGCAGGAGAATCAGAAGAGGAACAATTAAAGCCCTGGGAACTCGTACTAACTGTTGTGGTGGCCGTGGGATTAGGTATTGGGCTTTTTATTGTGGTCCCTGTTTTCTTGGCGTCCTTTTCACTTCCCTATATTGGGCAGTTTGGCCGCAGCGCTTTAGAGGGCCTGATCAGAATAGGAATATTTTTAAGTTATATCATTGCGATTAGCAGGATGAAAGATATTCAGCGTATTTTCGCTTACCATGGTGCGGAGCATAAAACGATTTTAACGTTTGAATCAGGCGAGGAATTAACGCCGGAAAATGCCATGAAGCATAGTACCATTCATCCTCGCTGTGGAACCAGCTTTGTTTTGGTGGTCATGCTTTTAATGATTTTTGTTTTTACTTTTGTAGGCAGGACAGATGTTTTTCTGCGCATTTTAATTAAGATTGCCATGATGCCAATAGTTGCGGGGTTAGCTTATGAACTGATCAGATTTGCCGGAAGGAATCCTCAGATTCGATTAGTGCAGGCTTTGGTTGCCCCCGGGTTGTGGCTGCAGAGGCTCACTACCAGAGAACCGGATAAAGAGCAGCTGGAGGTTGCCATCACGGCTTTGAAAGCTGTGCTTCCTAAAGAACAAGTATTATAAAAGAGAATGTTATTTATGAGGTGAAATTAATGTTTGACAAGCTGCAGGCATTGGAAGATAAATATGAGGAACTTTCCCAAAAGGTGGCCGATCCGGAGATAATTGCTGACCAGAACGAATGGAAAAAGCTGGTGAAGGCTCATGCCGATATGGAAGATGTCGTTCATATTTTTCGAGAATACAAAAAGGTCGAGAAAGAATTAGAAGAGGCCAGGCAGATGCTGAAGGAAACCTTGGAGGATGATTTCCGGGAACTTGTAGAAATAGAAGTGGGAGAATTAAAAAATAAGCTGGAAGGAATGAAGGACGAATTAAGGATTCTCCTTCTACCCAAAGACCCCAATGATGAAAAGAATGTAATTGTCGAAATCCGCGCCGGTACCGGTGGTGATGAGGCCGGACTTTTTGCCGGGGACTTGTTTAAAATGTACAACCGCTACGCAGAAAAAAGAGGCTGGCGTTTGGAAATCATGGATGCCCACTATACGGATTTAGGAGGCTTCAAGGAAGTAATTTTCTTAATTGAGGGAAAAGGCGCCTTCAGCCGGCTCAAATTTGAAAGCGGTGTCCACCGGGTGCAGCGGGTTCCCGACACAGAAGCGAGCGGACGGATTCATACTTCCGCTGCAACAGTGGCGGTCCTGCCGGAAGCTGAAGATGTGGAAGTAGATATTAATCCTAATGATATCAGGATTGACGTTTTTTGTGCCAGCGGCCATGGAGGCCAATCGGTCAACACTACTCAGTCAGCGGTGCGTATTACCCACCTGCCCACCGGCTTGGTGGTTTCCTGCCAGGACGAAAAGTCCCAAATCAAAAACAAAGACAAAGCAATGAAGGTTTTAAGAGCACGTCTTTTGGAAAAATATCAAGAAGAGCAGCAAGGGGAAGTGGCCAGTGTGCGAAAAACGATGGTTGGTTCAGGTGACCGCTCAGAACGCATTCGCACTTATAATTTCCCCCAAGGCCGGGTGACGGATCATCGCATCGGCCTCACCCTGCACAAACTGGAATGGATTTTGGAAGGCAATCTTGATGAAATTATTGATGCTTTGGTGACCACAGACCAAGCAGAAAAATTAAAGAAGGTTGAATAACAGGTGAATGCTTCATGTGCCCAATTACTGGTGCAGGGGGAAAAGGAACTGTCCTCAGCCGGGATAGAAAGTGCCCGGACGGAGGCGGCAATTCTCCTTGCCTACAGTTTGGGGATTGAATATAAAACCTTACTGACCAGATTGACTGAGCCGGCCCCCCAAGAAGCGAAAGAGGGGTTCTATCGTCTGCTCAAACAGCGTATTGGGCACTATCCTTTACAATATCTCACCGGGAGCCAAGAGTTCATGTCCCTGAAATTTGAGGTTAATGAAAATGTGCTCATACCCCGTTGGGATACGGAACGTATGGTGGAATTGGTTCTGGAAAAGCTGGAGGATTATGAGCAACCTTTGGTGGTAGACGTAGGCACAGGCAGCGGAGCGATTATTGTCAGCCTGGCCAAATTTTTCCCGCGAGGTAAGTTTTTTGGGCTGGATATTTCCCGACCGGCTTTAGAAGTAGCCGTGAGGAATGCCCGGCGTCATGGAGTGGCAGATAAGATTACCTTTATCGAGGGGGATTTACTCGCTCCTTTTTTATCCTCCCCAAAATATAAACCTTTTGGCAAGGAGGCAGCTGTCGGCTGTCTTACGAAATTTCCGGAAAGCAAGTTTGATTTTGTCATATCCAATCCGCCATATATCCCTCAAGGGGAAATTGATGATTTGCCCAGTGATGTTAGGCGGGAACCCTCACTGGCTTTAAATGGGGGCGAGGATGGCCTGGCTTTTTATCGCCGTTTGATCCCGGAGGCATGCCAGGTTTTACACCCCGGCGGCCATTTGTTTTTAGAAATCGGCTATAATCAAAGTGAAGCAGTAAGCGCATTATGTCATAGTTACGGGTTTGCCGGAGCAAGGGTTTTTCAGGATTATGCCAGGCAAGATAGGTTTGTTTACGGACGGTTTCAGGGGTGACATGATGGGAAAAAAATTAATTTGGAACCTTTTTTGGACATTTTGCAAAATCGGCGCTTTTACTATTGGCGGCGGTTATGTTATGTTGCCTTTAATTGAAAATGCCATTGTCCGGGAGAAGAAATGGCTGGATTCTGAAGAGTATTTGGATATAATAGCCGTATCCCAGTCGGCTCCCGGCGTGATAGCCGTTAATGCCGCAGTTTCCGTGGGTTACCGGATCGCTGGCTTATCCGGCGCTGTTGCCGCGACCATTGGTGCTGCTTTGCCGTCTTTTTTGATTATTTTGGTGGTCGCCCGTTTCTTTTTATTGTTCCAGGACAATAAGTATGTGGAGGCATTTTTCCTGGGTGCCCGTCCGGCTGTGGTGGTACTCCTCATATTTGCCGCTTATAATATGGGAAAGAAAGCAATCAAGGATAAAGCAGGAGTAGCCATTTTATTGTTTGGCTTGGTGGGTAATCTTGTTCTTCACTTGCATCCAATTGTTGTTATTATCTGGGCGGGCCTCTTTGGCGCCCTTTATTATCGGAACTAATGGGACAGGGTAAGGGAGAAAGCAACCAATAGCGGGAGTTGAAACACGCCATGATTCTGACCCAATTATATATGACATTTTTTAAAATAGGCCTCTTCTCTTTTGGCGGAGGTTATGCCATGATCCCACTCATGGAAAAAGAGGTGGTACGCCTGCATAGCTGGCTTACCTTGTCCCAGATGGCCGATGTGGTTGCCATTTCCCAGATGACCCCTGGTCCGATTGCCATTAATCTAGCTACTTTTGTCGGATACAAAACAGCCGGGTTGTGGGGTGCATTTTGGGCAACACTAGGAGTGGTGACCCCTTCCTTTTTAATTGTTTTATTGATCGCTAAGTTTTATGCCAAATTTCGAAAACTGCAGGTAGTACAAAGGATTTTTCGTGGGATGCGTCCCATGGTGGTAGCATTGATTGGAGGAGCAGGTTTTTTTATTGCCCAATCCAGTGTAATTGATTTTAAAACAGCACTTTTTTTGGTGCTTTCTGTGATCATGATTAAAGTTTTCAAATTCTCGGTGCTTTCGGTGATCTTTTTGTCCGGGGTGCTGGGGGTATTAGTCTTTGGCGTTTTTTCATATTGAGGCCGGTAAAGTGCTGGGGGGATTTACAAAAAAATGGGGGATATGTTATAATTATTAAATATCATCCTTTCCGGGTAACGGCAAAACAATCTATTGGTTTCAAGCCGGGAAGCAGGCAGGTGTATGCCCGGGAGTTGTTTTGTTTGGTTGATTTAAATGTTAGCCCCGGTAACCGGGGCTATTATACTTTTTGGGAATGACGAAGATGATCCTGACAGTTAACGGAGTGGTTAGAATGGAGACAGAATACATAAAACTTAATGAAAAAAAACCTGATAGAGAAATGTTGAAACGGGCGGCACAATTGCTCCGGCAAGGAGAGGTTGTCGCCTTTCCCACAGAAACAGTTTATGGGTTAGGTGCTAATGCTTTGGAAGGGGCTGCGGTGAAAAAAATTTTCGCCGCGAAGGGCCGTCCTTCAGACAATCCTTTGATTGTGCATATCTCAAATTTGGACCAGCTCCCGCCCCTGGTAAAGGAAATACCCCAGGCAGCCCGGATTCTGATGAAAAAGTATTGGCCGGGACCTTTAACTTTGATTTTTCCCAAAAGCAAAATCATTCCTTTGGAGGTAACCGCAGGCCTGGATACGGTAGCGATTCGCATGCCGGAGCATCCGATAGCCCAGGCTTTAATTGAATATGCCGGTGTTCCGGTGGCGGCTCCCAGTGCCAATATTTCCGGTAAGCCGAGCCCCACATCAGGGCGGCATGTTTGGCATGATATGGAAGGAAAGGTTGCGATGGTGTTGGATGGAGGTGAGGCAAGTGTTGGGGTCGAGTCTACTGTTTTAGATATTACCAGTGAACCTCCTATCATTCTAAGGCCAGGGGGAGTTACTTTTGAAGAATTAAAGGAAACTCTCGGACAGGTGGAAATTGACCGGGGAGTAGGCGAGATGGAAGTGCCCCGTTCCCCTGGAATGAAATACACCCATTATTCCCCTGCAGCCGATGTTTTTATTGTAGCCCGGGGAGCACAAGACTTTCCCGAAAAAATAAAAAAACTTTATCATTCCTTAAATGCAGGGGGAAAGAAGGTGGCTATCCTCATTTCAGAAGAAACAGCGGGGCAGTTGGGGAACGGGATTCATCCCCATTATACTGAGATACTGGGGTCCCGCCAAGATTTAAAAGAGGTAGCCCACCGGCTCTTTGCTGCTTTCCGCAATGCCGACATTCAGGGGTCGGATATTATTTTAATTGAAGAATTTCCAGAGAAGGGGATGGGCGCCGCTGTAATGAATAGAATGATCCGTGCTGCCGGGAATAAGGTTATAAACTAAATAAGCATCGAATACTGTTCATATAGCAACCACAGGTGTTGGAGGTAATAAGGTGGCTGTTATGTGGTATAGTATATTGGCAGGGTTGGCAACTTGTCTGGGCGGTTTTTTTGCGGTAGTGATTCAAAAGCCCGGAGAAAGGTTCCTTGCCGCTATTCTTGGATGTGCTGCCGGAATTATGCTGGCGGTGGCCTTTATTGATTTAATTCCTTCTGCTTGGATTTATGGGACACCGCTCAAATTTGCCTTTGGACTAATCTTTGGGGTTCTTTTGCTGAAGGCCCTTGATTTGGCTCTTTCTATCGCAACAACCGGCGTTTGCCGGCAACGGGACAGGAGATACTTATTAAACTTAGGTTATCTGGTGGCAATTGGTATTGCTCTGCATGACCTGCCTGAGGGCATGGCGATTGCAGTTGGCTATGAAGCGGCAAATCAGTTAGGCATCATGATTGCCTTAGCGATTGGACTACATAATATTCCGGAAGGAATGGCCATTGGGATCCCTTTAAAAATGGGCGGTATGAGAGGCCGGGTTATTCTTTTGATCACAGCCCTCGCCAGTATTTTTACCCCTGTCGGCACCCTAATCGGTTTACTGCTTGTTTCCTTTTCTCAAAACTTTATTTCCATTTTGCTGGCGGCAGCCGCCGGGGCCATGCTTTATATTGTTTTTGAAGAAATTTGGCCGGAGGCAAAAAGGAAACACCCGAACTTTGCCAGGTTGGGCATGACTTTAGGCGTCCTACTCATGACTTTGGTGAAGATCATTCATTAGAGAATAAACCTTTTCACTATTGAAGTAATGGGCAGCGGACATAATAAAGTTAATCATTATCATATGGAGGAAAATTTAATGAATTTTTCCACAGTAATGCTGGTTGCCGTTGCCCTGGGGACGGACGCGTTTGCCTTGGCGGTTGGAATTGGGGTTGCCGGGATTACGCTTAATCGGATTCTGATTGCTTCAGGGGTTGTATGTTTGTTCCATATTTTTATGCCCCTAATTGGGCTGGGCATCGGTTTGGCACTGGGTAAACTGGTAGGGGAAATAGCCACGGTGATTGGGGCAATTGTTTTGATTCTCATTGGGCTCAACATGCTATGGGAAGTATATAAAGAGCGAAAACAAGTCTTTTCCTTTTCCCAAGCCCAAAAATACGTTGCCGGCAAAAAAAAGGAAAGTAAATCTTTAGAATCATTTTGGGGTTTAATTATGCTGGCGGGAAGCGTCAGCTTGGATGCATTGAGTGTCGGCATTGGTCTGGGAACGCTGAAAGCGCAGATTTTTGTGACCGTCTTAGTGCTGGGGATTGTTGCCGGTATTATGACGGCAACCGGTTTTTTCCTAGGTCGGCGCTTAGGCGGATGGCTGGGTGAAAAGGCAGAAATTGCCGGTGGTTTAATATTGGCCGCGGTAGGCGTCAAGCTCTTGTTTTAGGGAGGTGTTTTATTGGACAAGTCTGTGACAATTCTATTTGTCTGTACCGGTAATACTTGCCGGAGCAGTATGGCGGAGACCATCGCCAAGAACAAGCTGGATCAATTGGCACTAAACGGGGTGCGGGTAGAAATAATATCTGCCGGAACTCACGCGTGTAAAGGTATGCCGGCGTCAAGGCAAGCTATTCAGGTGATGAAGGAGCGAGGTTTAGATCTATCCCATCATCAGGCACGCCAGGTGACACCGGAATTGATTGAAAAAGCTGACTTTATTTTTACCATGACAAAAGGACAAAAGCAATTTGTGCTTAGTCTTTGTCCAAATGCGGTGGACAAGATTGCTGTTTTGGATATTGCCGATCCCTTTGGGGGTTCCTTAGATATATACAGGTACTGCGCTTATGAATTAGAAAAGGCGTTGGATACAAGAATAGCGGATGTTTTAAAAGCCGATAACAATGGGGGTGGACACTTGAAAATTGCACTGGGCTGTGATCACGGGGGGTTAAAACTAAAAGAGATTGTCAAAGAATTTTTCGTGCAGGGCAATTATCATTTTGATGATTTTGGCACATTTAATGAGGAATCTGTAGATTACCCTGACTTTGCCGAAAAAGTGGCTGAGGCCGTGGCCTCCGGTGCTTATGACCGGGGAATTCTCATCTGCGGGACGGGCATCGGTATTGGCATTGCCGCCAATAAAGTGCCTGGGATTCGTGCAGCTCTCTGCCATGATGTTTTTTCTGCCCGGGCGTCTCGTGAGCATAATGATGCCAATGTTTTAACAATGGGAGAACGAGTCATCGGCCCCGGATTGGCTTTGGAAATTGTGAAAACATGGCTGACGACGGATTTTGCCGGTGGCCGCCACGCCCGCCGGGTGGAGAAAATTAAGAAACTGGAAGAGAAACATCTGAGAGACCAGGATAAATAACATAAAATTTTACTATGTTTTTGAAGAGGTTGCTGATATACTGTTATGGGAAATTATGGAGCAAAAACCGGCCATTTAACGTCGAAGTTTCTTGCTAATTGAGAGGAGAAGTAAGATTTGTATGGGTTGTTTTGACTATTTGGAACAGGTTGATTCGCAAATAAGCGATGCGATTAAACTGGAGTTAGGAAGACAGCAGGGGAAAATCGAATTGATTGCTTCGGAAAACTTTGTCAGTCGTGCCGTTATGGCTGCCCAGGGTTCGGTACTCACTAATAAATATGCAGAAGGTTACCCGGGTAAACGCTATTATGGCGGCTGTGAATATGTTGACATTGTAGAGAATTTAGCCCGGGAAAGGGCTAAGACTTTGTTTGACGCCGAGCATGTAAATGTCCAGCCTCATTCAGGGGCGCAAGCAAATACCGCCGTTTATTTTGCTTTTTTAAAACCAGGAGATGTTGTCCTTGGGATGGATCTCACTCATGGCGGTCATTTGACCCATGGCAGCCCGGTGAACATTTCCGGCACATTCTTTAAGTTTGTTTCTTACGGAGTGGACCCGGATACCGAATACATAGATTATGACGAGGTTGCCCGGATTGCCCGGGAGGCTAACCCGAAATTAATTGTTGCGGGAGCCAGTGCCTATCCCAGGGTAATTGATTATGAAAGATTTGGGGAAATTGCCCGGGAAACCGGAGCAAAACTAATGGTGGATATGGCTCATGTTGCCGGACTGGTGGCTGCTAAGCTGCATCCCAGCCCCATCCCCCATGCAGATGTAGTGACGACAACAACACATAAGACATTGCGCGGTCCCCGGGGGGGAATGATTCTTACCCGAGAAGAGTATAGAGAAGTCATTGATAAAGCAATTTTCCCGGGAACTCAGGGAGGTCCCCTCATGCATGTTATCGCGGCGAAAGCGGTCGCACTGAAGGAAGCCGGTAGTCCGGACTTTAAAGATTATCAAGAACAAGTGATCAAAAATGCCGGGGTTTTTGCTACGGCTTTAATCGATTATGGGTTCCGTTTGGTCTCCGGGGGTACGGATAATCACCTGCTTCTATTAGACTTGCGCAACAAGGAGCTGACCGGAAAAGAGGCAGAACATATTCTAGATGATATTGGTATTACCGTGAATAAGAATGCGATACCTTTTGACCCGCAAAGCCCCTTAGTTACCAGTGGGATTCGCATAGGTACGCCAGCGATCACATCCAGGGGAATGAAAGAAGAGGCGGTTAAAAAGGTGGCGGAGGCCATTAACTTGGCGCTATCCTATCATCGTGACCCTGTAAAATTAGATTCTGCAAAACAAATTGTCATGGAATTAACAAACGCGTATCCTTTATACCGGTAAGCTCACAGCATTTGAGCAAAGAGCAGCAAGCAAACTATTCTTGCATCTTGTATTATCATTCATGAATGGAGGACGGATATTATGTCAAAAGTTCAGGTCTTTGATCATCCGTTGGTACAGCACAAGCTAAGTATTATCAGGGATGAAAACACAGGTTCCAAATCCTTTCGGGAACTGGTAGAAGAAGTAGCCATGCTCATGACTTATGAGGTTACCCGGGATTTTCCCACGGAAGAAGTAGAGGTAAAAACTCCGGTAGGGCTTGCTGTAACACGGGTGATTTCCGGAAAAAAGGTGGCAATTATTCCGATTTTACGTGCAGGACTGGGTATGGTCAATGGCATGCTGAAAATCATACCTAACGCAAAAGTAGGTCACATCGGTCTTTACCGGGATCCGGAAACATTAATGCCGGTAGAATATTATTGTAAACTTCCCGGTGACATGACGGAAAGAGATGCTATTTTAGTTGACCCGATGCTGGCGACAGGTGGTTCCGCCACTGCGGCTATTGGTTTCCTTAAAGACCGGGGAATTCGCAATATCAAATTAATGTGTATTATTGCCGCTCCTGAAGGTGTCAAAGCTGTCCAAGAAGCATACGATGACGTTGATATTTATACTGCAGCAGTGGACTCTCACTTAAACGAGCACGGTTATATTGTCCCCGGGCTGGGCGATGCCGGGGACAGGCTCTTTGGCACAAAGTAACGATTGTTCCGGGGGTAATTGGCATGCGTAAATCATGGGATCAGTATTTTATGGAAATTGCCCGCCAGGTGGCAACTCGTTCCACTTGCCTGCGTCGACAGGTTGGAGCCGTTGCTGTCAGCAAAGATAACCGAATTTTAGGTACAGGATATAACGGCGCTCTTCCGGGTGCGCCCCATTGTGATCAGGCAGGATGCCTGCGTGACCAATTGAAGATTCCTTCCGGCCAACGCCAGGAAATTTGCCGGGCTCAGCATGCCGAGGCAAACATCTGCAATTTTGCCGCCCGGCATGGGGTGGCTCTTGACGGAGCCACTGTTTATGTGACCAGTCGGCCTTGTACTACTTGTGTTAAAGCAATGGCAACCAGCGGCATCAAACGGGTCATTTATGAAGGTGACTATCCGGATTCCTTTGCCTGCCAAATTGCCTGTGAGGTGGGGTTGGAACTAATTAAATTTCTCCCTGAAAAGCATAAGGAATTTATTTAACTTTGTTATTGTTTAAAAGGTGGTAGTGGAAATGGAAATAAAGACAATTAGTTTGCCCAGGCTAAATAATCTATCGCCGACGATGGAATCTACTGCCCTTAAATTAATGGAGGAAACGGGGGAGCTGGCCCAGGCTATCGGCAAATTTCGGGGGTTAAACGGGGAACCGGTGACAGTTGCGGAAAAAGAAGTGATAAAAATGATTACCAAGGAGCTTCTCGATGTGGCGCAAACGGCGGTTTCCATGATGTTTGTGATTGAAGAGGCTTATGGTGTAAGTATTGAAGACGCGGTAAAGGAACATATTAACAAACTTGTGCAAAAAGGCTATCTTGCTCCGGACATCCGGGCGGAAAAACCAAATGAGCTACCCGGTGTCTGAGACAATGGCAGAAAGGATTGTCCACTTATGTTAAAAGTTCTATCTGTTTTTGGCACCAGGCCGGAGGCAATTAAAATGGCCCCGGTGGTCAAAGCACTCGCTGAGCACCCGGATCAGATTATATCAAAAGTAGCTGTAACGGCTCAACACAGAGAGATGCTGGACCAAGTTTTAGACCTGTTTGAGATTATTCCGGATTATGATTTAAACCTGATGAAGCATGGTCAGACCCTTTATGATATTACCGCCGGCGTCTTAACAGGAATGAAGAATATTCTGGAGAAGGAAAAACCCCACCTGGTATTGGTCCATGGGGATACGACGACCACATTTGTTGCTGCTCTTTCCGCTTACTATCGGCAGATAAAAGTAGGCCATGTAGAAGCAGGACTGCGCACCAACAACAAATATGCCCCCTTTCCCGAAGAAATGAATCGGAAAATGACAGGGAGCCTGGCAGATTTACATTTTGCCCCTACCATGACAGCCAAGGAAAACTTAAAAAAAGAAAATGTTTCTGAAGAGATGATTTTTGTTACGGGAAACACTGTGATCGATGCTCTTTTGGAAACAGTGGCGAAGCCTTGTGACTTATCTCTGTGTCAATTAGAAAAAGTTGACTGGGAGAAGAAGGTTCTTTTGGTGACCTGCCATCGGCGGGAAAATTGGGGCGAGCCCATGAAACGGATTTTTCAGGCCATTAGGACGATCAAAGAGCTCAGGCCGGAAATTCAAGTGGTGTTCCCGGTACACAAAAACCCCAAAATACGCAGTATGGCAGGTGAGGTTTTGGGAGATTTACCAGGGGTATACTTGATCGAACCCTTGGATTATCACCCTTTTGCCCACCTGATGGCCAAGAGTTATTTGGTGTTGACAGATTCCGGAGGCATGCAGGAGGAAGCGCCTTCCCTGGGAAAACCGGTGCTGGTGCTACGGGAAACAACAGAAAGACCGGAAGCGGTGGAAGCCGGGACGGTAAAACTTGTCGGAACAGAAAAGGAAAAAATTATTCAGGAAACCATAAAATTAATTGATGATTCCCGGGAGTATCGGGAGATGGCAGTCGCTGCTAACCCTTATGGAGATGGGAGGGCAGCCGGGCGGATTGTTCAAGCTGTTTTGCAGCTTCGTGAACGATGCAAATGATAAAATTAAGATTTTTGTTTCAGTAGGCATGAGGAG